>CP060501.1:3891198-4216053 GCA_024760545.1 Nitrospira sp.
AGCGGCAGACACCAAGTCTGAGCAGGTGGCTGGAATGCCGTACCACGTAGTGGCCATTGACCGCGAAAAGATCGCTCGCTATGGCATCAATGCGGGGCAGATTTTGGATACCGTCACAGCGTTGGGGGGCCGAATTGTCGGTCAAGTCGTGCAAGGCAACCGTCGCTTTTTCATGCAAGTGCGGTTTAGTCCTGAAGACCGCAAGAATTTCGAGCGCATTCTGGATATTCGCATCGCCGATGCGCAGGGTCGCCTCATTCCGCTCAGGCAATTAGCTAATATTCGTATCGAAACCGGTCTGGCGCAAATCAGCCGGGAGAACATTCAACGGCGGCTGGCCGTCGAAACTAATGTGCGCGGGCGAGACCTCGCTGGATTTGTTGGCGCAGCGCAGAAGGCGGTGGCCAGTCACGTGACCCTGCCGTCTGGATATTGGATTGAATGGGGTGGCGAATTTAAAAATCTGCAGCGCGCGTCTGCTCGGCTCGCGATTGTCGTACCGATCGCACTGTTTCTTATCTTCGTCCTCTTGTACGCGACTTTCAATAGCCTCCGGCCGGCTCTGCTCATCTATCTCAATGTGCCACTGGCGGCAACCGGAGGCATTCTGGCGTTGGTGTTCCGTGGCATGCCCTTTTCGATCTCCGCGGGCGTCGGGTTCATTGCGCTCTTCGGCGTGGCGGTGCTCAACGGTGTCGTGTTGATGTCCTACATTTTAGATCTTCGCAAGCAGGGGCGCTCGGCGGAAGACGCAGCCTATGAAGGGGCGTTGGTTCGCATGCGTCCGGTCTTGATGACCGCGCTGGTAGCCAGCTTGGGATTCGCACCCATGGCTCTCTCAACGTCCGCTGGTGCGGAGGTGCAACGTCCACTCGCGACGGTGGTGATTGGCGGACTTGTGACATCGACTGCGCTCACGCTTCTCGTCCTTCCAACGCTGTATGTGTGGGAGGAGCGGTTCCGAGAGGCCTGGGCACATTGGTGGTATAAGACTAAAGAATCTTCGAAGCCATACGGGTAAGAAGTTTAATGCAGCGCGAGTTCCTCCTCTGTGAAGATGGGTAGGACGATAGAAGATCGTAGTCAGTTTAGAGCTATGCCTGTAAAGGCGGCGGGAATCCACGGAGCGGAACATGTGCTCGACGGTCGAAGTGATCATGAACTGAGCAGGAAAAGCGGGATTCAAGATAAGCCGTGGAGTGCCCATGGGAGGGAAGGGCAATGATAGCCGAAACGAGCGGTAAGGGGGTAGCGGCTCTAGCCAGTAACCGCATGCGCAGCCAGACATGCCTCCTAGGTGTGCCCACCCTGATCCTGCTCTGCGTGACCGGTGGGTGCGCTGGCTGGTGGTCCAGAACGCGCTGCCGCCGTCGGATCCTCCGCTGAAGATCGTGGTGGCACAGATCACGCTGGAGGCACCCATCACCAAGAGCACACAAATGCATACGTTTGAGGAGACGCCGTCTCCGGAGATCGAACCGAATCTCCGGGCTCAACTGGTTGAGGAAGTGGAGCTCAGAGCTCAACGGTTCTTGACGGAACAGTTGTCGGCGCAACCGGGGTTCCAAGTCCTGCCGTTCGCCGAGACCAGGCGTCTATTTGGCAATCTCGGCTTTCGACGGGAACATCTCAGCGACGCGCAACTCCGTGCCCTTGCCGACGAAAGCGGGGCCGATAACATTGTCACAGGACGCATTCTCGATTATGGTGCCGTCCGCTGGCAGTACTGGGTGAGTGGGTGGGGCTTGAGCGCGAGCATTAATCTGACGGTTATCGGTTTTGCGACTGCATGGAATCCCGCAGCCATCGGCTCGTACATGGCATTCGATCTGTTGACCGACCTCCCGCTCTGGTGGGGCGGCGCGTATGCCTTCGGCTGGGCGCTTCGGCCGGTACGGGTGCAGGTGGAGGCGGTGCAGCCCGGCCAGTGTGAAGGACCGGTGTGGAGCACAGAGGATGTCGTCGTGCTGATTCCAGGAAAAACGCTCGCGACCTTCCCGCCGGAAGAGCGGCGGCGGAAGGAAGTTCAGCTGAGGGTCAATCTGGAACGCGCCATGACACACATCGCGGAGGCGGCAGGCCGGTCGCTGCGGCTAAAACCATGTGCGACCGAACAGGAACTCGGGGAAACCCTGCAATGAAGAGACGGCATAAATATAAAGGAGACAGCCATGCATGAACCAATGATGGGGCCTTGGGGCTGGACGGGGTCTGTCTTCATGATCGCCTTTTGGGCACTACTGATTGTTGCGCTTGTCCTGTGGATCAAGTCGCTGCTGCGGCAGGAAAGAAGGGCGTCGGCATTTGGAGAACCGGAATCAGCGTTGGAGATTCTGAAAAAGCGCTACGCCGTGGGGAGATCAGCAAAGAAGAATTCGAAAAGCAACGCAGCGATCTCCTCTAAAAAACGAAAGAGGGAGAAGTTGAATGAGAGCTTCAGGTGCACCGCCTTCACGGTAGCAGGTAAGGGCCGATGAACACCGAGGAGCAGGTGATGGACCGAAACCATAACGGCGGCTTTGCGGGCTCATGGTGGCAATACCCGGTTCTGCGTAATGCGCTGATAGCCGGCATGCTGGCGGGCGTGGGATTTGCGTTGGCTTATCTGGGTGCGGTCTCTGAGCGGACCGAGGCCCTGTTCTATTTTGTGGCCATTCCGCTGGGCGGCTACCACTGGGGCTGGGAAGCCCTGGAGTCCCTGATCCACGAACGGGTCATCGGGATCGACTTCCTCATGATGGCGGCCACCGTCGGGTCCGGCATCCTGGGGCTGTGGGATGAAGCCGCCTTCCTGGTGTTTCTCTATGGGTCAGCCGAGGGCCTGGAAGAATATACCTACGCGCGCACGCGCTCGGCGATCCGCGCGCTCTTGGACTTGGCGCCCAAAGAGGCACATGTCCTTCGCAATGGCCAGGAAGTCACGATTCCCGCCGAAGCTCTGCAGGTGGGAAACCGGTTCCTCTCCCGGCCTGGCGAGACCATTCCAACCGACGGGGTGATTCGGATCGGAAATTCCAGCCTAGACGAAGCGGCAGTCACCGGTGAATCCATTCCGGTCGATAAGGTCCCTGGCATGAAGGTCTTCGCAGGCACCCTCAACCGGCAAGGCCTCCTGGAGATCGAGGCGACCGCGTCGTTTCAAGACAACACCCTGGCCAAGATTATTCATCTCGTGGAGGCGGCGCAGGAGCGCAAGGGGCAAGCACAGCAGTGGATCGAGCGCTTCGGTCGCCGCTACAGCCCCGCCGTGTTGCTGGTGTCGGTGGGGTTTCTCCTTGTACCCTGGCTTCTCGGTTTGCCGCTGGAGAATTGGGCCGAGCGCGCGGTGGTGCTCTTAGTCGCAGCTGCGCCATGCGCGCTGGTGATGTCGACGCCCGTGGCGACTGCTGCCGCGATTGGCTGGGCCGGCAAGCATGGCATTCTCATCAAAGGCGGCGTGCATCTGGAGCATCTCGGGAGGATCCGCGTGGCAGCCTTCGATAAGACGGGTACCCTTACTGCCGGCAAGCCGGTTGTCACAGACCTCATCACTCTCAACGGCTCACCAGGTGAATTGCTCGCGGTCGCGGCCGGCATCGAGCATGGCTCTGAACATCCGCTGGCGCGGGCCGTCCTTGAGAAGGCACGGGCTGAAGGGCTTGCTCTAAGACCAATGCAGAAGTTTGAGGCTCTGACCGGCGTGGGGGCTACCGCAGTGTCTTCTGATGGCGTGAGGTGGTATGTCGGCAGTCCGGCGCTGTTCGAAGAACTAGGGATCCCATTGGACGCAGTCCGAGAGAAGGTGCAGACACAGCAAGCCCAGGGAAAAACTGTCGTCCTCGTTGGGACGAATCACAACCTGTACGGCCTGCTCATCTTGCAGGATCGTGTCCGCGACGGCGTGAAGGATGTCATCCTTGAGCTCCGCCGCATGGGGCTCCGCTCGGTCATGCTGACCGGAGATAACGCGAGCACGGCCCGAACTGTGGCGGAGAGCTTCGGCCTTGATGACAGCCTGGCGGATCTCAAGCCGGAGGACAAGGTTGAAGCGGTCAAGGAGTTGGAACGTCGCCACGGACCGGTTCTGATGGTCGGCGATGGGATTAATGATGCGCCGGCCCTGGCGGCTGCAACCTGCGGCGTGGCCATGGGAGCTGCGGGAACCGATGCGGCGATCGAGGCGGCAGATGTGGCACTGATGGCCGATGATCTGGCGAAAGTGCCTGAGGTACTGCGGCTTGCGTTCAGAGCGAAGCGGATTAGCACGCAGAACATCGTCTTCTCCCTTCTATTGCTGGCCATTCTCATTCCTTTGGCCGTAAGCGGTGTCCTGAGTGTGGCCTTGGCCGTCGTTGTCCATGAAGTCAGTGAACTGATCGCCGTCGCCAATGGTCTCCGGGTCGCTCGGACGACCTAAAGCCCCTAATCGAGGTTCTCCAGCAGCTCCTACGAGATTGATGTAGAAGCGATCATGCCAGGCTAAAGATTTTGGAAGTACGATTGGATCGGGTTTAGGGCGCAGGAATCAGCTAATTATAAGGCTGGAGTAGGATTCATGAGTCTACCGATCTCTCTTGGATTATTTGTACTTGCCGAATTATGCGAGATTGTGAGGTGGGTATCTTGATATGGCTGGCAAGCGGAGAGGGCAGGCATTGGGGTTACGGCGCAGCCGGCTCACTTTGGGCGCTCAAGCCCAATGCGGCCTATAGTGTTAGAAAGGTGAGCCAGGCCCAGAAATGTCTGCTTGTTGTAAGAATGACGAGAGGAGTCAGACTGATGAGCAAGGAGCCTCATGAGTCGGCATGCCGCTGAAGTAGATTTTCCCCTGTGCATCCAGGAGAACGGTGGATTTGTTTGCATTCGCCGATCGAGGGCTGATGAATTAGAAATACCGTTGACGGGTAACATGGACGAGGGATAGAGGTCGGCAGACCATACGTTGCCTACGCTTCCCACGGTAAGCCCTCGGCTGGTACAGATTTCCAGTCTATATTGCAATCTCGAATCAAGTTCTCCTCCGCATCAGTCTCTTGCGAGCACAGTACTTCGAATCTGATCTTTCCGGTTCTTCCTTCTATCGTTTCATCATAGCGTTATCTGCCCGGCTCCGCACGCGAGCTCATCCCGCCGTTTCCTCTGTAGCGGGACGAAAGCCTGAGATGCGGGCAGGAAAGCTCTGGGAAGGACCATCCCATGACTCGCTCAATTCGATTTTTGCTGCTGGCCATAACAGTCCTGAGCATGACCCTCGCGGTAGATGGACGCCATGCCGTCGATGCCGCCGATCAGGCTGCACAATCGTCCTTGGCGTTACCAGATTTGATCCCGGAAGCCTTGGCCAGAAATCCGGAACTTGTGGCGGCGCGCAGGCAATGGGAAGCCGCCTCGCAACGGATTGTGCAAGCTCGATCGCTGGATGATCCCACGCTGTCCGTGCACTTGTGGAATTTTCCGCAGACCTTCAACGTCACGCAGACGCAGAACAGCATTTTCGGTCTTTCGCAGAATCTCCCGTTCCCCGGCAAACTAGCTCTGAAGAGCGAAATAGCGAGCCGGTCGGCCGAAATGACAGAACAGGTTCTCCATGGGAAAGAAAGGGAACTGATCGCTCGCGTCAAGGAGGCTTACTACGACCTGTTTCTTGCGCACAAGGCAATCCAGATTCATTATGAACAGGTCGAATTGCTCAGGCAGTTCTTCGAGATTGCGAACGTGAAGTTCCGGACGAGGAAGGGATCGCAGGCCGATGTGCTCAAGGCTCAGGTCGAGCTATCTGTGTTGCACCAGCAACTTCCCGTTCTGGAACAGCGTCGCGAGACCGCAGCAGCGCTGCTGAACACCCTCCTGGACAGGGACCCTCTATCGCCTTTGGGCGTTCCTCAGGAGCCGTCTCTGATGCCGATCGACATAACCATCAACGATCTGCATCGTCTTGCACTGGACACTAGGCCGGAGTTGAAAGCCGCAGAACTGGCTGTTCGACATAGTGAACAAACTCGCGCGCTTGCCCAGCGTCAGTACTACCCGGACTTCAACGTGGCGTTTCAGCGCTTTCAGAACTTTCAAGCCAGCGATGGATTCGGCGCCTACGTGGCGATGACCATCCCCTTTTCGTTCTGGACCAAACCGAAGTATGACGCTGGTCTGCAAGAAGCTGTCGCGTCGGTTGAAGCCGCGCGGGCACAGCGGCACACGTTAGAAAACATGACTCGCTTTCAGGTCAAAGACCTCCTAGCCAAGGTTCGGGCGAGTGAACAGGTGGCCAAGTTGTATCACACCACGATCCTTCCTCAGGCCGTACAGAACCTTGAAGCCGCGCGAGTGGGGTATCGCGTGGGAAGGGGAGGGTTTCTGGATCTTATTGATACGCAACGAGCCTGGAGGGGATTTCAGCATGAATACTACCGAGCGCTGGTCGAGCGGGAGCATCGTCTTGCGGAACTCGAACAGGTGATCGGAACTGGTCTGAATAAAAACAGCTAAGAAGGGAGGTATGGGCATGCGACAGTTCCTGCGCAAAAAAAGTCTTGTTGTACCTGAGGCGGAATTCCGCCCATAGATACTGATCGGACTATCGCCCAGCCCGTCAGCAAAGCCGGCCTCTTTCCACATCCGAATGTTGCCATCGTGGCCCCAGCGGCGGCTCTTGGAGAAGATCGCATCGACTTGCGCCATCGTGAGTCCTTGTATCGGATTGTCCTTGTTGACGTAGACCGCAAGCGCATCAATGGCGACGGGGATCGCGGTGGGTTTATATCTGTGTTTCTTTTCGAAGGCATCGATCTCGGTATTTTTCATCGAGCGGGACATCGGCCCAAACTGCGCCGTGCCTTCGATCAATGCCGGTGGAGCGGTGCTCGAACCCTTGCCTTCGATCTGAATTTTGACGCTGGGATATTGTTTGCGAAATCCTTCGGGCCCAGAGGGTCATCAGATTATTGAGCGTATCCGAGCCGATGCTGTTGACATTGCCGGATACCCCGCTGACCTTGACGTAGGCTTTCAAACCGGGGTCGAGCGTGACCACGTTATCGGCATAGACCGGAGAACTGTTGGACATAAACGCCCCAAGAAGGGCGACACACCCCAGACCGGACCAGGTAATTGCTCTGTTCATTGCGACCTCCTTTCATCATGCATAAAGGTTGATGTTTGAGGGAGACCCGAGTTGAGTTACTGGAGCGTAGCCGGCTCGCGAGCGTGAACGAGTTGTGAAGGCTGGCCATCTCTTTCTTGAGACTCTGGGGGGAACCAATGCCGTGTCTGGTTGCAGACCCGACAGATGGAGAGCATCACAGGCACTTCCACCAGCACGCCGACCACTGTCACCAGAGCGGCACCGGATTCAACACCAAAGAGCGCGATCGCCGTGGCGACGGCCAATTCAAAGAAATTGCTAGCTCCGATCAATGCGCCCGGAGCCGCCACCGAATACGGCACCTTGAGCCATTTCATCGACCCATACGCCAGCGACGCATTCAAGTAGACCTGGAGCAAAATCGGAATGGCGATCAAGATTACATGCCAGAGTTTCCCGGTAATGTTCTCCGCCTGAAAGGCGAATATCAGCACCAGGGTGAGCAGCAATGCCACAATGGTGACAGGACCGAACCGGCCTATTATGTTCGCTTCGAACCATTCTTTTCCGTACTGACCGATGAACCACATCCGCGCCGCAATGCCGATGGTCAACGGAATCACAATGAACGCAAGGACTGAATAGAAGAGTACTTCAAATGGAACGCTGAGCGATGACGCCCCGCTGACCAGAAACCCGACGATCGGCGCGAATAGGACGAGCATAATGAGATCGTTGACTGCTACCTGAACCAAGGTGTAGCCGGGATCGCCGTCCGTGAGATAACTCCAGACGAACACCATAGCGGTACATGGCGCTGCCGCCAGGATGATCGAACCCGCGATATATTGGTCAGCTTCCCCCGGCGTGACCCAGGCGGAAAAGATGTAGCGAAAGAACAGCCACGCGAAGAAGGCCATCGAGAACGGCTTCACCAGCCAGTTGATCACCAACGTCACGGCCAGGCCTTTCGGCCGCTTGCTGACATTGCGCACGGAGGCAAAGTCCACCTTCATCATCATCGGAATGATCATCAACCAGATCAACATGGCGATGGGGAAATTGATGTGGCTCCCTTCACCGAATTCCAGACTTCGGAAGGTCTGAACGACATCAGGCAAGGCCTTCCCAAGGATAACCCCCGCCGCCATGCAGCCAGCGACCCAGAGGGTGAGATACCGCTCAAAGAGATTGAGTTGTTTGCTCGCGGGTGCCGTCATTTCAGTAATTCCTCAATACGGTTCTTGAGCATGAAAAACGCCTGATCAAACGCCGCGTCTTTTTCGGCCTCGGATCCGGTGACTTTCGCCGGATCAGGTGTACTCCAATGCAGTTTCTTCGCCTTGCCGGGGAATAGCGGGCAGCTCTCTCCGGCGGCTCGGTCGCAAACCGTGATGATGAGGTTGTATGCTTGCCAAGCGACTTCATCCACTGACTTGCTGCTTGGATTCCCAGGATTGATACCATGGCGTTGTAGCGTCTCGATCGACTTCGGGTGAACATAACGCGCGGGCACGGTTCCGGCGCTCCAGGCCTGATAGCAGCCTTGGCCGAAATGGTTAATCAGGGCTTCGGCCATAATGGAGCGGCAGGAATTTCCCGTACACAGCACCAGCACTTTGAGCGGATGCTTTTCCATCAGCCGCAACATCCCGCTGTGTTCTCGGAAGGCTCGCAGCAATTCGGCGTGCCCATCGTTTCCGGTGTGCAGCAGGCACTTTCTGGGCTAACGGGTTTCTCAGCAAAAATCTGGGCGTCTTCCATCGTCCGGTAGGTTTCCCATGCCACGCCCGCAGGGTCTTGCACCCAAGTTTTATCGGACTTGGCATAGCAACAGACCGTTTCACCTTCATCAAACACGGGCAACGCTGCGCTTTTCATCCGTCCGCGTAATTCATCCAGCTCGCCAGTGTCATCAACTTGAATCCCGAGATGGTCGACACCCTTCTTGCTGGCGCGGGTCGAAACCGCAAAATTCACGTGCGGGTCATCGAGCAGCCACTTCGCATAGTCCGCTTTGGTTTTGACTGGCTCCGCGCCGAACAGGGCACTATAGAAGGGAATGGCCTGTTCGATATTTTCGACACCGACATGGATGTGAAGGCGTTTCATGATGTTTTCTCCTTTGCTTCGCAGCAGTTGGACAATTCAATGATCGAACATTTCCGCTTTTTATCATTGCGGATGCTGGCAAACTCGATCCTGCAGCAGTCTTCGACCATGAAGCGGATCAACCCTGAGAAAAATTCGAAATTAGCACTGTAGATAATGGAGCGACCTTCTCGACGCGACACGACAAGATCTGCATGACTCATATGCGACAAGTGAAACGAAAGCGTATTGTGAGGGATCTGCAAGGCCTCGCTCAGTGAACCGGCCGACGCACCAGACGGTCCATATTTCACGAGCATACGAAACACCCGCAGGCGGGTATCCTGTGAGAGCGAATCAAAGGCGGCGAGAGCTTGTTTAGTGTCCATATGTCCAGAATACTAGACAAATTATAATGAGTCAACCCTCCCCTTCCCTCTTGTCTCTGTGACGGCCGCGATGAAACCTCATCAGACACCTTCGATGATCCTTTCTCAGACACTGCCCGCACCCCGCGGATCCTTCGCCCGAGTCTTTCACGACGGAGAGACGCGTGATGGACAGCGTCGAGCTGTCCTAGGTCGCCACCACCGTTTCATCTATTCTTGAGACGACGAACGATTAGAAATGAGGCAACATGCTCATCAGTCAGTTATTCACTGTGATTGTTGCGCACCAACATGTTGTTCATGAAGTTATCCTCAGAACATGGGATCTCAGAGCCGTAATGTTTTCACTTGTACCTATGGATTCTTCAAGGAACATGCCCTCAAAAACGGGGATTTCAAGGACGAAGTCAAAGAACAGCCGGGCTCAGCCTCCGTGGTCCAAGGTATAAGTGAAGACCAGGCGGGTATCGGCTATAGCGGTATAGGATATCTCACCTCGAACGTCCGCACCGTTCCACTGGCAGAGAAGGACGGCATGCCGTATCAAGAGGCCAACCAACAAAACGCGGACAATGGATCCTATCCGCTCTGGCGCCATCTCTACCTCTATGTCAACAAGGTGCCGAATAAACCTTTGGATCCTATCGTCAGAGAATTCGTCAAATTCATCTAGAGCAAAGAAGGGCAACAGGTGGTGATCAAGGATGGGTTTTTCCCACTGAAAGCCGAGATGATCGAGAAAGAACTGAAGAAACTTGATTAGCGCGTGGTGCCCGCTATGGGACGATGATATCTCCCTCGCCCCTTATGGCGGGGGAGAATATCGAGAATCTGTCCCTGGCTCATCGCCATTACCGGCGTGAAGATCTACCCACATCGACACCTTAGCACAGCCATAGGCTCCAGCTACTGCCGCGTCTTTAACTGCAACCATGCTGCAGCAGTCCGGACGAAGCGAGTCCCACCCGGCGGAAGGCCTGGGGACACTGGAAACATCAGCCGGGTGCGAGTCGCTCGTCCAACTCGTTGAACCACCGATGCCACCGTTCCAAGTTTCCTGGACCAGCATCGCTTCAAGCCAGCCCCAGGCATCTGAGGATTTTCAGAGCTGATCCCAGCGTAATGGTCGACCGTTTCTGTTCGAAATCATTAACCGTCGGGCCGCTGACACCCGCCAGCACGGCCAGCTTCTTCTGGCTTAATTTCTGTTCCTTGCGGCGCCTTACCGCTTCTTCGACAAGGCCTTGCCAATCAAGGCGAAGGTTCCGTTCCATCGTTTGTCCATGTGTGAGAATATTTCATCTTTTATCGAATTGCTGCCGATCTTGCTCTTCGCGATGGCCTCCCTGGCGGCCTGCCGGCGTCGATCCAGCTGACCCGTTGCCATCGCCATAGCGTCTGTGGATAAACCGAAATCCTCACCCAATCGGATCAGTGTCTGCGGCTTCAAATTCACTATCGAAATATTCGTAGCACCGCCGATCGATAGCGCAATGGTCTTATATCCATACAAGACTGCCGATACGGCGTCGTACGCGGGTGACAATCGCAAGCCGGTATCGGTATGGAACATGGCGAAGTTCTTTAGATGCATGTCGGTGTTGCCGAGCAGAACCCCGGCGAGGATGCGCAAATAGAGCTTGTAGATCTCGGCGGGCAGGCAGCCCGGCGTCTGCCGAAGGAAATCCGCCATGCTTTGGTGGCTTCCGCTGTATTTTGCCTCGGAAGGGTTGCCCAGCAACTGGTTAAACTCCTCGAAATGTATCCGTTGGCTGTCCGCTGTCCGGTCAAAACGCTTGATGATCAGCGCCTGATCGGTAAAGCCCTCAATGCGTCCCATGTACAGATGAACAATGCTGTCGTCGGGCAGCAGCGCCTTGAGCGCCATCGTTGTCAGGTATTCATTGGCCGTCAGGTCCTCATGACGCGGCGACGGGAATTTTCCGATATGCGTGCTCAATTCCCTCGCGCGCGCCGGCCTGAATTTTCCATCCTCCTCGATGAGGGCCAACTTGGGCTGGATACCCGAGAGCGATGCCCGCCCGGCCATGACCGCCATGTCCATGGGGTTGTCAGGTTGGATGGTGCCGCGCTCCTGCGGTTCCGGATCGATCACGGAGACGGCGCCAGCGCAGTCCTGCCCGAAAGCCAACAGCAATTCAAAGCGCGAGGCCCGGCGCTTGGCCAGTAGGCGCGTCTGCGCTTCTTCCAGCCAGCCTTCTGCGACCAGGTTGTCAAAGAATGGCGGCAGCCCGGACTCCGATATCACGGGCTCTGTCTGAAGAGGAAGAGTATGCGCTATGGACGGCTGACCAGAGGAAAAGTAACTTTCATGATAGGTAAAAGAAGTCCGGTCTCCTGGTTCCTGGCGCAGGATTCCTGCGAAGTGGTCCTTATAATAGATGTTTCCCCAAAGTAAGTTTGCCATGGTAAATTATAATTTACCATGAACGAATTTAATTTAAAAGGGTAAACTATATTTTACTGTTAATATGTTATTGATTCTGTGGTAAACCAAAGTTTACCAATTCAGATTCAACGGGGAGAGGAAGATGGTTAACGGTTGTCGAGCCTGCGATCACGCCGTCGATTAGTAGGAAGACCAAACAGAGGCGAAAAGTGGCGTAGATTAGCCCTAGCTCATTCTTCACTCCAAGCACATAAGCATAAACCCTACGTGTTCCCGGCGTGTTCTCTTCACAGCACAACTGGCCCAAATTCCCCTGAATTGGGCTGACCAGAACTGAGTCGAAAAAAAGCCAAACGCCGCTCCTACAGATGGTTTTCACTGTTCTGACAAGGAGATGTGAGGGAAGGTCGGAAGGGCTTAGGAAACCGCTGCTCTATCCAACTGAGCTACGGGGGCGTGACTGTAGTTTCAATGGTTTGCGACTCCCTGTCAACCCCGATCGTACCCTCCATTCCGGTTTCAGCCTCCTGTTCCCATAGATAGCCTTCTCTGTATGGCTAGCCTACCGAGATGCATGCCGCCATTCGCCGTGATTGACTTGGCCCTCATGACCATGGTTTCGTACCGCCGCTGATCAGCGGATCAGCAACGCCAAAGAAACCGGGTGAATGCCGGTCAGGGCGCAGGTTCCCAACCGTGAGGGATGAGGAGGGCATGGCACATGGAAGATCGTACGTCGAGTGACTCGGTGGTCAGCAGGAGGCAGGTTCTGCAAACGATCGTGTCAGGCGTGGTGGTAGGCATTGCCACTCAGGCGGGAAGCGAGCTGGTTTTTCCTCGAAGAAGCTATGCCCAAAGCAGTTTGAGTCCGGACGAAGCTCTGGAGAAATTGCTTGTAGGGAATCAGCGCACAGTCGCGAATCAACTGACCTCGCTCGAACACGACCTCGCCATTCTGAGAGAGCATACGGTCGACAAACAAGAGCCATTCGCCGGGATCCTTGCCTGCGCCGATTCTCGTGTGCCTGTGGAACTCGTGTTCGATCAAACGATCGGCCGACTATTTGTCACTCGAGTGGCTGGAAATATGGTCACGCCAGAGGTGATTGCCGGACTCGAATATGGAGTTGCCGTCCTTGGGATCAAAGTGCTGCTGGTCCTCGGTCATAGTGGATGCGGAGCGGTCAAGGCGGCGATGAAAACTACAGCGGTACCCGGGCAAATCAGCGCTCTGTATCAACACCTTCAGCCGGGAGTGGCACGGTCCGGCGGCAACATCGATGCGGCAATTGAAGCCAATGCGCGGATTCAGGCAGAGTTGCTGCGCATGTCTTCTCCTGTGATCCGGGATGCGATCAAAGCCGGAAACCTCAGAGTAGAAGCTGCGGTGTACGATCTTGCCACCGGCAAAGTTTCGATGAGGTGACTGCCCGGCGCACAAAGTGACTGACGCGACTTGGCCATATCCCGAACGGGATGGAACGCTCCCATGTTCGACATCGTGTGCCGCTGGAGAAGCCCTCGTCTTGTTTAGGAAACCGCTGCTCCATCCAACTGAGCTATGGGGGCATGGCCGAACGCTAGGGCACTGGCAGTCGGATTGGAAGGGGAGAGGTGGTCTGCGCCGAGGCCCTCAAAATGCTCTGCATAAGCGGGCATGGGGTCAAACGAGAGTTCTTCCGTTATGATTTTCCCCTGCGCTTCATGTACACGGATGCAACGGTGGCTCATCACACGCAATGCGGTAAACAGCCGATGAGCCGGAGTCATCGGCCTTGGAATGGAAGGGCAGGGGCAGAGCAGTGAAACTCCCTGCCGCGTCAAGTGGCGCACCGATTCGATCATCCGGTCCGCCAGCCGGTCGGCCTCGTTGTCCGTCAAGCCGTTTACAGACAGAGTTTCAAGCAGGCCGGAGATCACCGCCGTGTTGGTTTGATAGCGCTCTAAGGCGCCGGCCAAACACTGGGACATCAGGCGTTCCAATTGCCGCGCGCTGAAGGCACGCGCCACATGGATCATCGCAAGGGCTTTCCGAGTCTGCTGCCGTCGGCCGCGAGCCAATTTCCCGATAAGCAGCGCATCGAATGTGTGGACTCCATCCAGGTACACGATTGGACGCCCGGATAGGGCATGATCGACGAGAACCTGTGAGGCGATTCTTGAGGCGACCGGATGACCATATAACACCGTTAGTCGATCGGATGGATTCAGTACAATCGCATGGCTGCCCTGATCTCTCGCTGCTTCTCTCACAGATTTTGGCCGTGAAGCGCGCCTGTCACGGAGATGCCCCACGCCAGTAGCCGGCAACCGTATCGCGCTATTTTTTGTTGCTTCTGCGCCGCTCATGCCGAGGTGTTCTCCTATCCGCAGCACCCACCGGAAAAGACTTGTCGCTGCCGGTACGCATTCCAGCAGGAGGCGCACAGCTGAACCGTGGAGTGGGTCAGACTATCAATTGATTCCACCCGCTGCTCGACGACCAGGCCACAATCAGAACAGGGGCCTGTCGTCACCGATGATGATCTATGCTCTTGGACTATCATGAGGCACCACCTTCGTATTCGAACGCACACGTTGATTGCAGACTGCCGACATAAACTCGTTTCCCTGTCTGGATCTCATCATGCTCCGAAAACGCCCAATCAGTGAGCCGGTATGAGGTGGCTGCAGTCCCCACTGAATCGTTCGCAGTCGGGTATCCAACGCGGCCACAGTCCTCTCCAAATTCATCAACCGGTCTTTCGTGATGACTGTTTGTTCGATCATGTCCATCGCTCCCTCCTTTGAGTTGTCTAGACGGTACAATGGCGAATGACGCCGATGACAATCCCTTCGATGTGAAACTCATCCGATGGCCGGACGATGATCGGCTGCATTGTTTCATTGGCCGGGTGAAGTTCAATACGCGAGTCCTTCTTAAAATACGTCTTGATCGTGGCCTCGCGATTCACCAAGGCGACGACGGTTTGCCCGTTTTTAGCCGTGCTCTGTTTGCGCACGACCACCAGATCGCCGGGTAAAATCCCGTCATCTTTCATGGACTCGCCTTTCACCTTTAACGCGAAGGTCTCACCGCCTCGCAACATACTGGGCGGCACGTCCACGAGTTCCGATTGCGGCACCGGGTCGATGGGGAAACCGGCTGCAACTAGACCAGCCATCGGAATCGCCGTCTTCTGTCGTAATTGATCCAGCACAACTGACACGACACCGGGAATCTTCCGCATCCCGGCTTCATACCGCGCGACGGATACCCGTGTGGTGTGCAATGCATCAGCAAGTTGCTGCTGCGTGAGGCCTAGTTCTTCTCGAAGGCGTTTGAGGTCTTGTGCTCTCATGGTGTAACCATTGGTAACATGCCTATTCCTCCCTGTCAAGGGAGGATATTTCGGGATATTCACGAGGGCTGCTGTGTATAACTTCTGGACTTGGGGAAAATTTCAACGTTACGAACTCTCTAACAATTTCGAAACATAGAATTAACCGACTTTTAGAGCTTTTCTTTCCGCGTCCGCCGAAGACCACTAGATGTAGTGGCCCATTTCCATTTTCAATCAATGATTAAAAAATAGGCAAAAGGGTCTCTCCCCACGCATTCGGCTGATTCAGGCATCGCGAAGGCACTTGTTCACAGACTTATCCACAGAAATTGGGGAGAGTGGAATCCCTCGAGAAAGTGAAAAGGAATAAGTGTGCGAGCTAAATGTGGTGACCGTCAGTTGAATCAAGGAAGATTGCGTGATGAGAAGCTGAAGAAGAAATCGGCAGCGATGGCAACACACACAAACGCCGCTTACCCGCCTCAACGAGCGGGTAAGCTGAGCGTTATCCTGATCTCTATCGCGACGCGATAAGTAACGAGCCGTTACTTTCCGATCATCACTTCTGTGGCTTTGATGGCGACCAACACTGAGTCATTCACCTTCAACCCCATATTCTTGACGGAGCCTTCCGTGATGGCCGCAACAAACTCGAGTGTGCCGACCTTAACCGTTACTTCGGCCATTGCTTGTCCTTCTGTGATGCGACTGACGGTGCCTTGGAACTGATTGCGCGCGCTAAGTTTCATGATCTGTCCTCCTTTGATAAGTAAAGAATCACCGTAGCTCCTCCCCATACCGTATCAGTCTCTCGTGAGAAACGGATGTACGTTCGGTAAGAATTTTTCGCTAGTCTGTGCGGGATCGATTGGTTTTTGTAAGTCAAGACAGTCGGGACGAGGTGGTTCGAATTGATCGGTTTAGTTTTTCACGATCATGACCTCGGTCGCTTTGACCAAAGCAATGGCGGTGTCTCCGATGCGAAGCCCGAGTTCGTCCAGCGCATCACGAGTGATCACGGCGGTGATCTTGTGGGAACCAATGTCGACGTCGATCTGTGCCATAATCGCGTCCCGCTTGATTCCAGTCACCCTGCCGACGAGCTTATTTCGTCCACTGACATCATCAGCGCCGGATGGCTTTTTGCCAAGCCACCGGTCCAGCAACGATTTTGTAAACCGATAGCGTCCCCCAATCTTCGGGGCCTCAATTTTGCCCTCCCAGATATATCGATAGAATGTCGGCAATGTCAGCCGAACATATCGTGCCGCTTCCTTGGCGGTTAGCACGTCACCCATCATTCTTTTCGCCATCGATGGTTCCTATCATTGAATCGACTACCCTGGAGTCTGTTTAGCCTAGACAGGGTCTTCCACTAAAGTGGCATCGACGTATCTTTGGCACTGCAGCCCTGCATCCACATTCGTCCGTATACCAACGCCTCGGGCTCCAGAGCAGCCACTCGCTGACTGGGAAATAGCTGGATTCTGCGGGGATCGACGATGATACTGACTGGATCCCATGTTCGAGCTGAACTCGTGGATCCCAAGACCGGGATCGTGCTGGCCAGAGCCCAGCTTTCGCCATGAATTTTTGCTGTGACGGTTTGCCCTTCCTTGAGCGGCTTTATCAGCACAATGCGACCGTACCAGCGGTTCAGTCGCTGTCTACTCCGACGAAATAAACCCGCCTCAAGCCGAACGGCCTCAGCCGGAATCTTGGCGATGACGGGCTGTCCGGGGAAAAAGCAATGGTCATCGCCGAGTGCCAGCCTGATGCGCATGTCGACTCGGCGTCCCGCACGGATGCGTACTGTGGGGTGAAGAAGACCCACGTACTGGGAATGAACGATTCCTTTCACAAGGGTGACCATGGAATCGGCGAGGAGCATGTTGCCCTCTGGATGATCAGGAACCCTCCCGCCAGAGATGGTGTCATGATTCATGACCGGACCTCCGATCGTAAATGATGCCATGCACTAGGCCATCAACTCTTCATTCAACGCCACGGTCTTGATATGGGCGAATACCCGTTGTCTAGGTTTCAATCCCAGCGTGACGAGCGATTTTCGAGTGATGCTGGCTACGAGTGGAACTCCGATGTCCAACAGCACGTCGACCGAGGCCTGGTCCATCTCCCGGATCTCGACAATCGTGGCCTCCAGAATATTCAACACACTGGTCGGCGCGATGGTCTTCTCCAAGACGAGGCTGACATCGCTGGAAAGGATGTGGACGCGCACGACCTGTCCAACGGTGACCGACTGAAGCGGCACAAAGAGGCGCTGGCCGTTGAATTCCAGTTGAGTGAGGCCGTACTGCGCTTCATGAACAGCGACACGAGCCTCCAAGATGGCGCCGATTCGATGCGCTCCGAAATGTCCCCGGAATTGCAAAGAAGTGAACACCTCATTAAGCGCGCCGGACGCGATGACCTTCCCCTCTTTCAAAAGAACGACACGGTCTGCCAGTTGAAGGATTTCAGCGATCGCATGGCTGACGTACATCACCGGGATACGGAGTTCCTCATGCAGACGACGGATGAAGGGAAGGAGCTCTTGCTTGCGTTGAATATCCAGCGAGGCAAGTGGCTCATCCAGAAGGAGCAGTTTGGGACTTGTCAGCAGCGCACGGCCGATCGCCACTCGCTGTTGCTCCCCGCCGGATAGTTTGTGAATGCGGCGTTCAAGAAGATGGCCGATTCCCAGAATGTCGACGACTTGCTCGATCGTAATGCGGCGTTCTTCTGAAGAGATACGCTTGTACCCGTACAGCAGATTCGCGCGTACGTTGTAATGGGGGAACAAGCGGGGTTCTTGGAAGACATACCCGACCGGTCGTTTATGGAGCGGTAGGCACAGATCTTTTGTTTCATCCTGCCAGACATCGTCGCCGAACCGCATGACGCCGTTCGGAGCCCGTTCGAGCCCGGCCAGACACCTCAAGAGAGTGGTCTTTCCTGATCCGGACGGTCCGAAGATGGCAGTAATGCCCGACATTGGGACATCCACATCAACGTCCAAATGAAAGGCCGGAAATCGTACATCAAAGCGTGCCAGCAGACGGCTCATGACACATGGATGGGAAATCGTCGGTTTGTGATATAGACCGCCAACAGCACCAGAAACGAAAAGATCAGCATGAAGGCTGAGACGGCGTGCGCCTGAGCGTATTCCCCGACTTCGACATGCTCGAAGATGGTTGTGGATAGGACACGTGTTTGCCCCGGAATGGATCCACCGACCATAAGCACCACTCCAAATTCTCCCATCGTATGTGCAAACCCCAGCACAATTGCACTGATATAGCCTCGCAGTGCGATCGGGGAGATAACCGTTAGAAACGCATCCCACTTTGAAGCACGGAGTGACCAGGCCGCTTCCATGGGTGCCTTGCCGACCGCTTCAAATGCGCTTTGCAACGGCTGAATGATGAATGGCATTGAATAAAACACTGAGGCGATCACCAGACCGATGAAGGTGAAGGCGAGGGAGAGATCTGCAAACCGGCCGAGCGGCCCGTAAGGACCTAGTGCGACGAGAATGTAGAATCCCAGGACGGTGGGCGGAAGCACGATCGGGAGCGCGACCACAGCTTCTATGATAGGTCTCAACCGGGATCGTGTATGTGCCAGCCACCAAGCGAGGGGCGTGCCTACGATCAGCAGAACGATCACTGTCATCGTGGCCAGTCGGACGCTGACCCACAGCGCGCTCAGATCCAGATCTGTCAAAGCTCCCATATGCACGTTCTACTTCAACTCATAACCATAGTGTTCGATGATCGCCTTTGCCTGCGGGCCACCCATGAACTCCATGAGCGCTTTGGCCGCCGGGTTGTCTTTTCCCTTCGTCAGCAAGATCACGTCTTGTTTGATCGGTTCATGCAGATTGGTAGGGACGTCCCATCGACTACCTTGACCCTTGATTTTCGGATCGAGGACCTGTGATAACGCCACAAAACCCAATTGAACATTGCCCGACTCGATGAATCCCATGGTCTGGCCGATATTTTCTCCCATGACAATTTGGGGTTGTAGACCCTCCCAGAGATCCAACTTTTGCATGGTCTGCATCGCCGCCAGGCCGTAAGGCGCGGTCTTGGGATTCGCGATGGCGAGGCGCTTGAAATTTTTTGAGCGTAACGTTTCCTCTCCTTTCACCAGGTCGGCATTCGGACTCCACAGCACGAGGCGGCCTATGGCATACGTCAAACGGGAACCCTTGACCCCCAACCCCTCGTCTTCCAACAGCTTTGGACGTTCCATATCGGCAGAGAAGAACACATCGAACGGCGCCCCGTTCTTGATTTGCGAATAGAAGTTTCCGGAGGAACCGGCGGCCACCCGGAGGTTGTGACCGGTTGCGGTTTCGAATTCAATCGCTATTTCACGAAATGGCGGAACAAAATTGGCGGCGACGGCCACCAAGACCTGCTCGGCGAAAGCCGGTGTCACCGCCGCACTCGCGATGACACACACATACCATGCTAGAAACCTCTGTTTCATGGTCAATCCTTTCTAGATCCTGACTCGCATCTGCGCGTAAAAGTAATCACTATCCTTGTTCCCGCCGGTCGGCATTTGAGCCAGGATGGCGGGGCTGTCGAAATAGGAGCCCTTGAACCAATGGATATAGCCGACATCAAAGTCCAGGTTCTTATTGACCGCCCACCGTGCGCGTAGTTGCATGTCATGTCCGAGCGAACCACCGGAGTTGCCGGTGGGGTCCCGCAACCCAGAACTCCCGAAGACATCCTTGTTCTGGGCGAGATACCAGACGCGATGTTTGACTTCCAGAATCCAGCTGGGGGAGGGGGCGAGGATCAGCCGCCACCCCGGCGTAATGAGGTTAGTTCGGTAAAATGGCCCCCACATACTGGTGATCATGTATTCAAAGTTGCGTGCGCCAAATAACGTATCGAACCCTTCGTCTTGACTATCGCCCGGCTTGTGATCGCCGCTGACGTAGTCGAAGTGAAAGAGCAGCCGGGGTGTCCAAGGCAGATTGAACATATAGCCGATATCTAAGTGCTGAAAATGGGCGAAGTGTTTGGTCACGCCCCGGTGGCCGATCTGCCAGGCGGTCTCGATTTCATAATCCACTTCTCCCGGTTTAGCCTCTTTAAAGAGGCGACCGCCAAACGTGTTATAGGTGCGATGGCTAGTCACCGTCGCGACCCGCCGATCATTCAGGCCCAGGTAATAGGCGTCCAGGTTAAACCAGCGGAACTGCTGGCTCTCAAAATAGGCCCCCCAAAAGAGCGACTTATTGTTCTCGGTATCGAGGCTCACATCGTCTCGCTGGACCGTCTCTGTGACGAAGGCCTTGAGCCGCCAGGCATTGGGCTGACTAAGTTGCCAAAGAAACCCATCGAAGGCATTGGTGGTATTGCGGAAGTCGTTGCGCGCGACCAGGCGCCGGTTGCCCAGGTCCAGGGTAAAGCGTCCAAAGAGAAGATCGGTCCGCAACCCGGTGCTCAGGACATTGTCCAATTTCACGGCTCCAAAGAGCTGAAGCACATCGAATTCATTGATCATCGTGAGGTCTCGGAAATCGCCGGGCTTTCCATTATCAAACGACCGCGAGTCCTGTCCCTCGAAGAGAAATCGCAGCGGCCCATTGCCGCCCAAGCCCACACGAAGCCGCGACCGCATGGGAATTTGGAAGTCTGTCGCTCCGTTTCCAATTTTTTGGGCAGCCCTCCATGGGTGGTCATACGACTCAAATCTGGTCCGGTTTTCGAGCCCCAGATCGATCCAGTCGGGCAGGTGCAGCGCGGTTTTCAGGTAGCGGTTCCATTCGATATCCCTCCGGCGATTGAGGATTGCATCGGCCGGCTCAATCCAGTTTTTGCCGGTCTGTTCCGAAATTTGAAAATATCGCTCATTCGAGATCCGGCCTGTGTCACGCATGTACTTAAAGACCGGATCTTCGGTATTCTTAAATACCCATTGCCCATCTTTCTGGACCAATTCTCCATACTCGACGGCGTTCGTTGTGCTTGCTCCCACAAGCAGGAGCGACACACTGAGCAAGGCCCACCACAACGATTTCTTCGACATTGATTCTCCTCTTTGTTCCGGCGGTTGATGTGAATGTGTGTCGTAACCCTTGGCGAGAAAGTACTTAAACGGCCCTCAGGACATGGACTTTCCCCGTGTCGCTCGTGTCGTATCCTCCCAAGGCTTCGACCTCATTTCGAAAAGCTTTGCTCACGATGGTTTCAAACAAGTGGGCTAGGGTCGGATGAGATTTTAAGTAGAGCTTGGGTACGACCAGATCGTAGCGCGCGGCTTGGAGTGGAACGAAGTCGAGTTCAAAAAGTTGTGCCGCCGAGCGAATGCCAAGCCCAACGTCGGCCTGGCGCCCATTGACGGCTCGAGCTACTTCAAAATGAGAGGATACGACTCGGTCGTATCCTTGAACGTGTGTCGGCTCTACTCCGGAAGCCCGCAATCGTTGATCAAGCAACAGCCTCGCCCCGGAGCCTTCCTCCCGATTGATCAAGGTGACCGTCGGTTGGCCAAGATCAGCAGCAGTCCGGATGGACAATGGATTCCCTTTTCGAACTAAGAAGCCCTCTTCCCACGTCGCAAAAGTGACGACCTCATAGGCCGATCCTTTGAGGTGTCGCCGAAGGAACGGCATATTCGATTCGCCGGTGGCTGGATCAAATAAGTGCAATCCGGCAACATGGACCTCGCCACGCTGCAATGCCCGCAGTGCCGCCATACTGCCCATCGGCCAACCGATGACCGTCGTCTGATCCTTGTGTCGCCGCAAATATTCGCCGGCCAAAAAAATTGCCGGGTCGCATCCGGCTACGGAGATTTCCTGTTGGATCGCTTCCCGGTCGCGTGAGAGTTTTACTCGAACGGTTGAGCCGGAGGGCTTGAGATGTGTGTGGGTGATATATCCATCGGCAGGAATTGCAAAGGAAAGTTGCCCGCCCAAGTCGGCGACAGGACGCACGATCATCCGTCTTCCTATAGTGGAAACCTTGACCCGAATGGGCGAGATAGTCGGCTCTTTTTCTACGCGCTGACCGATCAACTCACCTTCGATTATGTCTTCAGCTGGGATAAGAGCGAATAGATCCTCTACGCGGCATGTCAAAACAGAGGCCAACCGGAGCGCAACGGCCGTGGTCGGCAAATACAGATTTGATTCAATCGAAGAGACAGCCTGCCGCGTCATGCCTGCTCGCCTGGCGAGTTCACCTTGGGAGAACCCGTTCTTCGTTCGGACAGATTTGAGGTGATTGGAAAACTGAACGGCGTTTTCCTGTTGTTTGGTCTGAATTTTCATGGCGGCTGTATAGCAATCATAATTGTCATATGTCAATTATAATTTACTCAATCTTTTTGTATAGCTAAAAAATGAGTAAATCGCCTGGCAGGGAATATTGGTAATCGAGAGCATGTGAAACAATCATTTAAGAATATAAATATCTCCTAACAAGTTGATTGTATTACAAGGATTAGAAATTTTCACTTTATTATTTATTATGTTGACAAAGAAACTCTAGTTTAGATATAAGATGCATCGTTAATCACGATCGGTAATGTAAAGATTGACGTGGCGATCGAGAAAGTAGAGTCAAAAACATGTTTAAAGCAGATCAAGAGGTAACGAATCCAAGCTTAGATTCGGCGGTCGAGCAAGCAATCCTGCTTGCCCTGAAGGGGATTCGGTTCGGATCTGTCGAAATCATCGTTCATGACTCAAAAGTGGTCCAGATCGAACGAAAAGAAAAGACACGATTCGACGGCACACTTTCACGCTCGATTCGATGACGCGCTGATGACAGTACAAAAAGAGCCGTTGTACCTAGGAGTATTCAGATGATCAGGTAGGTAGTCCAGACGACTGGAAGTGCCAGAGTTGCTATTAATTCATTTAACTAAGAACTGACCGGACCACCGGAAGTTCACATGTCAGGGAGGAATGCGACATGAGAATTTCCGGTTCCATTCTTTTGCTTGTGATCATGGCGATTTCGCTTACACGTGTTTCACCGACTTTGGCCGTGGAAGAAGGTCAATTCGTGAGGAAGGACGGCAAGTGGGAATACTACTCGGGCGAAGATCCAGGCTTGAAGTATCTCTACTTGAAAGGACTGATTTCGGAAGAAGAGTACAGCAAAGGCCTGAAGGTCATCGAAACCAGAGAACGGCTCACCAAGCCGAACTTTAACGTCGATGTCAACAATGGCTTGAACTTCCGCGTCGGTGAAAAATTTCTGCTCAAACTGCGGCTTCTTACACAGGTTCGCTATACCCACAGCAATTACAATGAAGCCTGGGGGACCATCGGTGACTCGAGAAATCCGGAGATTCTCGGCGGGCAAGTCGAGTATCGGGCATATCGGTATGCGAGCGATTCGAATAAATTTTCAGTTTCCAATGTGCAGCTTCAATTCATGGGGCATGCCTTCGATCCTGACCTTCGGTACAATTTTTCTTTGGCCGCGACCCAACCGGCCTTTGACCAAGAAGGGGGGAGCGGGCGACTCAACCTGCTTGATGCCTATATTTCGTCATGGCACATCCCTTGGGCCACTGTTCAAGTCGGTCAGCAACGAGTCTGGTTCAATCGTGCGCTGATCACTTCCAATGCCACGACGACTTTTGCAGATAACATGGTGGTGCAGAGGGTCTTTGCGGCGAACCTCCAGAGCAGTCGGGACGTGGGTATCACCATTATGAGTGATGAAGAGAAGTATAAGTTTAACTATGCCATCGGTATTTGGGGAGGGGTTGGAGCAAATCTCACGCGAGAGGGTACGGCGGTCAGTCAGAATGTGTTGCCCCAAACCGGAACTCCGGGCGCACCAAATGCTGGAACGACCAGAACATACAACTACGATACTCGTTTTTTGACCGGCGAGATGATGTATACGGTCAGGTTGCTTTATAAGATCGCTGGCAATCCAGGGTACGGACAGGGAGATATTCTCAATTCACGTACCCCACAAACAGCCATTGCGTTCGCCTATGCGTATGATCCGGCTCAAAACTACCTGAGCTCGATCCGATCCGACATCGTCGAGCGGACGTTTCGTCAGCGAGTTACCCAGGCCTACAATGGGAGGCTACTCGGTGGCGGCATTTACGACTTTCACACGTTTAACCTGGATTATATCCTCAAATACAAGGGCTGGTCGCTTCAAGCGGAAGGGTTCTATCGCATTCAAGATGTACGGAATAGCGATGCTGGAACCAGACCGTTCGACTTGGGAACAATCCCCACCAGTCCCCTCGCCGTTGGGCCGCCGGTGTCACTTGGCGATGCATGGGGCTGGTATGTGCAAGTGGGGAAGTATGTGATCCCACGCAAGCTCGAAGTCGCAGTCCGATACGGCATCCTGGATCCTTCGATTAGACAGAAACAGGATTTGACCAAAGAACTGGGCGTTGCCATCAGCTATAGCTTCGACGGCACGTACAATAATCGCATTATTCTCGATTACTCGAATATTACGATGGGCAGCGGTGGACGAGCGCCGGATCGATTTCCCTTCGAAAATCTTCCGGGATTTGGTCGGGATCTCGTCGAAAACCGGTTCAATGTCCAATATCAGTTCTATTTCTAACGCAGATGAAACAGCACAGACATAAGGAGATTGTCATGACATTCGCGCCTCTTCTTGCTCGCGCACTGTTCTTCGTCAGTATCGTCGCGTTTACCGAATCAGTGGCTACACCCGCGTATGCACAATCCGAGGTCCTCACCATCGCGGCGGCTAATAACCTGAAAGACGTGCTTCGGAAGATATTGCCTCTTTTCGAAGCGCAAAACCGAGACATCGCCGTACGGGTCATTTATGCACAACCCAAGACACTCACCAAGCAAATCGAGGAAGGGGCACCAGTGGATGTCTTTCTTCCTGCGCTCATCGAGGACATCGATCAGCTGGAGAGCAAGGAGCTTATCCTTAAAGGCACCAAACATGTCTACGCTCGCACGGCCCTTGTGTTGATCACCAACAGCGCGTTCCCGGCGCAGCTCGACTCCATTCAAGATCTTGAAACCAAACCGGTGAGGCATATCGCTATCGGAGATCCCTCGACGTCAGCCGTCGGCAAAGACACCATCCAGTTCTTGAGAGATCGAAATCTCGAGTCCCGTCTGAAATCTCAATTCATCTACGGAGAACATTCTCGAGCCGTGCTGGATCTTGTCTCAAGGGGAGAGGCGGAGTTGGGTGTGGTACATCGAACCGATGCCATCGGATCGAAGCGAGTGCGCATCATCGATTCGGCGCCATCCGACAGTCATAGACCGATCGCATACGGAGTCGTCTCACCTTGGACAGCACGCAACATTTCGGGAGCCCGCGACTTCGTTTCGTTCCTACAGAGCGAAAAGGCGCAGGGAGAATTCAAGCAATACGGTTTTGAGTCGGTCGTTTCAGATATCAACCTCACACAGCGCGAGGAGGTCAAGCCATGAGGGAATGGACAAGCAGCGACAATCATAAGAGCTCATGGTTTGCCCGCACACTTCTCGTTCTAAGCATCGGCATCGTGACTGGTTGCGCAGGGACTTCAGTTGCGCCAGAGATGAGCATTTATCAATCTGGACTCAATCGTGTGTATTTGGAAAAAGATCCTGCTCCTCACGTGAACACCCATCCAACGGCATTAACTTCAAGCGAGGTCGGTTCGTTGTTGCGAGGGGTGCGCATTTGGAAACAACGCAACATTGTCCATCGACTCCTTTCCGGAGAAGCCGAGCGAACAAGGGCCTTTCGCAATGAAGAGGTAGCGGTGCTCGCACCGGCAATTTCCAGAGCCTTGGAGCTGGCCTCACCCGATCAGCGTGTCTATTTTCACCTCGGTCAGGTGACTGAGTACGGAGAAGAGGAAACGACGACCGGTTGGTTGTCCATTCAAGGCAATCTGCTATATCTCGCCTTGACCGAGGCCCATGACCGCCATAGTCCCGGGCCTGACATCAGCAAGTACGACCGTCAGATGCCGAATGTGCCCGAACAGGCTCCTGCCTTTCACGCGACATTTGAGCCGGAAGAGTATTTGCACACGGTCCATTCAGGATGGAGGTTGTTCACGATCGACCAGCGAGAGGAACTGCACATTCGATATCGCGATGCACTTGACGCTCTCACAAAAAGTCCCCGCTCGTGAACGAACAGTACGGTTCGACCGGTCTGAACGGGATTGCTGTCATGGAGGCGATTGGGTCATGAAGACTGAGAAGAGAAAGGAGTATGTTGTGCAGATAAAACGGTTAGCTTCCATATCTATAATGGCAGTGTTGTCTGGATTGTTTGTGCTGAGTTCATCGCTTCAGGCTGCCGAGTCCGTGGTCATCTTGAATGTGTCCTATGATCCGACGCGGGAGCTGTACCAGGAATTCAATGCGGCCTTTGCAAAGTATTGGCAGAAGGAAAAAGGCCAACCGGTCGTCGTCAAACAATCGCATGCTGGGTCCAGCAAGCAAGCGCGGGCCGTGATCGACGGCCTGGATGCCGACGTGGTGACGTTGGCCTTGGCCTATGACGTGGATGCCATCGCCAAAGCTCGCCTGTTGCCGGCAAATTGGCAGACACGGTTGCCACACAACAGTTCACCCTATACCTCGACTATTGTCTTCCTGGTGCGGAAGGGAAATCCCAAAGCCATTCGTGATTGGGACGACCTCGTGAAACCCGGAGTGGCGGTCATTCCTGCGAATCCGAAAACGTCGGGGGCCGCGCGTTGGGCCTATCTGTCCGCGTGGGGTTATGCACTAAAAAAGTATGACAATAGTGAAACGAAGGCCAAGGAGTTTATCGGAAAGTTTTACGCGAATGTGCCGGTGCTTGATTCCGGTGCGCGGGGTGCAACCACGACATTCGTTGAGCGCGGAATCGGGGACGTGTTGGTCGGATGGGAAAACGAGGCATATTTGGCGCTCAAGGAATTCGGCGCAGGGAAATTCGAGATTGTGACCCCATCGGTCAGCATCCTCGCGGAGCCGACCGTATCGCTCGTCGATTCGGTGGCGAAGAAAAAGGGCACCGAAACACAGGCGCAGGCCTACCTGCAGTATCTCTATTCAGATGAAGGGCAGGAGATCGCAGCCAAGCACTTTTACCGCCCCCGTTCGGAGGCGGCGTTGGCCAAGTATGCAAATCAGTTCTCCAAGGTGAGTTTATTTACGATTGATGACGTATTCGGAGGGTGGCAAAAGGCACAGCAGACACACTTTGCAGACGGTGGGGTCTTCGATGAGATCTACAAACTGAAATAGTTCGCTGAGCGTGAAGTTTCTGGCGGAGGCGGCAGGGAGCTGGCGGTGCTCCTTGCACGATGAGAAGGTGGTCGTCGAACAGCAAACGGTCAGGAGATACCATGAACATCCTTCTGGTCGGCGGTGATTCCGCCGAAGTGTTCCGGAAGCGCTCGGGTGGCAGAAAAAGTCGTGTGGAGCATTGGACGGGGCGCAAGCATCGTGATCTGGTGCGATCAATCCCGAAAGCCACTGAGGCAGTCGTCGTGGTGTTGGACCGGGTGAGTCACACATTGGCGAGAAAAGTGCGCGGTGAAGCGTCGCGACGCGGGTTGCCTGTGTATTTTTTGAAGCGAGGCCGACAGATGGATGTCGATGCGCGCTCGGAATCTGTTTGTTTTGATTCTCGTCGATATCGGGAGCTTTCTGTCAATGGGTAACCTCACTCCAAGAATTCCGCACATCGGGATTGTTGCCGGAACGGCTGAGGGGGCGGCCCTCTGTTACCGAACCATCTGTCTGGAAGCGGAGCATGTCATGGGGCGCCGATATGTGCATCCGGAGATCACGCTCCATTCGTCCCCGCTTCATCTATATCTCAACGCAATCGATCGGAACGACTGGAGAGGGGTGGCTGCTCTCATGTCTCACTCGGCCTCGAAACTGGCCCGGGTCGGCGCCGATTTCTTTATTTGTCCGAACAACACGTTGCACCAGGCTATTGACTTGGTTGAATCACCGCTCCCGTGGCTGCACATCGCCAAGCCGGTTCTGGAAGAAATCATACAGCACGGTTGGCGACGAGTCGGAATTCTCGGAACGCAGATCGTCATGGAAGGGTCGATCTATTCGCATGCACTGAAGCAGCGAGATGTCGAGACGGTGATTCCAGCGGGGGCCGACAGGGTTCGAATTCAGCATATGATTCGGAGCGAACTGATTGCAGGCCGGTTTACAAGCGACTCTCGCCTTTTTTTGCAGAAGGTGATCTCGGAGATGGCTGATGAGGGAGTCGAGGCGGTCATTCTCGGATGCACGGAATTGCCTTTATTCCTCTCTGAAGAACAATCAATTCTTCCGATGCTGGATTCAACACGCTTGCTGGCGCGAGCCGCGCTGCGTTACGGGGTCCAGAGGGAATGGCACCCGGGAGAAGAGCGTGAGACGGGTCGTCGATGTGGGGCGAGTTTCACCGACAGAGTGTTGTGTGCGGACCAAAACTGACATGGCGATGAAGGCTTCGGTGATGAGACGAATAGGTTTTCGTATACACGGAATTTCCACGAATTGATACGGACAAACACCTTATGCGCCTGACGTTGAAACAGCCCAGCGTGCTCCCAGGATTCGGTCTGACATTGGGGTTCACCGTCTTTTATTTCAGCCTCATCGTGTTGATCCCTCTCAGCGGACTCTTCGTGAAGACCAGCACGTTGTCCTGGGAGCAGTTTTGGGAGATCGTCACCAATCCACGGGCCATTGCCTCCTATCAGCTGACGTTCGGGGCTTCGCTGGTCGGCGCGCTCATCAACGGATTGTTCGGGTCGATCATCGCGTGGGTGTTGGTCAGGTACCGTTTCCCAGGCCGGTCTCTCGTCGATGCGCTCGTCGATCTACCCTTTGCCCTGCCGACCGCAGTCGCCGGCATTACGCTGACGGCGATCTATGCGTCAAACGGATGGATCGGCCGGTATCTGGAACCGTTGGGCATCAAGGTCGCTTTCACTCCGTTGGGTGTGCTTGTTGCGCTGACGTTCATCGGATTGCCGTTCGTCGTCCGTACCGTTCAGCCGGTGCTGCAGGACTTGGACAAGGAAGTCGAAGAGGCCGCCACCACGTTGGGGGCCAATCGATGGCAAACATTTCGAGCCGTCATCGTGCCCGAGCTTTGGCCTGCGCTCCTGACCGGGATCGCGATGGCGTTTGCGCGCGCCGTCGGGGAGTATGGATCGGTCATTTTCATTGCGGGCAATATGCCGCTCAAATCGGAGATCACCCCGCTGCTGATCATGACCAAATTGGAACAGTACAATTATTCGGGAGCCACTGCGCTGGGCGTGGTGATGCTTGTGGCATCGTTTGTCCTGGCCTTGGCGATCAACCTCCTTCAGTGGTGGAGCAGCACTCGCCACATGAATCAATAGGAACCTATGAATTCTGTCACGACTGCCGCCGACAAGGATCTGGAGTGGAAAGATTCGCTCACGACCGAGAGCTCTCTCGTCCGTAGGCTGTTGATTGCCGCCGCGTTCCTTTATTTGACGCTCTTCCTATTCGTCCCGATTGTCGCCATCTTTAGCGAGGCGTTGAAACATGGACTCGCCAGTTACTTCGATTCGTTTCTCAATGAGGATGCCCTTGCAGCTATTCGTTTGACCCTCCTGGTCGCGGCTGTGGCTGTGCCGCTGAACGCCGTCTTCGGGGTGGCGGCGGCTTGGGCTATCGCCAAGTTCGAATTCATCGGTAAGCAGGCGCTTATTACCCTGATCGATATGCCGTTGGCCGTCTCTCCCGTGATCTCCGGATTGATCTATGTCCTGCTCTTTGGGGCTCAGGGCTGGCTGGGTCCGTGGTTGGCCGAGCATGATATCAAGATCATCTTTGCGTTGCCCGGTATCGTCCTCGCAACGATTTTTGTGACGGTTCCGTTTGTCGCCCGCGAGCTCATTCCCCTTATGCAATCGCAAGGGCGTGAGGAAGAGGAAGCGGCCATCACGCTGGGGGCCTCGGGCTGGCAAATGTTTACACGCGTGACGCTCCCGAATATCAAATGGAGTCTCCTCTATGGGGTGATTTTGTGCAATGCGCGTGCGATGGGTGAGTTCGGCGCGGTGTCGGTGGTCTCAGGCCATATTCGAGGGCTGACGAATACGATGCCGCTGCACGTCGAGATTTTATACAATGAGTACAACGCTGCGTCGGCGTTCGGCGTCGCCTCACTCCTGACCCTGTTGGCGATCGTAACCCTCTCAGCAAAGGCGCTGATCGAGCGGAAAACAGCCTCACCGCATCAGCGCATGCCCTAGCGGTAACTGGACACAGATGCCTATTTAGCCAGGAGTCCATCATGAGTATCCGGGTCGATCATGTCACGAAACGGTTTGGAACGTTCACCGTCTTGAACGACGTCAATCTGCAGGTTGAGGCGGGAGAACTTGTTGCGCTCCTCGGCCCGTCAGGTTGCGGCAAGACGACGCTGCTGAGAATTCTCGCTGGATTGGAACGTCCGGACCAGGGACGCATCTTTCTGCATGGCACGGAGGTGACCGATCAGCGAATCACCGAGCGCCGCGTGGGATTCGTCTTTCAGCATTACGCGCTGTTCCGTCATATGACCGTGGCGGAGAATGTCGCGTTTGGGCTGAGCGTACTGCCTCGGACACAACGGCCTTCCGCAGCCCGCATCCAGGACAAGGTCCATGAACTGCTCACGCTTGTGCAGCTGCAGGCAATGGCCGATCGGTATCCCAGCCAGTTGTCGGGCGGCCAACGACAGCGCGTTGCGCTGGCCAGAGCGCTGGCCGTGGAACCGAAGCTCCTTCTGCTGGATGAACCCTTTGGGGCATTGGATGCGAAGGTCCGTAAAGAACTCCGCCGCTGGCTCCGGCGGCTCCACGACGACTTGCATATTACGAGCATCTTAGTAACCCATGACCAAGAAGAAGCTCTTGAAGCGGCTCATCGTGTCGTCGTGATGCATCAGGGGAATATCGAGCAGGTGGGTACGCCGGATGAAGTCTATGAAAATCCGGCAACTCCCTTCGTGTATCAATTCCTCGGCGATGTCAATGTCTTTCACGGGCGCATGGCACATGACCGACTCCTGGACAGAGAAGCCGGTGAACGGGCGCAGGCCGATGGAGATGCTTCCGATCATAAGGAAGTGACGTTCGTGCGGCCTCATGATTTTGAGCTCAGCCCGACTCGGACGGCACCGACACAACTCGAGGCGACCGTCCAGTTTCTCATTACGGCCGGCGCGCGAGTTCACGTGGAACTGGTGTCGAAAGAATCGTCTGAAATTATCGCGGTCGAGTTGACGAAGGAACGGTATCGTGAGTTGAAATTACAGCAAGGTGATGTCGTCTTTGTGCACCCGAAGCAGTTGCAGGTGTTCAAAGTGCCTCATGCTTAATTCCGCTCTGCCAGATTGATTGTCGATATATGAAGGTCAAACCATGACACAGCAACCTCGTTTTGTCGTGTTTGCGCACAATGCGACCTATGACAAACTCCACCAGGTGGCAACGCTCGGCATGACCGCAGCTGCAATGGGGAAGGATGTCATCATCGTGCTGCTCTTCTGGACGATCAAGAAACTTGCGGAAGGGAAAAGCGATGAAGTGGATTTTCCTCCGGAGTATGCCTCTGTGTCCGGTGAGGTCTCACGTTTGTTGCGGGAGAAAAAAGTTCCAAAGATTTCTGAGATGTTTGCAGATGCCAAGCTGGTGGGCAAGCTCCGATTGATCGCCTGTAGCGCAGGGCTTGAGTACATGGGTGTGGAAGAAGAAGCGGTCACGACACGGGTGGATGCGGTGATGGGATTGCCGGCTATCCTGACATTGACCGCCGGCGCCGAAACCACATTGTTCATCTAGCGGTCCGGAGGCGGGAGTGAACACTCGGCATGGTGATCACGGTTAATGGAAAGCCTGAAGACATTCAGGCGTCGGTTCTCTTGGATCTTCTGAATGTCAAGCGGATTGAACCTCAAATGGTTGCCGTGGAATTGAACGATGTCATGATCGCACAGGACCAGTTGGCCGGCACGCCGCTCAAGGAGGGCGACCGTGTCGAGTTCTTGTTTTACATGGGAGGCGGTCGGTGACCGGTCGACGGCATAACAATGCGACGGAATTGATCGGGAATACTCCACTCGTTCGGCTGAATCGGCTTTCGCCCAAAGGCGGTGCAACGATCTATGCGAAGGTGGAATATGCGAACCCCGGCGGGAGTGTAAAGGACAGAATTTGCCTCAATATGATCGATGAGGCGGAGCGGAGCGGGCGGCTGAAGCCCGGCGCGACGATCGTCGAGCCAACCAGTGGGAACACCGGCATCGGCCTGGCGCTTGTCGCAGCGGTACGAGGGTACAAATTGATCCTAGTCATGCCGGAAACCATGAGTCTGGAACGGGCCAGTCTCTTATCGTCGTATGGAGCGGAATTGGTGTGCACCGCCGGTTGGGAAGGGATGTTGGGTTCAATTAGAGAAGCCGACCGCATTGTGAGCCGTAACCCGTCATACTTCAAACCGGATCAATTCTCCAACCCCGCAAATCCGGCGATCCATCGGAGAACGACGGCTGAGGAGATTTGGAATGCGTTGGACGGGCGGATCGACGCGTTCGTTGCCGGCGTCGGCACCGGCGGCACGATCACGGGTTGCGGCGAAGTGTTCAAGGAGCGGAACCAAGCGGTTCGCATCATTGCCGTTGAACCAAGCGCCTCGCCGGTTCTTTCTGGAGGCCCTCCTGGACCGCACAAGATTCAGGGTATCGGTGCGGGATTTGTGCCGGACGTCTTGAATCAAAAGATCCTTGACCGGGTAATTGCCATCACGGACGACGAGGCGTATCGCACCTCTAAAATCCTGGCGAGCCAAGAAGGTTTGTTCGGAGGAATTTCTTCCGGCGCGAACGTGGCTGCAGCCCAGCGCGTAGCGGCCGAGTTGGGGCGCGATCAAACGGTCGTCACGATACTTTGTGATACCGGCGAACGATATCTCAGCATGGGAAAGTATTTCGCTGAACATTGATGCTGATCGGAATCAAATTTGCCGACGAACAGATCACGTGAGGCGATAAGTCTCCATACAGGCGGGTATCATGCCCGTCCATTTTAGAAAGGATAAGCCAATGAGTCCAAGCGATACCCGAACCAGCTTGAGCGCCCAAGCGGCGCGTAATCTCGCAACCGCCACGGTCACTGTCCCGCAGATGCTGGAGATCACTCCGCGCTGGCTGCACAAACTGCTGCCTTGGGTGGATGTCGATGGGGGCGTCTACCGCCTCAATCGTGTGGCCAAAGCCAAAGGGAGACAGGCGAACGAATCCGGTGAAGTGAAAGTGGAACTGTTGACGGTCGATACCGGCGAGCCACAACTGCCGAACACGTTCGTCGATTACGAGTTGGATCCGCGTGAATATCATTTGAGTACCATCCAGACCATCGTGCACACGCATACACGCGTCACCGACTTGTACAGCAACCGCATCGATCAGCTCCGCGAACAGGTGCGCTTGACGGTTGAGGCGGTGAAGGAGCGCGAGGAGTGGGAACTCCTGAATCACCCGAAATTCGGTCTGCTGAACGAAGTGGTGCCTGGACAGCGCATCGATGCCCGTAAGGGGACCCCCACGCCGGACGATCTGGATGAACTCTTGACTCTGGTTTGGAAGAAACCGGCGTTCTTCTTGGCGCATCCCAAAGCGATTGCCGCCTTCGGGCGTGAAGCGACCAGGCGGGGCGTACCGCCTGCCACCGTGCAGCTGTTCGGGTCTCCGTTCATTACCTGGCGTGGCATTCCGCTGATTCCGAGCAACAAGCTGGAAGTTGATAAGGCGGGCAAGACCAGCATCCTGTTGTTACGTGTGGGTGAGCCGCAGCAGGGCGTCGTTGGCCTACAAAAAGCTGGTGTCGCCGGCGAACTCGAGCCCGGTCTCTCTGTCCGCTACATGGGGACCAACGATCACGGCATCGCCTCCCATCTCATTACACGGTATTTTTCAACCGCCGTGCTGACGGAGGACGCGATCGGCCGTCTCGACAATGTTTCGATCAAGTTCTATCACGAGTATGTCTATCCGAAGGGATGACACCATGACTACCGCGCACAATCCGATCAGTCATGACGACGATTCATTCGACACGGCGTTGATTACACGACTCGCGAATGAGTTGTACAGGGATTCCGCCATCACGCCCCAATCATCGTCACCGACTCCCGGAGGGCCACCTGTGTTGCCGGGTATTCCCACAGCGCTCGCTGGAATACCGGGAGGATTACCGGGTATCAGCGAAACACTCTCGGCATTCCCGACCTCGTTTGCCACTTTCCCGACCGACAAGCCGGACAATCCCGGTTTAGCAGGCGGGTATCCTTTGGCTACCACGACGACCCATCTGCCGGTGCATGCCGCGCAGACAGAATCCCCTGATGTGTCATCTCCCGAAAAAGCGTTCGGCTCCGGTGAGCATAAAGCTGACTCCGACGAGGTGTACCCATTCGGGGAGCCTCGTTGCAACGGCAGCTTCAGTGCGCGAGAAGTTTACACCAAGGCCATCGACGCGGCTCCGGCATACTACTTTCTACGTGAAGGCGGTTCACGCCCCGGTTCCATAGCCCGCGAGCCCGCAGCCGGTTCCACATTGTCGAGACTGGAGGTGGATGCCATCCGGCGGGATTTCCCTGTGCTTCACCAACGCGTGCACGGTCACCCGCTCATCTGGTTCGACAACGCCGCGACCACTCAGAAGCCTCGGAGCGTCATCGATGCCACGTCGCGCTTCTACAGCCGTGACAATTCCAACATCCATCGTGCCGCCCATGCCTTGGCGGCACGCGCAACGGATGTGTATGAAGGTGGGCGTGAAAAAGTTCGACAGTTCATCGGCGCGGCCGATACCAAGGAAATTGTCTTTGTGCGTGGCACCACAGAGGCCGTCAACTTAGTTGCTCAGACCTATGGACGCGCCCATATCGGCCGCGGCGACGAAATCCTCCTCACCGTAATGGAGCATCACGCGAACATTGTGCCCTGGAAAATCCTGGCAGAGGAGACGGGAGCTCAGATTCGAGTTGCGCCGATCAACGACGCCGGGGAATTGATTCTCGAGCAGTTCGCCCCGCTGCTGGGACCACGCACCAAACTGGTGGCAGTTACACAGGTCTCGAACGCCTTGGGTACGATCAACCCGGTTGAGACGATCATTGGTATGGCCCATGCTCAAGGGGTACCCGTCCTAGTAGACGGCGCCCAGTCCGCGCCGCATCTCCCGATCAATGTGCAGGCCATGGATTGCGACTTCTTCGTGTTTTCAGGACACAAAGTTTTCGGGCCGACCGGCATCGGAGTGTTGTACGGCAAAGCCGCTCTGTTGGAAAAGATGCCACCCTATCAAGGGGGTGGCAATATGATCAAAGACGTCACCTTTGAGAAAACGACTTATCAAGGAATTCCACAAAAGTTCGAAGCGGGCACTCCGGATATCGCCGGAGTCGTGGGCCTTGGCGCGGCGATCGACTACCTCACGCACATCGGCATGCCTGCCATTGCCGCGTATGAGCACGAGTTGCTGGAGTACGCGACTCAGGCGCTTTCGGCCGTTCGCGGGCTCCGTCCCATCGGGACGGCTTCCGTCAAGGCCAGTGTACTGTCGTTCGTCATGGACGGGCTTTCCAACGAGCAGGTCGCCAGGCACTTGGATCATCGTGGGATTGCCGTGCGAGCGGGACACCATTGTGCCCAACCCACAGTACGTCGGTTCGGCTTGGAAGGAACCGTGCGCCCGTCGCTGGCCTTCTACAATACACACGATGAAATCGACGTACTGGTCAATGCATTGCATGAATTGCGGAGGACATGATCCATGGATGTCAACGCGCTGGATGGGAAAGAGACTGTGACGACAACCTGGAATCTCGACGAGATTGTGACGGAACTCCGAGCGTCGCGCGAAATGGCGCACAATATCAGGCTGCACGGACGGAGTTGCGAATTGCCGTCTCGGCAGGCGTTGCGGAGCATCGTGGAGAACCTATGCGCCGCATTGTTCCCGACCCACTACGGCCGTGCGGATTTGAACGAGACGAACATCGATTATTTTGTCGGGCACATCTTAAACCAAACCTTGTCTCTCTTGCAGGATCAAATCAGAAAAGGATTGCTGTTCGCCGCCGGCCCAGTCGAATTAGGACAAGCGCCGCTCGACCGTAGGGCTGCAGAAATGACCGGTGTCTTTGCGCGACAGCTCCCGACAATCCGGGCTCTCCTGTTCACTGATTTGCAGGCTGCCTATCAAGGCGATCCGGCGGCCACCAGCGCCTCTGAAATTCTGCTCTGCTATCCAGGCATGACCGCCGTGATCTATTACCGCATCGCGCATGCCTTGTATGATTTGGGCACGCCCCTGGTTGCTCGTTTGATTTCGGACATCGCGCATTCGTCCACCGGCATTGATATTCATCCAGGCGCTGAGATCGGCAGTCATTTTTTCATCGATCACGGAACCGGTGTGGTCATCGGTGAAACGACTGTCATCGGCCGGCGCGTCCGTCTCTATCAGGCTGTTACGCTCGGCGCGAAGCGCTTCACGGAGGGTGAACACGGCGTGCTCGTCAAGGGAGAATCTCGCCATCCGATCGTCGAGGACGACGTCGTCATCTACGCCGGGGCTACGGTCCTGGGACGGATCACGATCGGGCGAGGCTCGGTCATTGGGGGCAATGTGTGGCTGACGCAGAGCGTTCCGGCCGGCAGCGAAGTCGTTCAGGCGCAAATGCGTACGTCGGCGATGATCCAGCCAAAGGCGCTCGAGCAACGCATCGGGCAATGGACCATTTAACCGTTCACTGAGTCAAGCATGCGCAGCTCTGCCACATTTCCGATTCAGATCGACATGGCCCCGAATTCGCATGCGCTGGATCTGTCCGCTCGTGCGAGTTGTTTGGTATTCGAGGACCAGGCTTCCAGGTCGCTTCTGGTTGAAGTTCAACATATCGCGCCTAGCGACGCGACGGTGCTCATCATCGGTGAGACCGGGACGGGCAAGGAGTTGATTGCCCGCCATATTCACGAATTGAGCAACCGCCGAGGTGGTCCATTCGTTGCGGTGAACTGTGCCGCCATCAGCGAGTCGCTCATGGAAAGTGAATTATTCGGTCATGAGCGCGGCGCCTTTACCGGCGCTGTCGGCGATAAAGCAGGATGGTTTGAAGCTGCTCAGGGGGGCTCATTATTCCTGGACGAGATCGGAGACCTTCCCTTCTTGTTGCAAGCCAAATTGCTGCGAGTGATCCAAGAACGGGAAGTCGTCCGTGTCGGTTCACGACGCCCTATTTCAATCGATACACGATTGATCGCTGCGACCAACGTGAAGCTCGACGAGGCCGCAAGTGCCGGCCGGTTTCGGAGCGATCTCTATTACCGGCTAAAAGTGGCATCGATTGATTTGCCTCCGCTCCGGAAACGTCCCGGAGATATCATGCCGCTGGTTCGGCATTTTTTGAATCTCTATGGGGCGAGACTCGGTTATGCCAAGGTTGAACTTACCCCTGAAACCGTGCAGATCCTCCTGTCGTATCCATGGCCTGGCAACATTCGTGAACTTGAAAACTCCATCCACCATGCGCTCCTCGTCTGCTCGGGGACGAGCATATGTCCAGAAGACCTGCGTCTGCCGGTTTCTCCTCCGCAGGAATCAGGGACGCTGGAGGTGGCGCTGCTGCCAGCGCTCGAATCGGTTCTGAACCATTTGTTCTCGAGCAAGAATGCCGTACCGGATCTGTATCGGTCGATTGATGAGACAGTCATTCGCACGGCGTATGGCTATTGTGAGGAAAATCAGCTTCGTACCGCGCGGCTTCTTGGCATCAGCAGAAATGTGGTTCGCGATCGCTTGATCCGGTACGGGATGCTCGGCTCTCAGGCCGTGAAATAATCATCGCGACGATGCCGCCTCTCTGCCGGACCATGAACGTGAGAACGGAGATGGGGGAGGAAACGAAACTGGTTCCAACGGCACCGGGGGCCCGAGGAGTACGATAGGGCCAGTTCTCTACTATTGAATTGCCTCGCTGCTGATCGCTCAGCTGAGTTCCGGCTCCTAGAGGAGCCGGTGATTTGGCGGTAACACCCACAGGAGATACTCTCCCTTTTGAGGCGGACCTATCGCAATCTTCCCTGACCGGCTGAGTCGATCGATCGCGAACAGCAGTTGTGCGCTTCCAATGTGAAGCAGCTCGCTTTCGAGTTGACCCAACGTCCTCGCGCCTTGCCGATTCAAGATATCCAGAACGTGTGTTTCCACTGCAGTACTCTGAGTCTTTACGTGATTATGTTCGACGGTTTCCAACATCATGTTTCACCTCTTCGGTAGAGTAGCTATAGGGTATGGTCACATCTGCCTGATCAGTGTTGTCCTTCTTGCATCGGCTCTGCAGAATGTGTGCCGTTGTTTCGTGGGGGATTTCAGGTCTAGTCAGCGCACAATGCTGCCGGTTCAGCAATGATCGCAGGGGAGGAGTTTCCCCAGAAGCAGATCAGTACGTGTCTGCACACTAGCTGGAAGCCTGCAAGGGCGTTCCACACTCGTGCTGCGTGAGATCTCGCCCGCCATCGTGTATATGTGGCGGGCGAGAACACCGTAGGTAACGTCAGTGGTATGAGGACAGAGCTGACCCGTCGCCGCCCTCATTCACATAGTTTGCTTCGCATAGCGTTCGGGGTCTAGTTGAAACGCGCTATGGCAAACTGCGTTGCAGAAGTAATATTGGTGGTTCTGATAATCTTCCCGCTCGACCGCCTCGTCAGGATCGATCTCCATTAGGCACACCGGGTCCTTAACCGTCTTGGAAGTGGGTGTCATGGTATGCTCCCTTTGTTCATATCCGAAGTACATTTCTACTGATCTTAATTGTGGTGGAAGATCGACCTTTGTCCGAACTGGGCAGATCCCTAGTCCATCCATCGCGCGCAGTCACATTCTATGAGTGTTTATAGGAGCATCATCGCAATCCTTTTTCCAACCTACAGCGCCATACAGAGTGAACCGCGCGAAGAATCAGGTATATCCCGATCGTAGGAAGCCAAATCCACTTGATCTCACTGGTGAGGATACGCAGGGCATCGATGCTGAAAAACTCGCTGAGACCGATCGGAGACACCGCAACCGGTCGAACAGTGAAGAAATATCGGTTTGTGTCGAACGGGGAGAGGAACGCCACACCCAATCCTCCGTTGGTCATGGCATCCAGCACGCCGTGAGAAGCGGTGCAGAGAAAGAAATAGGCAAAAAGACACACCTTTGTCTATGCTGATCTGTTCCGGTAGAACAGACCTATGAGGGCGGCGCTTAGCAAACCGGCGAAGAAGATGGAATGCGTCATGCCGCGATGCCCCCAAAGATCGCCGTATTGGATGCCAAAGGAGAAGCCGATGACATCGAAATCTGGAACAATCGAGCAGACCGCGCCCAGCAACAAAACAGGCGGAGTCATGCCGGGATGTTGAGGAGCTTTGCCCAAAGCCAGGGCGACGAACGCATGAGAGAAGGCAGAGGCCATGTGTTACTCTATGCTCATCCAAACCGACGACAGCTCACTTTCTATTATTAGGATGCCGGTAGAAATTCGAGAATGGCAACAACTTGTCCATTCTATGGAATCAGTCGATGTCCGCACATCAAACCTTCTCATCCCTTGCAAACATGTTTCGCTGGGCTATAGTGAGCCATACTCCATCATGTCCCTCCCACAGCGACCGAACAGCTGCTCCTTTCGCTGGAGGACTGTATCGAGCGTTATATTGCCGAACGACGCAGCCGCATTGAGCCATTTGTCCACAGCCATTTTTCCCTTGAAGAAACAATCAGGCTTCAGAGACGCTCGCTCCTAAGCGACTTGGCATGCTATCCGATCAATACTTTATGGGCGATCCCCTATGTGTTCATGAAAAAATCAGGGAATCTTTTGCCAAAATGGGATGGACCACCGCCCACAGTTTTCTGTCTATTGTGCCGTCCGGCATGAAGCGCCGTTACCAAAAAGACATTGAGACCGCTGTCCGAAACGAGATCTTGGAGTGGCCGATTGACTGGCCTTCTGATACGGACAACCGTCACGGTCTACTCCAAGTCCTGAAAAATGAGGAGCGCGTCGCCCCTCTTTTGGCCACGCCGCAATTTGCGAGCCAGCTTGACCTCGCAGTAGCTGATGTCAATCGCCTTATCGAATCTTATGGTGCCAATCGCACACTCGCTTCAGATCTTGTGGGATCGTTCCTAACGCTTGCTACGGGCTGGTTGATGTTCGGCGACCATTCTCTCGGTGTCGGAGGGATCGGAGAACAGCTGGCAAACAAGAGGGCAAAAGAAAGAGCCGCCTCGTCTTTCATTCTGGGATCCGGCTTGGGCTCGATGTTTTATTCCGTATTCCCGCCGAAGCCGTCCCTATGGGAAGTCGTGCTCGCGACGGCGGTAGTAGGCCTTCTACTCACGATCTGCGGGATGATCATCGGAGTTTTCGCTGATCCGGTCTTGAAACGACTCGGTCTCCATTGCCGCCAGTTGCATGCTCTGCTCGACGATATCGAGGATCGCCTCCATCTTCTGAGAAGACGGATCAAGCCGGCCGTCAAGCAACTCGCAGCTTAGCCCGTTCGAGAACCGCTTGGTCAATAGAACAAGGATAGGATCTAGATCAGAAGAACAATCTGCTGCTCTTCCGTCACCTGTTCGATCCGAATCCGATCTGCCGCCAAGCTTCGTACACCACGACCGCCACAGTATTGGAGAGATTCAAGCTTCTGCTGTCGGGCATCATGGGGAGACGAATCCGCTGTTGTTCGGAAACGGCTTCCAACAATTCGGCCGGCAAGCCTCGGCTTTCCGGTCCGAAGAGGAACACGTCGTTTGTAGCGTACGCGATCAGATCGTAGCGTTGAGTGCCTCTGGTGGAAACGGCAAATAGCCGGCAGCCAGCAAACCGTGTTGCGCACGCAGCCCAGCTGTCGTAGACCTGAAGCGTGGCAAACTCGTGGTAATCCAGCCCGGCGCGTGTCAGTTGCTTATCGTCCATCGAAAAACCCAGCGGCTTCACGAGATGCAATCTCGCGCCGGTGTTAGCGCACAGGCGGATGATGTTGCCTGTGTTGGGTGGGATCTCGGGTTGATAAAGAATCACGTCGAACATCGGGGGAGGGAGTGTATCACGGAGCGGGTGGTTTCACGATGCAGCCCGATGCGCCGAGAAGGACACACAAGCAGTCGGCTCATTTCGCCGTCGCTGGCTTCTTGATATAGTGAGTTTTCTGAAGGAAAACCAGGATGATTCGAACTCGATTCTTGTCCGCATGGGCGCAATGGTTTACAGGCCAGCCGATCAAGTGCTTGATTGTCCAGGTCGTTGGCATGCCGCTGATCCTGACGCTCAGCACAGGTTTCTCCGTGTTGGCTGGCGAGCACTCGCTTGGTTCAGACGAGCAAATTGCTCAGCATGCCGAGGCCGCATGGGAGAGTGGCGCGATCGCGACGGCGCTTGAGATTCTTGATCGCGGCGTGAGTACTCATCCGAATGCGGTTTCCCTGTACAAACTTCGGGGAGATATTCTTTCCACCTTTCGAGATCCCAAGGAAGCCATTCAAGCGTACGACCGGGCTCTTGCCGTACAGCCAACGGCATTGGATATCCGTTGGGCCAAGTGGGGCCTCTTGGCGCGGTGGGGACAAGACGAGGGCGGGATCGAAGAATTATATGAGATCGCCCGGATCGAAGAGAACAATCCGTTGATTTACTGGCGTCTGGCGCAAGAACTCCGAAAGCTCGACCGCTTGGAGGAATCTCTGGATGCGTACAAGCGGGCCGTAGCACTCATGCCGGGCTTGTTAGGTTGGAGACTGGCGCTGGCTCGTGCGCGCTTCGACGTCCTCGATTATCAAGGAGCCGACACGGATTTGCATTATGTGCTGCAACATGTGCCACCGGGTTCCCCACTCGAGATTCCGGCCAGGAATCAGCTTGCACAGCTGTATGAATCGATGGAACGGGGGCGGCGATTCAAGCCGGCACCGACGCCTCAGGCCGCCGAGTCTCAACTGAAGGAATGGGCCGCCATTCGTTCGGATGCTTGGAAACTGTTCGAAGCAGGTCGGTATCGGCAAGCCGAACCGATGTATCGCAAGTTGCTGAGCCTCAATCCCTATGATTCCCTTGCCACCCATCAGTTGGGCCTGACTCTCATGCAATTAGGCCGATGCGAAGATGCGCTCGCCGTGTTCGGCAACATGTCGAATCTGAACCCAAGTGAGGAAGACTTCGCGGACACGACCTATCGCATGGGCCAGTGCTATGTGGAGTTGGAACGATGGGATGAAGCCTTTGTCCACTTTCAGATGTTGTATGATGCCGCGGTTGAGTTTGAACAGGCCAACAAGGATGTCCCGATACCGGCCGGAACGCGAGTGCTGGCTAAAGAGAAGATTGGCCGCTGGCTCGACAAAGTGCGGCCCCATGTCCCGGAGTTGGTGAAGCTGAAAGAAGAGGAAGCGAAAAGGGCCGATAGCCCACGAGATTCTTCATCTCCGCTGCCGGAAGAAGCTGTCTACGCAGGAGCCCTCGAAAAGATAGAGCCGCAGAAGACGCTGGAGACAGGAGTGGCGATTGCGGGTCGTGATGCTGATTTCAGCTGGTTTCGCTTCGTGATTCCAGCCGCCAAAGTTGTGCGGGACGACTTTCCGACCGGGGCCCACGAGTTCATCCCGCTGAATCCGGGAGATACGTTTCTCGCCACTCAACCCGAAATCTACTTGGTCTTTAAACTGGTGTCGGATTCATTCGACAGCGTGTCGCTGACGGCACGATGTTCACCGGAAGTGCCTGAGATGATCGAAGATCCGCAAACGACAGTACAGGACCGAGTCATGACCACCATGAACGATCGCTCCGGCTATTTCCTCTTGAACCGCCCAAAAACCGGCTGGACGCCGGGTCTCTATCGCTGCGGGTTATTTGCGGGTGAGCGAGCCTCCGCTTACACCTATGTGGATGAAGTCCGATTCCGGATCGTTCAAGCGGGTAGGCCCTGAAGACTGATGCGGCGTATGCACCTATAAGTCATTCGACACACCAGGACAAAGTGAAGCTCCAGCAATTAGTTCCTTTTGCCCCGTCGCGCTGGACGTTTGATTTGTGTTGATCGAAGAGTTCTTCTCTTTGCCTTAGCTTTAGTCCGTAACTTTCGCTTCACTGCCCCCATGTGGGTAGAGCAATTAAAGCTCTGAACCGAAACGTTAGGAATATTTTCGAACGCGCTCTTCACCTCAATCAAGTTCTGTACTGCCCCATCTAATTTTGGACAGGTAGGGTTTTGGTTTTGACGACCCACTCGGCATAGCACTCGGCCGGGGACCGCATCTTCAGCGCGCTGTGCGGGGCCTGGTGATTGTAGTGCTCGATCCACGCCGGTAGCAGCTGCGCCACTTTCTCTAACGTCTCCAGGCAGGCTTGATACACATAATCCCGTTTGAAGCTGCCAAAGAAGGCCTCGGCGAGGCCGTTTGACTCCGGACTCCGCCGAGGCGTGTGACAGGGGATCAGTCCCATCGCACGGACGAACGGCCGGAATCGGTGCGACGTGTACTCCGGTCCATTGTCGCTGAGGAACTCGATGCCCTGGGCCTGAGCGCGGGTCTCGCCGAACCGTCGGAAGATCGCCTCGCGCAGCATCTCGGCGAGATCCGTGGCGGTCATGCGTGAGGCAAAGCGCCAGGACAAGATCATCCGGTCTGCACAGTCGATGATGATGGCCAAGCGGCCCTTGCGGCCATCCCATGCCCGAATGCCGGTGATATCGGAGGCCCAGCGCCGATTGGAATCGGCCACCCGTACCTGACCGGTATGCGGTCGTCCGAGTCGTGGCCCGCGATGACGACTGGTGGAGAGCCAACCCCGCCGCTGCAAGACCCGCCACACTGTTTTGGGATTGCACGACACCCCACGTCGTTTGAGCAACGCATGAATTCGCCGATACCCATAAGAGGTCGGACTGCCGGCCACCAGGTGCTGAATGAGCAGCTCGATGTCGGGTCGCCGGAGTCGACGCGCATGCTTCGCGCGCCGCCGATAGTACCACCAACTCCGTGGCTTGCCGAGGACTCGGCAGACCATGGCGAGCGAGCAGCCTGTCATGCGGACTAGCCACCGTATATCCCCTCGGGTGATTTGAGCCCTTTGAGCTCGAAGGCTTTTTTTAACACATCGACCTCTAAGGCCTTCCGGCCTAATGCCCGTTCGAGCTCCTCGATGCGCTTCTGGAGCCCACCCACCACATTCTTCGGGACCATCTCTCCGGAGTCCTTCAGCCCCTGGTCCAGACTGCGCTTCCATCGATACATCTGTGCCGCATTCACCGCGTATTTCCGACAGATCTCTTCCAGCGGGACACCAGTCTGCCACTCCTGCAACACCGCCAGCTTCTGCTCACCACTCCACCGCCGCCGTCGCCCTCGACCATTCTGACCAGGTTTCATCGTGGTTTCCATTGCTCCCTCCCGACTTCTGGTGCTGTCCAAATATTAAGTGGGGCACAACAAAAGGGGAATGGCGTGGTTGGATCTTTAGCGCAGAGATTGAAATGGAAGCCTAGCTTAGAACTATCCGTGTCCATGAACGACAGCTCCGACAAATCTCTGAGGCTATCGTCTCTAGATAATCTTAGCGAGATCTGCGGCGGTGCTTCCTCAATGCGCCACCGGCTGCTGATAGTCCACTTCGATTGTGAAGCCGAGATCTTTGATCATGCCCCAGACTTCCGGAGCCGGAGCGCCCGGGGTCGTCAGATATCCGTTCACGAAGACGGAGTCAGCAGGATAGAGCGCGAGAGGTTGCAAGCTGCGTAGGTTGTGTTCTCGACCACCCGCGATGCGAATTTCAGTGCGGGGGTGAAGAAAGCGGAAGAGACAGAGCACTTTCAGGCAACGTTGAGGCGTGAGGTGGTCGCAATTCTCCAATGGGGTGCCGGCTACCGGATGGAGTGTGTTGAGGGGGATCGAATCCGGCTTTACCTCGCGCAGAGCCATCGCTAGTTCGATCAAATCCTCGTCTTTTTCTCCCATGCCGACAATTCCACCCGAGCAGATCTCTAACCCTGCTGCGCGGGCGTTCCTGATCGTCGCCAGCCGGTCTTGAAATGTATGGGTCGTGCAAATCGAAGCGTGAAACGCCTCGCTGGTGTTCAAGTTGTGGTTCACCCGATCGACGCCTGCTGCTTTCAGTCTCTTGGCTTGGGATTCGTTCATTATTCCAAGCGAACAACAGATTTGAATCGGGACTTCCTGCTTGATGGCGCGCACAGCTCCGGCGATTTCGTCGATTTCACGATCCAATGGACTGCGTCCGCTGATGACGATGCAGTAGCGCTGGGCTTTTGAAGCGGCCGCTTGCCGGGCGCCAGCGATCATTTGTTTCTGTGGAAGGAGATTGTAGCGCTCGATCGGTGCCGTCGAGATGGAGGATTGCGAACAGTAGTGGCAGTCTTCTTGACACGCTCCGCTCTTCGCATTTTGGAGCATCTGCAGGCGAACGGTGCGGCCGAAGTATTTCGATCGGACTTGAAAGGCCGCGTGCAACACTGAAAGCAATTCGTCGTCCGGCGCACTCAAGACGGAATGGCATTCTGCTTCGGTCAAGAGTTCGTCATTGAGGGCTTTGTCTGCCAATGTCATATAGGTCATAGAATCCTCAAAAACAGTGAAGTGGTGATGAGGCGCTTCGTTTCCGATCGGTTGAATCGAGGAGCAAGACTTCTCGAACCTGTCAGATCAAATTATCTACAAACGCCGGCGGGAAACCTACACGGTTTCAAACGGAGAAGCAATGCCTTGGTACGGAACTGCGGGCACGGAAGAGGGCTCGGCATCCGAGTGTGCAGCGGCTTGGCCGGCTTCGAGCCAGGGGAGCGCGGTGAGCGTATTCCACTTGGCGCAACGGCGGCAACGGCCGGACCACTCGACGGACTCCTGCTGGCACTGAGTGCAGATATAGGGCACCACCACACGCTTCTTGAAGCTGAGGGCTTTTTTCAATTCGATGATGGCTTCCTCAAAATGCTGCTTGCGCAAGAAGAGATTGGCCATGATCTTGTGATAGTCCAAGAGGTGATCTTGAGGTCCCTCTATGGTCGAAAGCAGGTCGAACGCCTCATCCACCATTTCCAGCCGATAGTAAAGTTTGCCCAGGTAGAATTGGAGGATCGGATTCTGCGGGTTTTGCTGCAAGGCCTCCTGATAGATTCTGATGATCTCGCTGGGCTCGCCTTGATCCAAGAAGAGTTCTTCCAGCCGATGCAGAATGATCACGCTACGTGTTCGTGTATACACCTTCTTTAGGATTTCCACAGCGTCTTTGGTTTTGCCTTCGTGGAGCAGAATTTCACCCATCCCAATATAGGCGGGGAGGAAACTGCGGTCCTTCTTGATGGCGCCTCGGAAGTATCGCCGAGCTTTGTCGGGATGCCCGCGTTCGAGCAGTTGCCGCCCGACTTCGTACATGCATCCGACCAGCAACGCCGCTTCCGCCTGCTTTTCGGGAGCGGGGAGATTGGCTTTGAGTAAGCGGTGCTGAATCTCAAGCGCTTCGCTCCATCTCTCCATGCGGATGTTGAGGTCCCGTTTTCGGATGAGGGCCGTCAGGTTGTCGGGCTCAATCTTGAGAATTTTCTGGAGGGCTTGAAGCGCCTCTTCATACCGTTTGGCGTCTTCCAAATCCTTGCCCAACTCCAACAAGACCTCGATGTTCCGATCATCGACGCGATGCGCATGTTGATGGAGCCGGACGGCTTCGGGGAAATTCTGTTCCGCCCGGTAGATATTCCCCAGCCAAAGAAGCGAATCGACGCGATTGGGATCGATGGCCAGGGCTTTTTCAAAGAGCGTAATCGCTTCCAAGGTGCGTTTCGACATGAACGCATGGGTTCCGTCTCGATGGAGGGTGTCGACCTTCTCCTTCCGACGCACCAGTCGGTTGCTGCGCCAATTCAAGATCAAATGCGCCGTTTGTTGCAGCCCCACGACAAACGTGGCGAGCACCGCGCCGAATGCCATGGAGATCAAGACGAGTGTGACGGGACTGAGCTCAAACTCTGCGCCTGGGCCGGTGTGCACCACGACGGTCCCCGGGTTGAGCTCGCGGAAATAACTGTAGATGAATACCCCGGCGCTGATGACGAAAATGGTGATCAGCAGTTTGAACATGGCCTACACCGACTTCTGCGAATCCGTCTTCCGGGTCACGCGCCGCTTCGGGGCGATCGTTGGGGCCGGCGCTTCGTCAGGAATAGGAACATGCCGTGCATCGCTCCACAGACGCTCAATCGCATAGTGCGACCGAGAGTCCTGCCTGAATACATGGGCCACGACATCGCCAAAATCGAGGAGAACCCACTGGCCCGAGGTTGTCCCTTCAATACTCAGCGGCCGTTGGCCCACGCGAGAGAGTGCGTCGACAATGGAGTCAGCGACCGCGCGTGTTTGTCTGTCGGATTCCGCCGACCCGATGACCAGGTAATCAGCGATTGAGGTGAGCGGGGCCACGTGGAGGACTTGGACATCGAGGGCCTTCTTGTCAGACATAGCCCTAGCTACGGCAAGGGCGGTGGCCTTAGATGCGCGTACGATTACTGCCCTCCTGATAAAGATTATGGTGAAGTATATAAGATTCTACTGAGGGGGGCAACATATTTGCCAGCGGCAGCCCGGACCGAATCCTCTGCCTGATTTCCGATGCGGAGGTCGGATGGGGTGGGAGGGACAAGCAGGTGATCCCAGGAGAGGCGGGGACGGCGATATCCACTTTGCTCACCGCACCGGCGTCGAGCCGTGCAAGCATCTGTGGATCGAGATGGGGAAACAAGGAAATCTTGGCTAGAGCACTGAAAGATTGTCCCGGCCTGGGAACCACGACGAAACGGCAGATCTTCAAGATCTGCTCCGGTGTTTTCCACATAGGAAAGTCGAGAAACGCGTCCAGCCCAATGATAAAGAACAGCTCTGTGGAAGGGCCAACCTGTTCCTGTAGTTCAAGAACCGTATCAATGGAGTACGATTTCCCCTTTCGCCGCAGTTCGAGGTCGGTGACGTCAAAAGCCGGGATTCCGGCGGTCGCCAGACGCACCATTTCGAGCCGAGCGTACGCTGGTGCGAGTGATTGGTCCTGCTTATGCGGTGGGTCGCCGGTTGGAATGAAGAGGATTCGAGAGAGCTGCATCCGATCATGCACGTCATGCGCAATGGCCAGGTGGCCGTTGTGAATGGGGTTGAAACTGCCGCCGAATAAGCCCAGACGAAGTGAAGCCGAGCGCTGAGTGCTGCGTACTGAGGGTTGAGGAGCATTCATAACGCAGGATTCAGTACTGGAGACTCGGGACTAGAGGATCACAAGATTGTCTCGATGGATGACTTCCTCATATTCTTGAGGGCCGAACTGTTCTTGAATATCGGCTGTCTTGAGCCCTTTCATTCGGTTTAATGAGTCGGACGAACAGTTCACCAAGCCTTTGGCGAATTCCTTTCCGTCCGTATCAAGACAATTGACCGGATCCCCGGCTTCAAATGATCCCGTGACCTGGAGGACGCCCGAAGCCAATAGACTTTTCCCTCGCTTCGTCAGTGCATCGACTGCTCCTTGGTCGAGGTGTATCTGGCCGCGGGCGCGAAGCGTGAAGGCGATCCAATGTTTGCGACTGTTGAGGCGACGCTCCCTGGCAAGAAAGAGACTTCCGCCTGGCTCACCGGCGAGAACCTTCGGCAGGAGTCCGGCCCGTTCGCCGTTGAGAATCAGGGTAGAGATTCCATACTCTCCGACTTTTTTGGCGGCTCGTAGCTTGGTTGCCATTCCCCCGGTGCCTTCAAATGTGCTGGACACTCCCGCCCGGCGCTCAATATCTTGGGTAATCTCCGGAATGAGTGGAATCAGAGTGGCGGACGGATTTTTGCGCGGATCTTCAGTATACAGACCGTCGACGTCCGAGAGAATCACCAGCAGGTCTGCATCCGCCAGGTGAGCCACTTCGCTTGCAAGGGTGTCGTTGTCGCCGACTCTGATCTCATCAACCGCGACGGTATCATTTTCGTTGATGATCGGCAGGATGCCGAACCCAATGAGCGCCGAAAGGGTATGGCGGGCATTGAGAAAACGGCGTCGATCAGCGAGATCCTGGTGGGTGAGGAGAATCTGCGCCACTTGAATCCCCAGGCGCTCGAAGGCCTTTTCATAGGCCCACATCAGTCGGCTTTGCCCCACAGCCGCCGCAGCCTGCTTGACTGGAAGGCTTTTGGGATAGTCTTTCAGCTGTAACTTTCGAATACCGGAGACGATGGCACCCGAGGAGACGATCAGGACTTCACGATCCTGAGTTCGGAGAGAAGCAATTTCATCGGCCAATCTCTCGATTTGGTGGGGGCGTAAACCCTCCGCACGCGAAGCGATCAGGCTGCTGCCGATCTTGATGACGATCCGTTTGGCCTGTGCTAAGAGCGTGTCTCGCATGGGATCGTTCGCAACGTCTCCATCTGCTTCCCGACGTAAATGATCAGGTTATCGAGCCCCTGATTGGTGGCGGCCGAAATCGCCAAGCAGGGATAGCCTTGCTGCCGGCAATAGGTCTGCAGCCGAGCCAGCCGCTCACTTTGGCCGATCACATCGATCTTTGTCGCAACGATGGCAAATGGGCGGTGGGTGAGTGTCGGGTCGTAGGCAGAAAGTTCCTGCCGCAGAGTTTCGAAACTGGCGACCGGATCTTCAGCGGCCCATTCTGAGACATCGATCAGGTGGAGTAAGAAAGCGGTGCGTTCGATATGACGGAGGAACTGTACCCCCAGACCTTTTCCTTCGTGGGCACCCTCGATCAAGCCGGGGATATCGGCCACGACAAAGCTGCGGTCGGATCCCCACCGAACAACGCCGAGATTCGGAACCAGCGTGGTAAAGGGATAATCAGCGATCTTGGGACGCGCCGCTGAAATAGCGGCAATGAGCGTTGATTTCCCGGCGTTCGGAAATCCCAGCAGCCCAACGTCGGCAAGCAGTTTGAGCTCAAGCCGCAATGTCCGCTCTTCTCCCGGAGTGCCGGGAGTGCATTTTGTCGGTACTCGATTGACGGAGGTGGCGAAGTTGCTGTTCCCTTTCCCGCCCCGCCCTCCTTGTGCAATCACGGCTGTTTGGCCATCCTCGATGAAATCGACGACTATTTCTTTCGTCTGGTCATCGTAGACGATGGTACCGACGGGAACGGTGATGGTGACGTCTTCTCCCGAGCGGCCTGTGCAATTGGACCCACCGCCGTGGCGCCCATCTTGGGCCTCATACTGCTTCTGGTAGCGGAGGTCGAGTAGAGTCGTCAATCGATGGGACGCGGTCATGATGATATCGCCGCCATCGCCGCCGTCGCCGCCGTCCGGACCTCCGCGTGGAACGAACATCTCCCTTCGGAAGCTGCAGATGCCGTTTCCGCCGCGGCCGGCTCGCACCATGATGTGTACTTCATCGACGAACATAGGCTGGTAAACCCTATAGACGGTTTGATTAAGAGATGAGAAAGTATACCTGACCCTGAGCCGAGGAGGGGAGGGAGAATTTACCCAACCATGATCGTTAGGGAAGCGAGCGGAAAACGAGAATCAGGACTTGGTTGGAACGGGGTACACGCTGACCTTTCGTCTGCCGCGTCCACCCTCAAACTTGACCACGCCGCTCATTTTGGCGAACAAGGTATGGTCCCTCCCAAGGTCCACATTGAACCCAGGAAAAAACTTGGTACCACGCTGGCGGACGATAATGCTGCCGGCGGTAACCGTTTGACCGCCATAGGCCTTCACACCTAAATATTGAGGATTGCTGTCGCGGCCGTTACGTGATGATCCGCCGCCTTTGTTTGTCGCCATGGTAGGTCCTTCTCGTCTTAATTAGGCCGTTGCAATGTTCGTGATCAACAGCTTGGTGAATCCTTGTCGGTGTCCACGGGTGCGGCGGTAGTTCTTACGGCGTTTCTTCTTAAACACGGTGATCGATCGAGTCCGTCCGTGCCGCACGATTTCGGCTGTGACTTTGGCACCGCTCAGTAGCGGTTGTCCGATCATGACACCGGCATCGCCGTGCACGAGATGAACCTGGTCGAGTTCGACCTGAGCCCCGACGTCTCCGGCCAGGCTTTGAACCTGAATCGTAGAACCTGTTTCGACCCGATATTGTTTACCACCCGTTTCAACGATTGCGTACATATCCATATCTCCACGCTTGAGGAACGGTTCATTTAACATGGGGGTATGAGGGGTGTCAAGCCGAGCGCCTCATAAATCAGCGATCGCCTGCAAGCCCCCTCTTTCGTGGGCTAGGACGTCGGCCCCGCCCGCACGTATGCTGAGCGCCACCAAGAGATAGCACCGATCCGGTGCTTCTACAGTACAGACAGGGAGATGACAACGAGATCATGCCTGCTACCAACAAATTTGTGATTCGTACGTATCACCGGATTCCGGTTCGCTGCGAGGTGTACTACCTGGGCGGAGATTTTCTCGGAAAGGGAACCGTGATGAACCTGTGTCGTAACGGATTCCGTGTGCTGGGCGATCATCAAGTGGTGCCCGGGATGGAGCTTGTCATTCGGCTCACCCTTCCTGACAGAGATGAGCCGGTCGAAATCCAGCGTGTTATTGTTCGATGGGTGCGTGGTCTGTTGTTTGGGGCCAAAGTGGTGACCATGAGCCCGGATGGGGAAGATCGAGTCGGAACGTTTCTGAGTTCCCGCCTTCGCGCCTATTGCGCCTCTTCGTAAGCGATCGCGTCACCCGGCGAGCATGCTTCCAGGCTAAGTACCGGTCCGTTTGCTTGACCCCCGTACAGCCTCACGCTATAGTCGTTCTCGTTGATCGAGCCGGGATTGCACCATCCTGAACGGGAGATTGCCTCCAATGCTGGAACCAGTTGAAAAAATCTGGATGGACGGAAAGTTTGTGGCGTGGGAGGAGGCCAACGTCCATGTCCTGACTCATTCGTTACACTATGGTTTGGCAGCGTTTGAAGGACTCCGGTGTTACAAAGGCAAATCGGGATCCGCAATTTTCCGGCTGCAGGAGCATGTCGATCGACTATTTGATTCGGCCCATATCGCCATGATGGTCATGCCGTATGACAAGAAACAGATTGCCGACGCCATTGTGGAAACAGTTCGCATCAATCGTCTCGATGCCTGTTATATTCGCCCCTTGGTCTACATCGGGTACGGTGCGATGGGCGTGCACCCGGGCGACAATCCGATACGGATGGCCATTGCGGCTTGGAAATGGGGCGCTTACCTGGGTGACGATGCGCTGGCCAATGGGATGCGTGCGTGTGTTTCTTCCTTCACCAGGCACCATGTGAATGTGTCCATGACCAGAGGAAAAATATCCGGGTACTATGTGAACTCCATCATGGCCAAGCGACAGGCCAAGGCCGACGGATATGACGAAGCGATTCTTCTCGACCCCGAGGGCTACGTAGCCGAGGGAACCGGAGAGAATGTGTTTATCGTTCGCCGGGGCGTTCTCAAAACGACGCCGCTCACGTCGGTGCTGGAAGGGATCACGAGAAACTCCGTCATGCAATTGGCCCAAGAGCGAAAAATCACTGTGGCCGAAGAACGATTCACGCGCGATGAAATGTACATCGCCGACGAAGTGTTCGTAACCGGCACTGCCGCCGAATTGACCCCGGTTCGAGAAATCGACAATCGGCGAATCGGAAATGGCGCGCCCGGACCGATTACGCGTGCCCTCCAACATGCCTTCTTTTCGATTGTGCGTGGGGAAGATCCTGCCCACGAATCCTGGCTGACCCGGGTCTGACGATCGAAAGCACCGTAGAACGATCATTGACCGGGGAGCGGCCTCGCCGCGATATTCCCGTTTGAAGAAAAACGCGAAGCTGATTTCGTCCGGTTAGTGGCCGGCTGCCGGAGTGTCCCCTGACGGATGCGATTCCGAGGGTGGCTGGGAGGATGGCCCTGACGGAGGTGCCGCCGGTTCGCTTTTTTGCTGCAGGTCAATCACTGTCGAGGAAAAGTTCCGTTGCTTGGCCAAAATTGCCAGCGTGAGCGACGTGACCATGAATACGGCCGCGACGATGACGGTAAACTTGCTCAGGAAGTTGGCAGGTCCCCGGCTTCCAAACACCGTCTGACTGGAGCCGCCGAATGCGGCACCGATCTCCGCTCCCTTCCCTGATTGCAGAAGAATCGCCCCGATCATCAGAAAACATATCAGCACGTGGACTACGACAATCAGCGTATACAGCATGAGATTTCAGACTCCGATTGACTTCGTGACGGAAGCGATCTTGGCGATTGTAGCAAAGGAATCAACCTGGAGACAAGCTCCGCCGATGAGTGCGCCATCGATCTGGTCAGAGGATAACAACGATTCTGCATTTTGAGGCGTGACGCTCCCTCCATAGAGAATCCTCGTGGATTCGGCGATCGTGGGCGACCATGTGACGGCAAGGACTTGTCGAATCGTGCGGTGGGCGGCGACGGCTTGGTCCGCTGTCGCTGCTTTGCCGGTGCCGATCGCCCATACCGGCTCATAGGCGATGATGAAGTCGGCCATTGCGTCGGAGGGAATGCCGGACAGACTTTCCTGGAGTTGGTGGGTCAGCACGGTGTCGGTCGTCCCGCCGTCTCGTTGGGCCAGCGATTCCCCGATGCAGAGGATGGGGCGCAGCCCATGTTTGAGCGCTGCGCGAATCTTCTTGTGGATGCCGTCGTTCTGCTCGCCGAAAAGAGTTCGCCGCTCAGAATGGCCTAGGATGACATAGCGGCAGCCGAGGTCTTTGAGCATCGGCGCGGAGACTTCTCCCGTAAAGGCGCCGCTATCTTCCCAAAACATATTCTGGGCGCCGAGCTGAATCGGAGACGATGGGCCCAAGGCGTTGCGGACCGATTCCAGCGCAGTGAATGGGGGAGCAATGGCCAGTTCAACGGTTGTGGATGGAGCAGGAAGGCGCTCTTTCAGCTCACGCACGAAGGAGACCGCTTCGGACGCGGTCTTATTCAGCTTCCAGTTGCCGACGATCAGGACTCTGCGCACCGCGATTCCCGGTCTCTATTCTTTGAGGGTTATCGATCAGTTCGGGCGGTCAGGCAGCGCCGCAAGGCCGGGAAGTGTTTTGCCTTCGAGTAATTCCAGGGCCGCGCCACCTCCGGTGGAGATGAACGACATATTCTCCGAGACGCCGGCTCGATGAACGGCCAGACTCGTTTCGCCGCCGCCGACTATCGTGAGGGCGTATGCATCGGCGATCGCGTGAGCCATGGCAAACGTGCCCCTGGCATAGGCGTCGATTTCGAACACACCCATCGGGCCGTTCCACAGGATGGTTTTCGCATTTTGAACCGCTTCATTGAACAGCTTGACGGAGGCCGGACCGATGTCGAGGGCATACCATCCTTTGGGAATCTCCTGCACAGGAACAATCTTGGTTTCAGCGCCCACCTCTCGGCTGGCCGCAACCACACAATCGACGGGTAGGTAAAATTTGACTCCTCGTGAGAGCGCGTGGTCTTCGATTCCCCGGGCAAAATCCAACATGTCCATTTCGACGAGGGAATTACCGATCTCCATGCCCTTTGCCTTCAAGAACGTAAACGCCATCCCGCCGCCGATGATGACTTTATCGACTTTCTTCCCCAGGTTTTCGATGACGCCGATCTTTCCGGATACCTTCGCGCCTCCCAGAATGGCGGCAAACGGCCGAACGGGGTTGGCGACAGCGCCCTCGAGGTACTCGATTTCCTTCTTCAGCAGCGCGCCTGCGGCCGCGTCAGCAATGAACTTCGTGATCCCGACGGTCGACGCGTGAGCCCGATGCGCTGCTCCGAAGGCGTCGTTGATGAAGACGTCGCCGAGCGAAGCCAGGGCCTTGGCGAAGGCGTCGTCGTTCTTCTCCTCGCCTTCGTGAAAGCGGAGATTTTCCAGCAAGAGCACATCTCCGTCCTTCATCTTGGCGACCAGCTTCTCGACGGCCGGGCCAATACAGTCCGGCGCGAAGATCACTTCTTTACCGAGCAGCCGGCCCAGGCGTTTTGCGACAGGCGCCAGGCTATACTTGGGCTCAAAGGCACCCTTCGGCCGACCGAGGTGAGAGCAGAGAATAACTTTGGCGCCCTCGTCGACGACGCGATTGATGGTCGGCAAGGTCGAGCGAATGCGGGTGTCGTCGGTAATTTGCAGCGCTTCATCGAGCGGGACGTTGAAATCGGCGCGGATGATGACGCGCTTGCCACGAAGTTGCACATCGTCGATCGTTTTCTTGTGCAAGTTCATGGCGAGGCTCCTTCAGCTAGGTTCGGCCAAAACGGGTTAGATGAATTCGTTAGACGCCTATCCCACCTTCACGCTCGGGGCACTCAGTGCGTAGACTTTCCGGCCAAGACCTTGACCAGGTCGCGGACTCGGCATGAGTAGCCCCATTCGTTGTCGTACCAGGCTGTCACCTTCACCATGCGCTTGTCTACAACGTTGGTCAATGGAGCATCGACGGTGGCCGAGTGATCGTCACCCTTCTGATCGATGGAGACGATAGGCTCTTCAGAGTACTTGAGAATGCCCTTGAGCGGACCCTCCGCAGCCTTCTTGAAGGCGGCATTCACAGATGCGATATCGCAATCCTTCTCGGTTTCCACGGTGAGATCGACCAGGGACACATTCGGCGTCGGTACGCGAATGGCGAGGCCGTCCAATTTGCCCTTGAGTTCAGGAATGACGAGATGCAGGGCTTTGGCCGCGCCGGTGCTGGTCGGAATCATCGACATCCCGGCTGCACGGGCGCGCCGAAGGTCCTTGTGAGGAAGGTCGAGGAGCTGCTGATCGTTGGTATAAGAATGGATCGTGGTCATGGTCCCATGCTTGATGCCGAACGTTTCCAGCAAGACTTTGGCAACGGGCGCCAGGCAGTTGGTCGTGCAGGAGGCATTGGACACAATGTGGTGGGATTTCGGGTCGAGCTTGTCGTCGTTCACGCCGAGTACGATGGTCACATCGGGATCTTTCGCCGGTGCCGAGATGATCACGTGCTTGGCGCCGGCGGATAAGTGTTTACCCGCAGATTCCCGGTCGGTAAATCGGCCGGTCGATTCTATGACCACGTCGACGTTCAGCGCCTTCCAGGGCAGTTCTTTCGGATCTTTGACCGCGAGCACGGTGATGGGTTTCCCGTCCACGAGGATCTGGTCTTCCTTGGCTTCAACACTGGCGGAAAGGGTGCCGTGCACCGAGTCATACTTGAGCAGATACGCAAGCGTCTTCGCGTCCGTCAGATCGTTGATCGCAACGATGTGAAGGTCTTTGTCACCCATCGACGCACGCAGCACGTTGCGCCCGATACGTCCGAACCCATTGATTCCAACACGAATGGCCATGGCTAATCCTCTACATGCAAATATATTGGTTGAGTACACCTGGATGGCACAGCACGAACCGCGATAGTATCGACGCCCTCTGCTTCTTGTCAAGACACCGGGATAGCGTCAAAATGTCACAACTACGGGGGACGCTCGTGGGCACCGGACCCGTTGGCGCGCTTTTGGTTCCGGTACGTGGCTGTGGAGTCCAAAGTACAGGCAGGCAATTTTGGAGACACATGTGAGCGAGACATTATCTGAACAGGCGGCACAGGCATTGGAGTGGCCTCGGTTACTGGAACTCCTCGCGCAACATGCGCGGTCGGTGATCGGAATGGCTCAATGCCGGTCTCTTCCCCTGTCGGGTGACCTCGCGGAGGCATGCCTCCAGCAACAAGAGACGACGGAAATGGTGAGATTACTGGAAGGGAGTGATCCGGTGCCGACGCTGTCATTTCCCGATATTCGTGAGCAACTGACTCGATCGAGCAAGGGTGGAGAGCTTGAACCCGTTGAATTGCGAGATTGCGCGATGGTCCTGACACTGATGACTGAAGTGGAGCAATACGCAAAGTCCCATACAGTCGAGACGCGGACTCTGGCGAGGGTTCTGGAGCCGCTTCATGTCACGAAGAGTCTGCAGGGCCTCCTGAGGGCTATTGAGAGAGTCATCCAAACGGACGGGTCGATTAAGGATTCGGCGTCGCCGGAGCTCCAGCGTCTGACAAGTCAGGCACAGGAGCTCAAGCATGAAATGCGTCAGCATCTCGAGCGGATCTTGCATTCCAAAAGATATGAAGACGTGCTCCAAGAGTCGTATTTTGCACAACGAGAAGGCCGCTACGTCGTGCCCGTAAAGGCGGACATGCGGGGGAGAGTTCCCGGGATCGTCCACGACGTGTCGGCCAGCGGCGCAACCGTCTTTGTGGAGCCTCGCGAATTGGTCGAACTGAACAATTCTATTAAAGTGGCGGATTTGGAGATCGAGCGGGAGGTGCATCGCATCTTGCGAGAGCTCAGCGGGTTGGTGGCTTCCAAAGCGAACGATATCGGTCAGGGAATCGAAGCGTTGGCCGAATGCGATGTCATCAAAGCGAAAGCCGAGGTGAGTCGTCGGCTGAAATGTAATCCGGTCGCGTTGAATGAGCAGGGACGTGTGGTCCTGAAGCAGGCACGGCATCCGCTGCTGCTCATCGCGAAAGATCACGTTGTGGCCAATGACATTCACATGGAAGAAGCGATCCGGGTTCTGGTGATCTCCGGACCGAATACGGGAGGGAAGACCGTCACACTGAAGATCCTTGGGCTGTTCGCGCTCATGGTGCGGGCAGGACTGCATCTCCCTTGCGCTCCGGAATCCGAGATGGCGCTCTTCACGGATCTCTACGCCGACATCGGGGATGCACAGGACTTGAGCCGCGATCTGTCCAGTTTTTCGGCCCACATGACCCATATGATCCGATTGCTTTCCGAGAGCGCTGCCGGACCGACACCAGACGAATGCTCCATGCCGTGTTCGCTGGTGCTTCTTGATGAGCCGGTGACCTCGACCGATCCGCAAGAAGGGGCAGCCTTGGCAGAGGCGCTTCTGTGCCGCTTGTTCGAAATGAACATGAAGGTGGTGGCGACGACGCATTATGGCGCGCTCAAAGAGCTGGCACAGACGACTCCTGGTTTCGCCAACGCCAGCGTGGAATTCGACGTGGAGCGCTTTGCGCCGACCTATCGATTGTTCGCAGGGATCCCGGGTGGTTCATCTGCCTTGGAGATCGCCGGCCGACTTGGGATGGATGAACGTATCGTGAACGACGCGCGAACGCGGCTCCACCGCGATAATCAACGGCTCGACGAACTCATGGCCGATTTGCAACGGAAGCAGCGCCAACTGGCTGAAGATAGCGTCCGGATCCAGAGAGCCAGGCAAGAAGCCGAGCAAGCGGCTCGGGAAGCGCAAGCGCTCCGGGCGCAATTGGAAGCGGCCGAGCAGGAAGCTCGACGAGGGCTCAAGAAGAAACTTGGCGAGCAGTTTCAACGCGCACGAGCGGAGGTCCAGGCCACCGTCGATTCCCTGAAGCGCGAGCAGAAGCTGATCAAGGCGAAAGAAACCAAGGAGCGCTTGCGCGAATTGGAAACGCGAACCAGAGAGGAACTTGCTCCGACCGGCAAGCCGATTCCACTTGAGCAGCTTGGGATCGGCGATACGGTGGAAATCGTCGGGTTGGCCATGACCGGAAGTTTGCTGGAAACGCCTCAAGGGAAAAAACGCGTTCGTGTCAAAGTCGGCGAGGGGGAAATCCTGGCGACTGTCTCGAGCCTTGTCGGTCTCGCGCACGAAACAGGTGCAGAAGCGGCACCATCGACATCAACCGTTACAACTCCCCGACGAGTTTCGACGAGCAATGGATTGGGGCTGGATGAACAGACAGTGGTAGACGTACGAGGGCAGGCGGCAGATGACGCACTCGATCAGGTCGTCGCGGCGTTAGATCGGGCGGCTCTGAGCGGCGCCCCGTACCTCCGTATCATCCATGGGCATGGGACTGGTCGTCTCAAATCTGTCCTGCGCGAGTACCTGGAAGAGTCGCCCTATGTAGCGGAGTTTCGCCCTGGTGATCGCGCCGAAGGAGGGGATGGAGTGACGGTGGCGAAATTGTGCTGATTATTTTGGCGGAGGATACGTGCCGAGATAATTCTCAGGCCACTCGATGTGGCCAAGAAATTCCCTCCTACTCTTGGGCCTCGCCCCGATGACGCCCAATGCTGAGTCCATGATGACCGATCTGGCGTCATGGCTGTCGCCTGCGAGAGTGCCTAATCAAAACGTTTCATCCCCAGTCGGCTCATAGTGCGGCTCAGCGTTCATGTCGTGTCGCAACTTCGATAACTCGAAATACATTCGGCGCCGTGCCCGGCTTTGATTGCCGAGCGGGCGGTGCTCGGCGATGCAGTGCCACGGGTTGTAGGATAGGCGTCGCGCGAACGCGATCTGCGCCGGTGCGTCAAACTTCTGTTTTGGGATGCGCAAGGTGGCCACCGAGACCCGGGGCGACAGTCGCTCCGGCCACAGCACCGCATTGTTTTCGATCGGCATCAGATGAGGATCGGTCTGTAACTGCAAGCGAATATCCAGCTCGACATCGCCCTGATCGAGCGCGGCGACCATGGCCTTGCGCAGGTAGTCATCAGGCGGCCGCAGCGGCAGGCGTGGGATTGGGGTTTTCTTGTTTGATTTCGGCCACACCGAATACTGCATCGCCTGCCCTTCTCCCAGCAGATAGGGCACACAACTGAAGTACGGCGCCTCGAACGGGCTACTCTGCGTCTTGATCCACAATCCCTGCATGATGAAGTCCAACAGGTGGGGACGGCGAAGATTGAAAAAGTAGAACATCTGCGCATTCTTCAGGCTCTCAAGTTGCAACTGAGCATTCGCGCGCGTGTCCGGCGTGACAAAGGTCGGCGTGGACACGCCAAACATATCCTGCGTGAATTTCTCCTCGTCCATTAATTTTGGACCGGGAACTCCCATCAGCTTGATGCTGATGCTCATGAACCCCACGTCGTCGATGTCCGGCGTCACGTAGGGCCCGGGCCCGGAAAAGCGGACCCATGCGCGATAGGTTTTGGGTTGCGCGTAGATACCGTGTCGGAACCGAGACGGCAGGCCGTCATGGACGATGAACTCCGCGCGCACGATGCCGTGGGTCTTGGTATTTCCGCCGCGTTCGAATCCGCCCGGCTTCCACAGCCCGCGCATCTGCTTCCGGAAGGTATCGATGATCGATTGGAGCGAACTTTCTTCGTCTGGTTGCACCCGTTCCTCGGCAATCTTCAGCCCTTCGTCCCGACGCTGCCAGTTGATCAGGGCGGTGGTCAGACTCGTGATCGGGTCTCGCAGCACCGCATCGAAGGCCGGACGCATCCAGGGATCGATGCGCCGCTGCAGTTGCACCAGTCGCAGGGACGTATCGCTGATCCAATTGAGAACTGCCGAACCCGTATTGGAAGGCGGCACCGGGCGGCTCGTGTTTGAACCCAACACGTTCCTTGTCATGGTGACCCCTTTCAGCGCGCCGTGGCGAGGTACCGCAATGCGCGAATACCGGGCAGGAAAAAGTAGGCGCCGCCTTGCACGGTGACGAACCGTGGCAGGCCGGTCAGCCGTCGATCCGGACCATCGGCTTGCGGAATCGAGAAGCCGTCGGTGGGAGAATCTCCGGGGTCCGGCAATCGATGGCCGAGCAGTGGGTCGCTTTCGCCGGTGAGCCCGGCAAACTTGCTCCCGATCAACCACGCGCTTTGCACGAACTCGAACTGGCGCTTGATATTGGCCACAAGGCAGATGAAATAGATCCCGGTCTCCGTGCAGGGCGAGGATTGCGTCGCAGACAGCTCAGGCGTTACGCCTGCACCGAATGTTCGTCCACGGCGAAGCAGGCGATGAAAGCGTGTCGATGCGACCAAATCCTGTTCCAGCGCCGCTGCGTTGAATCCCAACATGCGCCACAGACGCGAGAGGATTCCCCCCGGGCCGCCCGGCAAATCCGCATTGCGCGGATTGGTCCGGCGAATGTGAGCACCCAACGGGCAGCGCAGCCCTCGCGGATCAGCTCCGTAGGTGAAGTCGTTCAGTTTTGATTGCTGCGCGGCAGCGTCGCCGGCGACTGAGTCCTCGCTTGGCGCGACCAGAGGTTCGCCATTCTTCTTCCGGCCAACCATCGCGGCGGCTAGTCGCTCGCGCAAGTCCGTATTGCCTTCCGCTTGCCGGTCCAGTTCGCGCCAGAAGCCTTGCACGTCCTGGTGAAGTTGACGCAACACGAGATAGCAGCCGTTGCGTCCGAGGTCGGCTTGGTCCGGCGCGTCTTCGGCTCTCGGCAGGAGAGCATCGGGGTCACGCCGTGGAGTAAGCAGCGGACGCGGTGTGTAGAGCCCGTATTCGTTGGGATAGCCGAGCAGGAACTCGCCGAGGCAACTCACGTTGCTGTACTCGAGCTGGTCCTGGTCGCGCACCGGGCGCTTGCGCTCCCAATCGATTTGCGGTTGCGAAATGCCGTCGACGAATCCAAACGGTTCCACGCCATGTAAATCGGATGTCGACAGGCGTTCGATGCGCACGAATCCGGCCCCGCATTGCGCTTCGATCTCCTGTTCCCATGTCGCCAGTCGCCCGGAACGGGCATACAGAAGCACGGCGACGTGCGGCACCCGCTCCCCGGCGCCCCAATGCCAACCGCTTGGATCATTGGCGCCGATATCTCCCAGACGGCGCGCACGTGCGGCATCACTCGCCACGCCGGCGACAAATTCAGCTGAAAACTCCGCGAGCAGGTCGGGGGCGAACTCCAATGCACGCAGTCCCTCGCTCGTGAGGGCGACGTGGAGCGCAGTCTCGGGCAGTGGATCGGCCTTGACGGCGCTCGTGACCGGCGCCTGCGCCAGCCACGCGCGCGCAGCGGCCGGATCCTTGACGCGCAGTAGGAGAAAACAAGCTTCCGTCAGGTGCTTGTACCCGAACCGCACCAGGCCCTGAACGTCGTCCAGTTCCACAGACCGCCCCTGACTCAGGATTGTGCTCATAGCAGCTGTAACCAGGCTTGAGCCTGCGTATCAGTCACGTGCGCAAGCTCCAGCCCTTCCCTGATGCGCTGGTTGCGCTTGAGGTTGACCAGGGCCAGGCCCGGGTAGGCCTGGTACCAGACCTGTGTCGGCAACTGATGGCGCCGCTGGTAGTGCTTGAACTTGTTTTCAATGCGTGCGCCGCGCGCGACCAGCCAACGCGTGCGCGGCCAGCCCACGCCGTGGCTGAAAGCGAGATTCAGGCCCCACGCCACCTTGTTGATGAAGTCATCCATGTAGGCCTCGTGGCCTCCGTCATAGTTGCTGGTGAAGACGAGCCGACGATTGTCATCGAGAAAGGCCCAGAACGCGAAGTGAATCGTCTGCACGCGTGCGAGAAAACCGCGCGTGAAGACATGGCGACAGGTATAGTCGATCAGCACCAGCAGCACCGTCACGAGCCAGCGGCGAAATAGCCCCGGCTTGACCGAGCCGAACGCCGTGTATTGGTTGGTCACGTCGTAGTCTTCCAGATGTTGCAATTCCAGGAGCGCCGCGCGGTCCGGGGGCGGGCATATTTCGGCGTCGCTGTTCTCTTTCGTTCGCAAGACGAGGATCAAGAGCGGCGACAGGACAATCAGAAACGGCAGCAGGATCAGGCCCGCCAGCGGAATCGTAACGAGATGGAGGAACTTGGCGATGTGCCAGCGCAGTGGTGTCGGCTCCGGCGGCGTCAGGCCAAGCCTCCCGGCGCTGACTTCAGCATCGACGAAGTCGATCAACTCGCGCCGGAGTTGCTGAGCTTGCACGGCCGATGCGATCGCCGCGCGCGGCACTCTCGCGGCGAGAGCACGTTGCAGTGCGCTTTCCTCCTTGACTTGCCGTACCGTGCGACCGACCCAGTTGATGTAGTTGGCAGCGAGTCGATGTTGATGCGCTTGCATCCAGGGTAGTAGATCCTCATCCGCGTTGAAGCCGTCGCAGTGCATGAAGATTCGGCGCAACCCCGTGTCCGCGCGCCGAGCCAGATCCGCGATGCACTCGCCTGCTGATCCGTCACAGCTACCGATAAACGCAAGGTAGACGGGTAGGCTCGGGCGTGGGACACCGTGCGCTTCGATGTCGCCGAGCGTGGGATCGTCCAGCACCACCAGCCGCGCAAAATGAAGGCGTTCGAACTGCCCGAATGGCAAGACCGCGTTCGTTGGGTCGGCCATACCTGGCTTCGAATTCATCGTGTTCAGCAGTTCCCGCAGACCGCGTTCCCGACCTGGCGTGACCGGTGCCACCAGCATGAATTGGGACTGCGGAGTCACGGCATCACCCATCTCGTGGCAGTCTTGGCTGTTGGCCTATCCATGGTGTGCTCCCGCTCCCGACGCCACGGTTGGTTCACGACGGGGTGCGAGGCAGGCCGGTAAGGTGTCGTAGTCCTGTCGCAGCAAATCTTCCGCGTCAAAGGTTGCACCCCGTGTTCGGTGGATCGCTGCCACTGTTTCTTTGCGAAGCATCTGCAGATCTGGATGACTCTTCCACTGGTCCAGGCTCACTCGGTGATGCAATAGATGCATGGCCGGCGGCATCGGCGCTTCCAGCTGTGCGGGACCGGCAAGATCCCACATGCCTAACCGCACGAAGATCCGATCGGCACATTGCGTTAAATTCGTCTCGACCTCGGCGGGAGACCCATGGAGAAAGTTCGGGGGGAAACTATCCTCTCCATGATGGCAGGCACCACAATACTGATGGAACGTCTTGTGTTCGCCGATCAGTGAAGCCTCGTGTGCCACGCCTGGTCTGGGATGAGAGGCAACTTCGTCGTCCACCGGCAGGGGCATGCCACGATCATCCAGACAGCAGCGAGCGACGACCGGAACGCCCAATTGCTGATCGAGTGCCGCCAAGAGTGTCACACGGCGGAACGGCTGGTTTGCGAACACATCAGTTCGGCTCATCAAGGTCTCTCGTGCCACGGCGCTTACCGCATGTTTGAACCGCTCAGGTTGCCGATGTGCCACGTGTTTCAGTCGATCGAGATCCACTGGAGTGAAAAACTGCGCGAACGTAGTCAGGACTCGTTCGAGTGTCTGTGGAGTATCGGGGACGGTCCACACTTCCAGTGGTTCTCGCGGCAGCGTCGGTTCGTGCGGTCCGCGAAACAAGGATCGTGGTTCTCCTCCCTCCAGGGCAGTGGCTTCTACCTCACTGAGCCCTGGAAACTCGCTTACCGCCACATACCGAAACGGATTGCGGTTGGGGATATCCGGATTGGGAATGGACAGCCCTCGCGGCCAGCGTGCTCGCCACGTGGCAAGGAAGGATGGTGGCTCCACGTGGGGATCTCCAGTTTGCCAATCCTGGACCGATCCTTTTGACATCGCATACCGGAGCACCCGCTCGATCAGTTCGGCTCGACACCTGATCGACTGTTCCGGTCGATCGGCCTGTTCGCATCCCTCGCGCCAGAGCAGGTGGGCCAGCGAAATCTCGTTGGCTCGGTCGGTGGCATCATCGAAGGCCTGTAGCACACCCACCCCTTGTCGAATGGGAAAGCCGTGATATTGGCGGCGTTGATGCGCAATGAGCGCGGCGATTTTGGGATTGACGTTGGTTTCATCCCACATGGGTCGGGAAAAGATGGGGCTCTGATTCTGGTGGCAGGCGGTGCAGAGTGCACGGTTGGCATACCGAACAGTCGGCGTGCCGCCGGCCAGATAGTTGCTGACAATTTGAAACTCGAACCGGCCCGCCGCCTCGTTATAGCTGATGATCTCCAATACAGCCGTCTTTTCGTGGTAGCCGATGAAGAGCCGATCTTTGAGATGTAGGCTCGATGCGCCTAAGGCCGAATCGGCTTCCGTATCGACAGCGAGCACAGCTCGCGGATAGGTAAAGTACTCGCCGTCGCCGGCCCGCCGCTGCAGCGAGCGATTGACGGGAATCAGCAATCGTTTCAGGGCCGGCTGTGCGTGTTCGGGATGGAGGTGCGATTCGATGCGAGCCAACAGAGCGGAAAACGGAAATGGAATGTCATAGATCTTCTTACCGTTCACGTTCTTTGTAATAAGGAAATCGAACAGAGATCGCCCAATCGGTGGAAGGTTCGTCCCTGGTTCGGTCGGATCGACAACCCATGGTGGTATCGTGGAGCTGGGAGGCGAAAGAGCAGTAGATTGTGCAACCTTGGCAGGCCGTTGGTCAGCAGACGTTCCTGCATCTCGGGGATCACATCCTGAAACCAATACCGTGATCATGACCATACATCCCAATCTCGTCGCCCACAGTCTGGCCATTCGTCGCATGGTTTGTCCGGTTGACATTCGCAATCACTGGGTTTCCGCTACCCGGGCATGTTGGTTGCCCGGCTTGTTGGTCATCGCCGTCATGCGTTGATTACCGATCCAACAGTCTTCATTGATGGACCCAGAGCCGACAAAGCCAGGTGCCTCCTTCTCCGCGACCGCCTTATTGTAGAGGGTGAAATTCAATGCGAAGACCTTTCTGATGTAGGCACGCCCAAGATAGAACCCGGGGCGAACCATGCGAATCTCGTCGCGTATCTCCAAGCCTTCCCGTCCGGCCAGCACGTCCGGCATCTCGCGGTAGCCAGGCAGGTCGTCCGTAAAGGCATAGTCGATGATGATGGATTCTCGACGCCCATCCAGCAGGCTCTGACCACAATAGAGTTTCGCGGGGAACAACAACCAGGCGTCCTTGCCGTCTACGTCCAGTTTTTGGATCTGCTCGATGTCGGGACCCACAATCGGCTTCAGGATGCGCAGATCCTCAATGCGATTTCGAAGTACTCCTTCGCTGCGATAGAAGACCTTCCCTTTCCAGATAAATTCACCGACGTGCTCGAGTGTGGCGGCCTTGAGGTCGACGATGAATCCTTTGATGCCTCCTCCGACGATTTCGGCAAGGCGGGCCCGTTCGCTCGATCCCTTCGGGAAAAACATTTGCCCATCGTAAACCCCGTCCGGAACCGGGCCGGCTGTCAGGCGGGCATAGATCTGATCGATCTGTTCCTGAGTGGCCCCCTTGAGATTGTCCGGCGTGACCTTCATGAGATCGGCCGGCTTGAGGGGGGACTCGTGCTCCAGTCGGGCCAAGTCGATCTTGTCGGAATATCGTTCGCCGCCCTGGGCGAAGGGAATCGGCGGCGGATCTGGGTTACAGCCGAGGAGAACGGTTTGGCTTACCATCAAGCCGATTGCTATCAACCATCGTGTGCGTCTCATCGTGATTACCTCTTCCCAGGGTTCATGCCATCAGAGTGTCGCGAGGAACGCTGTCAGCGCATCCTTCTCCTGATCCGAAAGATCTTCGCCGAATCGGTGCCCATCGTTTTCGATGACCGCGAGACTGTTGCTGTAGATCTCGCGCAATTCCGCTCCGGCCTCGAGTATCGATCCCGGTTTCGCGAGCAACTCCGTTCCCTTGTCTTGGATCGTTTTGGCGATCCGTTCGCCTTTTTCTGCTCCATACCGGTCGGCGTACTTGGCTTTCAGTTTGTCGAAATTTACCCGTGCCATGACGAGGTCTCCCACCAGCTCCTTGTGACGGAAGTTCCCAATGCGCGCGGCCGGCGTGCCGACCGGAAAGCGAATGGCCGTGTCAATAAAACGTTCCAGCTTGCCGTCACCCAGCTTCGGGAACAGCCGAATGGTTACGTCGGAATTGAACCCGGTCACTTTTGGAATTCGTTGGGATGGGTTGAGGAGCTCTTTCATCGACGCTTTGTAGAGCGTGAATCGACCCTCTACGCTGGGATCGAAGACCCAACAGGGCGGCGGGCTGGCCAGCGGCTTCCCATCTTTATCGACATATGGCGGGTAGTAGTGTTCGTCCAATGGGCCACCGCAGACTTCAGGGCCCACTGCGTTATCGTGCATGAATGGCGCATAGGCCCATAGGCTGAGCAAGGATATGTTTCGGTAGTAGCCCCGTCCACCGTCGGAGGGTTCCTTGAGTTGAGGATCACCGGGTTTTGCCCGTAAGGTTTCCGAGGCGTACTCTTCCCAAACATGGCCTTTCATGTGATTGGAATGGAGGGAGCGAGAACGGTTTGTGCCTACCTCACTCACGGGGATGAGCTTGTCGTTCCCGAGCCAATCGACGCGAATGCCTTTGTCCTTTGGATCTGTGGAAACCGTTCGAAAGTCTCGATTCTCGAACGGTCCGCTCTGGCTGGAATGGCACGAAGCGCATTTGCTCGCGAAAATCGTGCGGCCCTTCTCGACTGCCCCTTTACCGAATTCCTTATTGAGTTGTTCGACAAGCGCGGCGTTGTTCTTCAACCCACGCGCTTGGTACAGATCGGCCGGGGCTCCAGTTAGCAAGAACTGAGCGATTTCGCCCAAGCGATCTTCAATCGCCCGGAATTGCGAACAGTCCCGGCGAACCTGTCCGATGTCGAACGGCGTCTGCCCAAAGCCGCGCATCGTGGGATCGAGTTGGCGCATATCCGTAAGATGGTTGACCCACCCTTCCTCGGAGCAGCTTCCGATGTTGAAGTACACACGTTGAATTGCTTCGAGTGTCCCGATACTGTCTTCTCCACCTTTCAAAATATGGTGAACGAACTCTTTCTTTCGGCCCCGCTCCCAGCACTTGCCGTCCTTGCCCGGCTCGCACCAACAGGTCCGCTCGTCTCCTCCAGCCGGACATTGGTTGGTCTTGCGCCATTTGATGATGTCTTCCTCAAAGGTCGGCCGCTTGGCCAGATTGATAATTGCGTTCATCGTGCCGGCATTGTTGACCTGATCGTTGGGAATCGCGGAGGTATCGACGGCACCCGGCCTAGAATGTCCGTATATTTGGTATTCAATGGTGTTTGGCGCCATTCCCGACCCTAAGATCTGCGCAAATCGGCCGTATTGATTGCCGACCGTACCGGAGAGATTCTCCCATTTCGGATGGGCGGGATCTTTAGGAGGATGGAGTGGGTCAAAGGCGATGTGGCAGGCTCCGCAGGACATGCCGATGCGATAGGGCGGTTCAATGGAGCCATCGACTAAATGACTCTTCGCTGGCGCTTCGCGGTCCTTCCGCGGTGCCACTTTGGCCGTATAGCCGTCCCACGAGTCCAAGTGCCCGCCGTTAATCTTCAGCCATTTCACCTTGTCGAACTTTGGATTGGGAAATTTTCGCAACCCCAGTGCTCCGGTCGACGTACCGAATTCGAGGTCGCAGGCTGACTGACGCATATCTTTGGGACCGTGCGGATCATCTTTGGCGAGTGGAACATCCTTCAAATCGCAGGCGGGATCGCGATAGCCAGGCTTCCCGACATGCTTGAGCAATTCGTCATCGCCCGGGCAATAGTCAAACCCATAGGTCTCGTCATAACTCTTCGCCGGACACTGAGGATCGCCCGGTGTACAGCAGTCCGGATCGTTGATGAGACCCCACCGATGGAAGCGTTCCGCGCGCGTGTCGCTGCGCAAGACCCGATACCAGTCAATCATGACGCCGAGCCGTTGCTGATAGACGTAGGTAAAGAAACGCGCATTGCCGGCCGTGGCGTTGAACCAAATGTCCGCTCCGACTCGCTCGGCCTCCGTCAGATTCTTGCCATATTGGAACGGTGAAGTGATGGGGGTGTTGCTCGCGGCATTTACCGGTCCATCGTGTAGGGCGAATGAACCGACAAACAAAGCCAGGCCGAGCATGATGGTAAGCACTGCGTGTGTCCGTCGTATGACCATGTCTTCCTCCTGTCCTTACGTGCGGATTCCCCAAGGAGCCCGTCGCTCTTGGTGTACTACCTACGTGTGGTCAGCTCGTCGAGAGCTGCCGAAGAGGGTATAAGACCGGTATTCCTCCTCTCGCGATTCTGGTAATTGTGAGGATTAGTTGTCGTTCGACGGCTCACGGAGGTCTCCTTCCGACAGAAACCGTCCATAGTCAATGAACCTGGACGGCAAGATACCTAACGACTGTCCAAAGAGCAAATAGGCAAAGAGCTTGCCGAACCGCGGGCCGGAAATGACCATCCAGATTTGTGGAGATAGTAGAAGGAGCTCAAGAGTTAAACTCTTAGACGAGTATCGAATCGGATACCGAAGAAGACAGAAAGATACGAGCGAAGAAGATTTTTCGACTTGTCGGGACGGACTCTAGTAAAAGTAACGAGTCCGTAGGACAGTGGCGCGCATGTTAGGCGGAGCGATCTCACGGTATGCAGCTTGAGAAGAATCTTCTCTCGGAGCGTACGCTGTTGCGACAGTGTGTACATAGTAGGTTGGTTTTGATTATTTTGTGATGATGGAAGAAGAACTCGAAGGTTGTGTATCTCCTCCGACACCGACTGGGGCGAGAGATCAGCCGATTTCGCTCATACCATGATGTAGAGTTGCCATATCGTCACGGAGGGAACATACGGAAGTTCAATCGCCCCACCATACAGGCGTGATAAACAAGATATCCTGAATCTTGCCGCCTCTCGAACTGCAAGCCATTGATCTAGAGGGCTTGTTCCTTGACAGGTGAAAAGCATTCTTGCTAGCTTGGCTAGTTATTTCTTAAAGTAAGCGTCTGATCATCTCTCCCGACCAGGCTATAGGTTCAGTGACTTTCCAAGAACTCATTCTTGCCCTTCATCGATTCTGGGCCGATCAAGGGTGTGTCATTCATCAACCCTATGACATGGAAATGGGTGCCGGCACCTTTCATCCGGCCACATTTCTGCGATCACTCGGACCGGAACCCTGGCGGTCGGCCTATGCCCAACCCTGCCGCCGCCCGACCGATGGCCGTTATGGTGAAAACCCGAACCGTCTTCAACACTATTACCAATACCAAGTCGTGCTGAAGCCCTCTCCGGACAACATTCAAGAGCTGTATCTGGACAGTCTGGCTCGGCTGGGGATCAACCCGAAACACCACGACATCCGCTTCATCCAAGACGATTGGGAATCGCCGACGCTGGGGGCCTGGGGATTGGGATGGGAAGTGAGACTGGACGGAATGGAGATCACTCAGTTTACGTACTTTCAGGAGATCGGCGGGATAGAACTGAGCCCGATCACCGGCGAAATCACCTATGGCACGGAACGCATTGCGATGTATCTCCAGGGAGTCGACAACGTCTTTGATCTCGCCTGGACCGACCGTGTCACATATCGAGACATCCATCACGAGACCGAAGTACAAGGGTCGCGCTATAACTTCGAGCAGGCGGACGTGGCCATGCTCATGCAAGCGTTCCAGGCGAATGAAGCGGAGTGCAAACGATTGCTTGCGCAGACCGATCAGCGTCTGACGCTGTCGGCCTACGATTACTGCATCAAATCATCCCACCTGTTCAACCTGCTGGATGCCCGAGGGGCGATCAGCGTCGCTGAACGGACGGGCTACATCGCTCGGGTGCGGGCTCTCGCCAGGCAGTGCGCCGAGCGCTATCGCGATGAGCGGGCGGCGATGGGACATCCGTTGATGAAGGCGCAGGTCACGCATCGATGAGCCGCACACTGGTCAAGAAACGGCAACAACGGACGCTGCCGGCCAAGGTTCACGCCGAGTTATTGTTCGAGATCGGCACTGAGGAGCTGCCGTTCGAATTTATCGTTCCAGCCGTGGCATCTCTTCGAGAAAGTGCCGACCGTCTCTTGCGGGACGCGCGATTGACCTTCGAATCGATCAACACCTATGCGACACCTCGACGGCTGGTCTTGACTGTCGATCGCTTGGCCACCCATCAAATAGCCGTCGTCAAGGAAACAATGGGGCCGTCGAGAATGGTGGCGTTCGACCAAGCCGGCCAGCCCACGAAGGCGGCGATGGGGTTTGCTGCGGGCCAGGGTGTTCCAGTCGAGAGCTTGGAGATTCGTGAAACGCCGAAAGGCGAGTATCTTTTCGCGGTCAAGCGTGACGCGGGGCGATCGACTGCGGCGCTTCTTCCTGAATTGCTGCCACAACTGATCGAAAAAATGTCGTTTCCGAAAGCCATGAAATGGAACGAAACGGGTCTACGGTTCGCGAGGCCCGTGCGATGGATCGTTGCCTTGTTTGGAGGGAAGGTGGTGCCGGTGCAGGTGGCCGGCATCAAAGCCGGCAATCGGACATACGGGCATCGCGTGATGGGCAACGGAAAGCCCATTACTGTGAAGGATTTCACGACCTACACCCAGGGGCTTGAGCGGCAGGGAGTGATCATAGATCCCGACCGCCGTCGCACAACGATTCGCGAGCAAATCGACCGTCTGTGCGCCAAAGCCGGTGTTGGGTTGAATGCCGATGACACCCTGCTTGATCAGGCGGTGTATACGACCGAATGGCCCTGTGCCGTCCTGGGCAACTTCAAACCGGAGTATTTGGCAGTTCCCCAAGAGGTCTTGATGACGTCGATGAAAGAACATCAAGGATTCTTCTCGGTCAGGGACAAGAAGTCCGGTAAGCTGGCGCCGCATTTCATCGCCGTCGTCAACAATGAGCTTAAGAATATGTCGCTGATTCGGACGGGAAACGAGCGAGTATTGGCGGCTCGCTTGGCGGACGCGAAGTTTTTCTTCGATGAAGACCGGAAAGTGAAGCTGGAGGAACGGGGGAAAAAACTCACCGGCGTCACGTTCCATCAGAAACTCGGTACGATGGCCCAGAAGCAGGAGCGAATCAGAAAACTGGCTGTCTTGATCGCCGCTCACCTGGATCCTGGACAGGATGCGTTACGGCAAGTTTGTGATCGGGCGGCGGCTTTGTCCAAAGCCGATCTGCTGGCGGGGATTGTGGGTGAGTTCCCTGAACTGCAAGGCATCATGGGGGGCGAGTACGCCCTGCATGATGGAGAATCGACTGCGGTGGCCCAGGCCATTCGGGAGCAATATCTGCCCAAGGCGATCGAAGGAGAATTGCCCAAAACGTTGGCAGGGCAGATTCTTTCCCTGGCAGATCGGCTGGATTCTATCGCCGCATTTTTCCATGTGGGTATTGTCCCGACGGGATCGGAAGATCCCTTTGCATTGCGCCGTCACGCCACCGCGATCGTGAGGATCGTGCTTGAGGGGAACCTTCGAATCAATCTCCGAACATGTATCGATCATGCCATGGATATTGTGGCAAAGGACGGATTCAAAGGCGCTCCGGGATCGGAACGGGAAGCACGCCTGCGCATCACAGAGTTTATCTTTGAGCGGGTTCGCCACTACGGTCGGATCGTGTATGCCTTGCGCGATGACGTCATCGAGTCGGTTTTGAAGCCGGCGCATGACAACGCGATTGACCTCGTCGATCTCGTCCAGAAGATGAAGGCGCTTGAAGCCGTGACGAAAAAGCCAGAGTTCGATCCCTTGATCGTGGGCTTCAAGCGAGCCCATCGACTGGTGGAAAAAGAACAGTGGGAACAAGGGCCGGTCGAGGAGGCCAGGTTTCAGCATCCATCGGAATCGGCGCTTCACAAGGCGGTTGGGAAAGAACGAGATAAGATAGCCTCGGCCCTGGTGGTCGGTGAGTACAGCAAGGCGCTGGATTCCTTGGTAGGGCTCAAGCCCGGGATTGACGCCTTTTTCGAGGCTGTGATGGTGAATGCCGAGGACAAGGCCGTTCGCAGCAACCGGTTGTCGTTGCTCAAAGAGGTCGATGGGCTGTTCATGTCATTCGCGGACTTTTCCCAGATTGTGGTACAAGGACGGTAGGTCAAATCGGACCAAGAGACAGGCATCCGGCCGGCGAGGTGTAAGGCAAGACTGGAGGTGCCATGGATCAGCCGATGACGGACAGCCGCCGTCGGGCGGACAAGGTCCGGCGATTTTCCCTGGCAGTCTCGCTGGCCTTGATGGTGCTCTGCAATGCGATCCTTCTCGCCGGGCTCAGACTCAGCGGTATCAACTTGGATGACTTGGTGAAGACGCCCGATCTGTTCAATGCCAAACAGGATGTGTGTCTTCGGCTGACGTGGCAGTCATTGCCCGGCGCGAGTGAGCCTGTTCAGCTCTGTTCGGAATGGCTCAATCTCGCCGATCCTAGTGGAAAGACCCATTATCTTCAGTCTGACACAAAGCTCAAAAAGGGGTCGGATGGTCAATACCATGTCGATGAAGGTATTCAAGCGGATTACCGGTTATTGATGCTGATGCTGTTTGTCATCGTCATTATCGTCGGTGGCGTCAGGGCGAAGTGGTTCCTCGTGAACCGGTATCGGCTCCGTCTGGAATCAACCGATAGTCGGGGCGCGTCGCCCGCTCATTGATACGCATTCTTCCTGGAAGGAGAAGTCACGTGGCAAAGAAATACGTCTACTATTTCGGCGATGGCAAAGCCGAGGGCACCTCGAACATGAAGGAGTTGCTCGGTGGAAAAGGCGCAGGGCTGGCCGAGATGACCAATTTGGGTATCTCAGTCCCGCCGGGGTTTACGATTTCTACCGAAGCCTGCGTCGAGTATTACAGGATCGGCAAGCAATACCCTCAGGGAATGTGGGATGCCACGTTGAAGGCGCTCAAACGTGTCGAACGATCGATGGGCATGGGATTCGGGAATCCTGAACGGCCGTTGCTGGTCTCAGTTCGATCCGGGGCGCGAGCCTCGATGCCGGGCATGATGGACACCGTGCTGAACGTCGGCCTGACGACGAAGACCGTGGAAGGGTTGGCGGCAAAAACGCGGAACGATCGGTTCGCCCAGGACAGCTATCGGAGATTCGTGTCGATGTTCGGCAGTATCGTGATGGGCGTGCCTCGCGAACATTTCGAAGCCATCCTCAAACACAAGAAAGCCGAAGTCGGGGTCGCGCACGAGACGCATTTGGATGCCAGGCATCTCCGCGAATTGGTTGCAAGTTTCAAAGCCCTCATCAAGGAAGAAACGAAAAAAGATTTTCCGGATGAGCCGCTCGAGCAACTGGAGCTGGCGATCAACGCCGTCTTTTCGTCCTGGTTCGGCGCGCGCGCCATTACCTACCGCCGGTTGTACGGCATTCCCGATTCCTGGGGAACCGCAGTGAACGTCGTGGCGATGGTCTTCGGGAATATGGGGGAGACAAGCGGCACGGGGGTGGCCTTTACGCGGAGCCCGAGTTCCGGCGATCGGGCCTTCTTCGGTGAATGTCTGATGAATGCGCAAGGCGAGGATGTCGTCGCGGGGATTCGAACCCCTCTTCCGGTGAGTGCCCTCGCGAAGAATGTCCCTGATGCTTACAAGGACCTCGAACATACGTATAAGAAGCTCGAAAAGCACTACCGGGATATGCTTGACCTCGAATTTACCATCCAAGAGGGCAAGCTCTATATGCTGCAAACTCGTGTCGGCAAGCGGACGGGGATTGCGGCGGTGAAGATCGCTGTGGATATGGTGAAAGAAGGGGTCATTTCCAAGCAGGAAGCGGTGCAGCGTATCGGGGCCGATCAACTCGCGCAGTATCTCTATCCGATTTTCGACTCCAAAGAAGAATCGAAATCGAACCCGCTGGGGAAGGGGTTGCCGGCCGGACCGGGCGCAGCTGCGGGGAAGATTGCGCTGACCCCTGATCGCGCGGTTGAACTGAGAGCGGCGGGCAATCGCGTCGTACTCGTCAGGCAGGAGACCAGCCCGGATGATATTCACGGCATGAATGCGGCGGCCGGTTTCTTGACGGCGCGCGGCGGGATGACGTCTCATGCCGCTGTGGTCGCTCGGCAGATGGGCAAGGTCTGTGTCGCAGGGTGTGACGCGGTCGAGGTGTTGGACAGCCAAACGGTGAAGATCGGCGCCAAGACGTTCAGGGAGGGAGATTATCTCTCGATCAACGGATCGACCGGCAATGTGTATGAGGGCGATATCCCGGTCGTCGAATCAGAAATCATTCAAGTCATTCAGGGGAAGCTCGATCCAAAAAAGTCCGACAAATATCAACGGTTCGCGACGATTCTGTCCTGGGCCGACGGTTTCCGCAGGCTTCGCGTCCGTGCGAACGCCGACGTGCCGGACCAGGCGAAGATTGCCAGAGGGTTCGGCGCGGAGGGCATCGGCTTGTGCCGGACCGAACACATGTTCTTCGCCGAGGATCGCATTCTGATCATGCAGAAGATGATCCTGGCCCGAACGAAAGAAGAGCGTGAAAAATACCTGGATCAGCTGCTGCCTCTGCAGAAGCAAGATTTCGTCGGACTCTACCGAGAGATGAAGGGCTATCCCGTGACGATTCGCTTGCTCGATCCGCCGCTCCATGAGTTTTTGCCCAAGCGGGAAGAGCTGATGGTCGAGATCGCCCAGCTGGAATTGACGGGAAATGACGGGGCCAAGCTGGAAGAACAGCGTCGGCTTCTGGCCCGAGTCGAGGAACTGCACGAGTTTAATCCGATGCTCGGTCTTCGCGGATGCCGGTTGGGGATCACCATGCCGGAGATCACGCGCATGCAAGCCAGAGCGATCATGGAGGCCGCCTGCGAGCTGGCGAAAGAAGGCGTGAAGATCGTCCCCGAGATCATGATTCCGCTCGTGGGCATGGTCTCGGAGATGAAGTCGCAGAAAGATCTGATCCGTGAAGTGGCTCAAGAAACGACGAAGCGCTACGATGTGAAACTGTCGTACCTGATCGGGACGATGATCGAATTGCCCCGTGCAGCCGTCACCGCCGAACACATCGCCAAAGAAGCCGAATTCTTTTCGTTCGGGACGAACGATCTGACGCAAACCACGTTTGGCTTTTCGCGCGATGATGCGGCGAAATTCATCGACCATTATCGAACCATCAATATTATGGAATCGGATCCGTTCGCCGTGTTGGACCGGGAGGGGGTTGGATCGCTGATGCGCCAGGCCATCGCCGGAGGCCGGCAAACCAGGCCCGATATCAAATTGGGCATATGTGGCGAGCACGGAGGCGATCCGAGTTCTGTGGAGTTCTGCCATGAACTGGGCTTGGATTACGTGAGCTGTTCGCCGTATCGAGTGGCGATCGCCAGATTGGCCGCTGCGCATGCCGCTCTGGCGGAAGCAGATGCCAAGAAGTCCGCTCAACCCGCTACGTCGTCACGAGTGCGGTCGACTAGGACACGACCAAGTCGCCGTCGATCCCGCGTGGCCCGCAAGGCACGGTGACCAAGAGCGATCACGACCTTCGCTATATGACCCTGGCCCTTCGCCTGGCCGCGAAGGGCCGGGGAACGGCAAGCCCAAATCCGATGGTTGGAGCCTTGGTGGTTCGTCAAGGCCGCATCATCGGACAGGGCTTTCATCTTCGGCCTGGAACCCCCCACGCAGAAATTCTCGCGCTGCGACAAGCAGGGCATCGTGCCCGAGGGGCGACGCTCTATGTCACCCTCGAGCCTTGTTGCCACCTGAAAAAACGCACGCCTCCTTGTGTCCCTGAAATCGTCCGGTCCGGGGTCTGCCGCGTGGTCATCGCGATGCATGATCCCAATCCCTCGGTGAAAGGAAGAGGGATCAAACAGCTTCGGCAGAGCGGGATCTCCGTCACGATTGGAGTGGCACGGCCGGAAGCGGAAGAGCTGAACAAAGCCTACGGCCATTTCATGAAGACCGGCCGCCCCTATGTGATACTCAAGGCTGGTATGACCCTTGATGGAAAGCTGGCCACGGCGACAGGGGAGTCGCGGTGGATGACGGGTGTGCCGTCTCGCAGAGAGGCGCACCAGCTTCGCCGCGATGTCGATGCCGTGTTGGTTGGGGTCGGAACAGTTCTGGCCGATGATTCTTCGCTGACCGCGAGAACCGGGGCGCAGTTAGAGACGTTGGCGGCACGGCAACCTATCCGGATCGTCGTGGACAGCCTGCTGCGCACTCCGCTCAAGGCACGGATCCTGACACAACAAGACAGAGCAAAAACCATTATTGCCACAACGGCCGCGGCTCCACGAGTGCGCCGCTCGGCTTTTGAAAAGAAGGGCATAGAGGTCCTCACCCTTCCCTCCGTGCGGGGCCGTGTGTCGTTGACTGTTCTGCTCAAGCTACTCGGTCGGCGCGGTATGATGTCTGTATTGGTGGAAGGCGGAGGTGAAGTGAACGCCGCGATGCTGAGAAGTAAGGTCGTCGATCATATTCGTCTCTACATGGCGCCGGTGCTTCTTGGCGGTCAAGATGCCAAAGGCATCATCGGTGGGAAAAGTCCGGCTCGGCTCGCAGGAACGATCAAGCTGCGTCATATGGTGACACGATCCGTTGGTGATGACATCGTGGTGGAAGGAGATCTGTGACGGCACGGATCAGCATGCTCATCCTGTCAGTGTTGCTTACGGTCGGCATGGGCTCCGGTTTCGCGGAGGTCTCGGAACCATCCACCAAGACACTTGCTTCGCTGATCGATAGATTTCTCGATACGGACAATAGTGATGAGGCGGAACGCTTACTCTTGAGCATTCTTTCCGATAAGAATGCGTCCATCGAGTCGGTATCTCAGATCTTAAAAGCGGGACGAACCTATCAGAGCCAACCTGTCGGCACGCTTCCCGACGAACAGATCGTGGTCCGGGGACGGACGTACCCGCTGTCGATGCTGATTCCGACGACGTATCAGGCGTCGAGAAGCTATGCCTTAGTCGTGTGTCTACATGGATACGGGTTTACTGGAGAAGAGTATTTGGAACGGTGGCGAGCACGGTTGAGCAATGACTATCTGTTGGCCTGTCCCACCTATCCCTCCGGCGCGTGGTTTACAAGGCAGGCCGAAGATTTAGTGCTGGAAACGATCCGGCAAGCTCGCCGACGGTATCATATCGACCCGGATCGGATTTTTCTCACCGGCATGTCGAACGGGGGGATCGGTGCCTGGCTGATCGGCATGCATCATGCGCCGCTGTTTGCGGGGCTTGCGCCTATGGCCAGCGGACTGGATAACGTGCTGATGCCTTTTCTGGCGAATCTCCGCAACACTCCGGTCTATATCATTCATGGAGCGAAGGATCAGGTCATGCCCGTAGACCTCAGCCGGTCGATCGCCCGAGAACTTGATGGGCTTGGCTATCCGTACGTGTACCGTGAGCATGAGCGCGAGCATCCCATGGCCGGAGGCCACTATTTCCCGAAAGAAGAACTGCCGGACCTTGTTGCCTGGTTCAATAGCCGGCGCCGTGAGCCGCTGCCGTCGAGACTGACTCTCGTGCGCGACGCCAGCCACTTTCAGCCGTTCAACTGGGTGCGATTGGAATCGACCGACCCCATCGCTGCGTTTTCAGAAGACTTGGTCGACAAACGTGATGAACGAATCAAGCGTCGTGAATATGCCAAGATCGATGCGGCGATTACCGGAAATAACCGTATCGAGGTGACTGCCGAGCGCGTCCAGCGGTACAGCTTGTTTTTGAACGATCAGCTGATCGATTTCTCCACACCACTGACGGTGATGACGAACGGCCGTCTCTCGTTCGAGGGAATGGTCTCGCCGTCGGTTGAAACCTTGCTGCGGCAAGCCAGATTACGGCAGGACCCTGAGCGGCTCTTTCCTGTCCATCTCACGATCGCTATAGAGAAGCCGGCTTCATGAGCTCCACGCGGCAACTCACACCGCGACACGTAGCGAGCATATTCGCCGTCGTGCTCGGAGCGGGGATTGTTTTGTCGGCTGGACATGGGCAGTCCGAATCCTGTTCATTATCGGCGGTTCATGCTGGACTGGCGTTTCCCGTTCAGCGAGTGGATCCGAGCTGGACGTGCAGGCTGCAAGCCATTATACAGGACCATACAACTGAAAGCAGAGTAGGCCCGGTCCGAGCCGCTCTCTCTGAATCGATGTATCGGCATCTGCTGGACCACCCTCCATTTACCGCGGCGTTGATGAGGCGCCTCAAGCTTGGGTTATACCAGTCAGAGGGCCGAGGCCCAGGTCGCTTCTGGGGTGATGATGGTGAGGGGACCAAAGGCATCGTGGAGCTTGTGTATGAGGATGCCACGTCCCGTATTTATTATCTCGAAGGATCGCACGAGAGCCGGCTGCTCCCGCATGTCACAGGAAAAGCGGTCGTCTTTCTCCGGGCGGACGCCGTGAGCAATGCGAATCGCGAAGAAATGATGGACAGCACATTGGTCGCGTATACGAGGCTGGACAATCGTTTCCTCTCAGGGTTGGTTTCTCTGCTGCATCCGCTTGTCACCCGCATTGTCAAAAGCAGGTTGCAAAAAGGGGTGGAGACCGTCAATAGATTGGGTTTGGCGATGAGACGAGACCCCCAACGCGTATTGGTAGCGGCCATGGATCCGCCACCATTACAAGAGCACCACGTGGCCTTCTTGAAAACGGCGCTCATTCCCCTTCAAGATATCGACAAGGCGATTTCCCGCGACAGATCCATCCCATGACCACTGCTCGTAGTTTCGCGCTGCTCTGCACCGTCGGTGTATTCTGCTTTATCAGCTACAACATGGTGCGCATGCCGGTGTTGGCGTTGTTCGCGGAATCACTGGGCGCCGGACCCGAGCGAATCGGACTGATTGTCTCGGTTTCGACCTTGACCGGCGTCTTTCTGAAGCTTCCGTCCGGGGCATTGTCCGATATCTATGGGCGACGGTTGCTCCTGCAGATAGGGGTCATCGCGTTCGGTGTGCCGCCATTTATCTACCCGTTCGTGTCGGACTTGAACGTCCTGACGGCTCTCCGGATGTTTCATGGTTTGGCGACGGCCATCTTTGCCCCCAGCGCCTTGGCGACCGTGGCGGATTTGTACCGGGAACGGCGCGGTGCCGCGTTGGGCACGTACACCGCTTGCACACAATCCGGTGCGCTGCTCGGGCCGTTCATCGGCGGCTATCTTGTCTATCAAGCGGGCTTCCCTTCAGCATTCGTCACAGCCGGGGTGTTCGGCTGTGTAGCCGGCATCATTTTCTACAGCCTTCACCTCACGCCACCGCCTCCGAGACTCCAAGAAAAAGGGTTAGCCCCTGTGCTGGCCGAAATGTGGAGAGGTTTTGCCGTGGTCGTGCGGAACAAGAAGGTCTTGGTGACCAGTTCCACGGATGCGGCCAAGATGATTGCCAATGGCGCCCTGATGGCGTTCCTGCCGCTGTACGGTATCTCCGTTGGGCTCAACCCGGGAGAGGTGGGAACACTGTTCACGGTCCAGGCTTTCACGTCATTTTTTTCCAAGCCGATTATGGGCCGGATATCCGACCGAGTCGGCCGCCAACCGCTGATCGTTCTCGGCCTGCTGATTTGTGCCGGAACCTTTGTTCTTATCCCGCAGGTTTCGATGTTTCCTCTTATGCTCGTGTTGTCTGCCGGCTTTGGTTTCGGCGAGGCGGTCGTGTCTTCATCTTCATCAGCGCTTGTCGCAGACAGTTCCGAGTTCAAGACACTCGGGGCGGGTATGGGGATGCAGGGGACGATCATGGATATCGGGCACGCCAGTGGACCGTTATTGGCGGGCGTGCTGATTGCGAACCTGAGTTATCCCATGGCTTTCGCCATCATTGCCGGGATGCAACTGGTGGCAGCGGGCGTGTTCTGGGTGGCGATGAAGCGAATGTAAACGCTGCTATCTCGATGACGGCTGCGATATAATTGGCGCGTGATGAGAGAGATTGCGGTTGAAAATCTTGTGATCGGCACGCTGGCTGGTCTGGGGGTCGTTGTGTTGCTTGTGCTGTTCGTCTATGTGGTGAAGCAGATCATTATGAGGAAAGACTGATGTTCTCCGGCATCGTCGAAGAAATGGGCGCAATCACCTCCCTGGGGAAAACGCTTGCGGGAACCAAGCTCACGATCCTCGCCTCGACTGTGATGAGCGATCTCAAGATCGGTGACAGTGTCAGCGTGAATGGAACCTGTCTCACAGTAGTATCGACAAACGAGCGCGACTTTTCCGTGGAAGTCTCGCCTGAAACACTCTCCATGACGACGCTCGGTAGCTTTGCAGTGGGAATGCCTGTGAACCTTGAGCGAGCCATGAGGCTCAACGAACGCATCGGCGGGCATCTGGTGGCCGGCCATGTGGATGGGGTCGGCACTATCCGGGGACGACATCAGGACGCCAACGCGATTGTTTTCACGATCGAAGCCCCTCCGCACATCTTGAGGTACTGTGTCGTGAAAGGCTCGGTGACCGTCGACGGTATCAGCCTGACGGTGAACGAGGTGAGCGACAAAAGCTTTTCAGTGACGATCATTCCACATACGGCGAAAGTGACAACGCTCGGTCTCAAACAGGTCAACGATCTTGTGAATCTTGAATCAGATCTCATCGGGAAGTATGTCGAGCGCCTGCTCCAAGAGCGTGATCAGCTTCCTAAACCCACTATCAGCATCGATAAAGACTACCTGCAGAAACGCGGACTGATCTAATTCCACATTACTGAGCAAACGACGAAGTGGCGGAGTCCGGCTCCATCTAAGGCTGGTTCTTGGCGGAAGCACGGAAGGCAACATGAAGCGCGAGCCCGAGAATGATGGACACGAAAAGCCCAACCCCTAACTGGGCATCGAAGCTTATCGGCCCGATGTAGATCTTGTACAATTGTAAGCCGATGAGGGGGAATGCCACGGCCAGAACGAGACTCAGCAGGTGCCACCTCAGATAGATCGGCTCACCTGGTTTTCTTCCCCACTTCATGCCGAAAGACTCGCCGCGCGGTTCTGCTACTTGAGCAAGAATGCTTTGGAATCTTCGCCGGAAGCTGTTGTGACGGTCACAATCACAAGACCCTTACGACTGATGGTCGGGACGGTGGCCACGATCGTGGACTCGTTGCGCATCGTAAACACGGCGGCTTGACCCGGGCCGAATGACACGCCACGCAAACATTCGGGCGAGCCGAACTGCATGCCCTTGATGGTCACTTTGGCGCCAGGCTTTCCTTCATCAGGAACCAGCTTGGCGATCTGCGGAGCCATGCCGAAGCAGGCTTTCGCCTTTGCGGCGGTTTCGGCCGAGTGAAATTTTGGATCCGCCTTCGGTTTGACGCTCTTGGATTGTGGTGTGGCTTTTGGTTTCTGGTCTTCGGCAAGCGTGAGGTCTGGGGCGATGACTTGCCACGGTAGGGTGAGTGCACCGAACAAGAGTGCTGCTATAAAAATGGTTGGTTGCGCCATTGTGATTCCCTTCAATCAGTTCAGGATAGATCGTGTGTAACTGGTCTGTACGTTACTCCTCGATAGTCGAAATATCTCCCGGGTCTTGTCCCAGCTCTTTTGCTTTGAGCACTCGCCGCATGATTTTCCCGGACCGCGTTTTCGGGAGCGAAGCCACGATGTCGATTTCAGACGGGACACCGATCTTGCCCAATTCCTTCAGGACCTGATCCTTGATTGACTTAATCAAAGCGGGGCTTTCGCTTTCTCCTTGTTTCAGGATGATGAAGGCTTTGATCGACTCGCCGACTGTCTTGTGGGGTTTGCCGATCACGGCAGCTTCCGCGACGGCGGGATGGCTGACTAACGCGCTTTCGACTTCGGCGGTGCCAAGCCGGTTTCCGGCTACCTTAATCACGTCATCCGCGCGACCCATGAACCACAGATAGCCGTCTGCGTCCTTGTGGCAGACATCGCCGGCGGTATAGCAATTGGGGATGGTGGTCCAGTAAGTTTTGTAGCGTTCAGGATCTTTATAAATCGTGCGCATCATGGCGGGCCAGGGTTTCTTGATGACGGCGAAACCACCGGCATTGACAGGGAGGGAATTCCCCTCACGATCGACGACATCGGCTTCAATCCCGAAAAACGGTCGCGTGGCCGAGCCGGGTTTCAGCGGCACGGTGGGGAGAGGGGTGATCAAGATCGAGCCTGTTTCGGTCTGCCACCAGGTGTCCATGATGGGTTTGTCCTCGCCCGTGACACGATGAAACCATTCCCAGGCTTCCGGGTTGATCGGTTCTCCCACGCTCCCAAGGATGCGGAGCGTCGAGAGGTCGAATTTCTTCGGCCAGTCTTCGCCGTAGCGCATGAGCAGGCGGATGGCAGTCGGGGTCGTATAGAAAATCGATACGCCATACCGTTCAATGAGATCCCACCATCGGCCGGGATTCGGATAGTCCGGCTTGCCTTCCGCGGTCAAAATCGTTGCGCCGTTGAGCAGCGGGCCATAGACGATATAGCTGTGGCCTGTAACCCAGCCTGGGTCGGCCACGCAGAAGTATACGTCGTCGTCTTTCAGATCGAACACATACTTCGTCGTCACATAGGTGCCGACCATATATCCACCATGCACATGGACGACGCCCTTTGGCCTCCCGGTGGTGCCGGACGTATAGAGAATATAGAGCGGGGTTTCGGCGTCCAACGGCTCTGCTTCACAAATGGGTCGCTCAGAAGCTAGCCATTCATTCCAGTCAATTTCCTTTGGGGCAGAAAGGGGCGGATTTTGAGTTTGGCGCTGGACGACAACGACGTGGTTGACCGTCGGGCAGGTCTTGAGTGCCTCGTCCACGACGGGTTTCAAGTGGATGGCCTTGCCGCGATCGAACCCGACATCGGCCGTAATCACAACCTTGGTTTCCGCGTCGTTGATACGGCTGGCAAGGGCCGGAGCGCTGAAACCCGAATAGACGACGCTGTGGATCAGACCGATCCTGGCGCAGGCCAGCATGGCGACGACCTGTTCGGGGATTTTGGGCAGGTAGATGGTGACGCGGTCACCTTTCTGGAGACCCAGCTTTTTGAGGGCGTTTGCGCAGCGGTTGACCTGCCGATAGAGTTCGCTATATGTGAAAATTCGTTCCTGATCGTTTTCGCCCACCCAGATCAGTGCGACTTTATTCCTACGCCAGGTCTTCACGTGACGGTCCAGGCAGTTATAGGCAATGTTACATCGTGCCCCGACAAACCATTTGGCCCATGGATAGTCCCATTCGAGGACCTTGTCCCAAGGAGAGAACCACTCGAGCTCCCTTGCGGCCTCACTCCAAAACCCTTCCGGGTCGGCGATGGATTTCTTGTATTCGGTTTCGTAGTCTTTGATGTAGGCTGCGGCTATTGTCTTGGGTGTCGGCCGGTACGTCCGACTTTCCTTCAAAAGGGTTTCGATCTTGTCGCTCATGGCAGAAGGGTCTCCTTCTTCAAGGCCGTCAATCGCAAAGCCATAATTATGGACAAACCTGAGAGCTCCTGCAACCATCCATTTTCTCAGGGACTCTACGTTCGGGCCGCGCCCGGCCTCCCTCTGGCGTTTCTTGACACATGTCGAAGCCGGGGATAGGCTGATTTGACCGACGATGCAAGGCATTGTATGAAACCCCGCGGGATCAATGTGTTGGGCCTTTTTCTGCTGATTGCTCACGTGTTCTGTATTTTCTCGGTCGGCGCCCCCTCCACCGCTGAAGCTCAGTTGGGAAAACCGGAGGGTCTCTACTACAAATCCTGGGCGATCATTATCGGAATCGAGAACTATGTTCTCGCGCCGTCCATTCCGGGAGCGATCAACGACGCCAAGAAAGTCGCCGAGGCATTTCGGCGATTGGGGTTCGACGAGGTGGTCGAACTGTACGACAAAGATGCAAGCGGCCGACGTCTGCATCAGCTGTTGAACGACATGTTGCCGAGAAAAGTAGGGCGCATGGACCGGCTCGTTCTTTTCTATGTGGGTCATGCCGGGTCGATACAAGATGCTGACGGGCAAGATCGCGGATACCTGGTTCCATTGGACGCACAACTCAATAACGCAGCCAAGTCGATCACAGTCGAGCATCTCAAGGAGTTTACAAGGAGGTCGGCTTCGAAACACACGCTCCTCATTTTGGATGCGCCGGTCTATGGGTGGGAAACAACCGAACCACAGGGACTCTCCTTGGAAGGACGAGTTGGCCCGGAGTCGGACACCGAGCGCCGGGCGGTTCAGGTCATCAGCGCGGCTAGTAGAGGAGAAGCCTCCGTCCGCCTCTATCACAGTAGCCGCTTTGTTCAGACGCTGTTGGCCGGACTTTCAGGGTCTGCAGATCTGGACGGAAACGGCTGGCTCATGGCCTCCGAGCTCGGTACCTATATTGTGCAACAGGTCGGTGCGGTCTCCAATGGATCACAACATCCGACAAGTCTACGAATCGATGGTGATGGCGACACCGTATTGATCGAAGGAAAAAAGTCGGCATTTACACTTGGAGCCGGACCCCGGACTCCTTCCGAACGGCAACAGGAGGCAAAGGCTCAATACGAACGTGCCTTTGCGCTGCTGCAGGAAGGAAAGTCGACGGAAGAAGCGGTCGAGCGGTTGGACCGGGCGATTGGGTATGATCCGACCTACGGTGATGCCTACGTGCTGAAGAGTTATGTCCTGTTAGAGGTGATGCCGAACCTTGATGAGGCCCTGAAAGCGGGTCTTCTTGCGGTCAAATACGCACCGGACAACCCGGATTCTTTCTATACGCTGGGATTGATTCACGAAAAACGGAGGGAGTTTGCTGATGCTGAGGCGGCCCTTCAGCAAGCAGTGCGCGTGAACAATGGGTATCAAGACGTCTACTTTGCGTTGGGGACGCTGTACGCTGATCATCTCAATGACCAGCCCAAGTCCGTGGAGGCGTTTCGTCGGTACGTGGAGCTGGGCGGCACACATGCTCGGGCTCATGCCGCCGTCAATCAGGCCGATCACGGTCCGAGGCCCTAGTCGGTCTCACCACCCTTGAGATATCCGAGGCCGATCTTAACGGCTCGCCGTGTGATCTCCGCCCAGCGCTCTTGAGGATAGGCCGAAAGTACTGCGGCGGTTCTTGGATCTTGGATATCAAGGTTAAGAATTCTAATGATGCCGTCTTCAATCTGGATCTCTGCCACAGAGTCTTCTCCTTGTCGATAGCGAGGCCGCACGAAGCGCGCGTTGCGTTGACTGCCCAAAAAACGCATGCTAGCATGATTCGAACGTTTTTGCGCGGGATGTTATACGTACAGCAATTATACTTATTCACCCTAAGGAGGATTGTATGATCAGGTCACAAGCGATTCGTTCAAGACTGGTCGGATCCGGTCTTGCTGTCCTTCTCATCATGGGACTTGTGGCTTGTGGTGGTCCTCCCAAATGGGTTCAGCAGGGGTCAGGGGCATTTAACGAGAAAGATACGAAGGCATTCTATGGCGTGGGGGCGGTAGCCGGGGTACGGAATGCGCCGCTCGCCTGGGACACGGCGGAAAACCGCGGCAGGGCGGAAATTGCCAGGACGTTTGAGACCTATACCGGATATCTGATGAGAGACTACGCCGCTTCGACCACTGCGGGGGATTTCACCAGAAATACTGAAGAGCAGAATGTCGAGAGAGCCATCAAGACCATCACGACCACGACACTCAGCGGAGTCCGTAAGATCGATCAGTATATGGATCCCAAGACCAATACCTATTACGTCTTGACCAAGTTGAGCTTGGAGGACATGAAGAATAATTTGGAGCAGGCCAAAGAACTCAATTCCCAAGTCCGGGATTTCGTGCGGAAGAACGCCGATCGTCTGTTTGAACGGTTGGAGAAGGAAGAAGAAAAGCGCGGTGTACACTAATCTCGACGCATGAGACATCTATTCCTTCCCGGAGGCCTATAGTGATGCGAACATGTCGTCCTTCTCTCGTCGTCATGCTGAGTGCGGCCCTCGCTTTGTTCGGATGCGGACAGGCAACGAAGGTGACTCGTGTCGACGCAGGGGTCGTGACTGATTTGAGCGGCAGGTGGAACGATACGGATTCCAGGATGGTGGCGGAGGCGATGGTCAAAGAGGCGTTGCAATATCCCTGGCTCGGGAATTTTGAAAAGGCGAACCAGCGGCAGCCTGTCGTCGTCGTGGGGACGGTGTTGAACAGCAGCCATGAACATATCAGCGTGCAGACGTTTATTACGGATCTGGAACGGGAGCTCACCAATTCTCAAAAAGTCACCTTCGTGGCAGGCAAGAGTGAGCGCGACGAAGTTCGAACCGAGCGGAAAGAGCAAGCCATTTATGCTCGCGAAGAAACGCAGAAAGCCCCCGGAAAAGAGATCGGGGCGGATTTCATGATGAAGGGTACGATCGCCACCATTCTTGACGAAGTCGACGGAACCAAAGCGGTGTTTTACCAGGTGGATCTTCAGATGATCGACCTGGAGAACAATGCCAAGGTTTGGTACGGACAGAAGAAGATCAAGAAAGTGGTGGAGAAGAAACGCACGGTCTTTTAGGTTCCACGGACGCTGTTGAGCCCACTCTTCCCACGCTTCGTCCACAGTGGTTCGGTGCGGGTGCGCATTACCCTCCCAATCTCCCTGGCCCTATTCCTTGCCGTCCTTGTGCTCTCCACCGGGTGCGGTCCTTCCGTCAATCGCTACCTTCTTATCGAACAAAGCCTCGTTGCCGGTGATCCCCAGCGGGCGGCGGCGATTGTCGAGCAGACCCAGAAGGAATATGGGGCCAAAGGGCGGCTGCTGTACGAGATGGATCGTGGCATGGTTCTGCAGTTAGCGGGCCAGTATCAGCAAAGTTGTGACGTGTTTGAGCGCGCCGAGGAGGAAGTTGAACGTCTCTACACCAGGAGTATCCGTTCGGAAACCGCCGCTTTTTTAACCAATGACAACGCCTTGCCATATGAGGGAGATGCCTACGAGCACGTGATGATCAACGTGGTCAACGCCCTCAACTATGCGGCACAGGGACAACTTCAGGAAGCACTGGTAGAGGCGCGTCGCGTCGATCATCGCCTCAACATGCTGGGTGACAGAGTCACGGATACCGGCAAATACCGAAACGACGGGTTTGCTCGGTACCTCAGCGGCATCTTGTACGAAGCGGCCGGCGACCTCAATAACGCATTTATCGCGTATCGCAACGCGTATGAAGCCTATGGCGCCATGCGGGGATGGTTGAGAATGTCGTCTCCACCTTCTTTGCGCGGAGATCTCTTGCGCACGGCGGAGGCGCTTAATCTGACGACCGAGTTCGAGTCCTACCGGCAAGCATTCCCTGATGCGGCGTGGCAGCCGCTCTCATCCCTGGAGCAACTCGCTCAAGTCGTGATGATCAGTTATAATGGGCGCGCTCCACGAAAAGAGGATCTGTACTTGGATCTACCTATCAGTCTGGATGCGCTGCAGTTGGTCTTGATCAATCGTGGGGTTTTCCAGTCCCCCTATCCGCGAAATCACGCAATGGACGGCGTGCTCTATGGACTCAACGGACGGGTCGTCCGCGTTGCGCTCCCCAGGTTGGTTCCGCAAAAAACGCGGGTGGCGTTTGAAAATATGACACTGACCGATTCGGCCGGCCACTCGGTCACCGTGCGATCGGAACTTGCGCATAATGTGACGGCCCTCGCCGAGAAGAGCCTGTCGGAACGTTTGCCGGCGATCACCGCGAAGGCTCTCGCTCGAGCGGCCACGAAATTCGCGATGGCGGAGGGAGTGACTAGAGGAGCTCAGCATGCCGCAGGCAAGGATGCCGCTCCATGGGTCGGACTACTTGTTGAGTTGTTGGCCAAGGGGTTGGCGGTGGCGTCTGAGGAAGCCGACAAGCGAAGTTGGCAGACCTTACCGGACGAAATTCATGTCGCCAGGACATGGGTGCCGCCGGGTCAGTACCGAGTGTCCATTCAGCCGTCGGGATCGGGAGTGGCCATGGAGCAGAACGGGCAACCGCTCTCGCTTACCGCCGGGCAGACGACGTTCATCATCCAGCGTGTGATGCAATGACGCCCAGTCGCGGATCGGCCTTCAGGCAAACCCTGGCGGTCTTCATCAGTCTGTGCTGCCTCATATCCATATCGGCTGGGTGTGCGTGGTTCGCCGGAAAGGGAAAGCCGGAGTGGGTCGAGGGCCGGAGTTCGGAGTATCCATCTACCCAGTACCTGACCGGCGTCGGCCAAGCCGACAGTCGAAACAGCGCAACGGACCAGGCCTATGCGGCCGTCGCCCGCATCTTCAAAGCGGAAGTCGCGGCGCAGGCGAAAGACTGGGAATCCTATTTAGTCGTTGAGAATCGCGGTGTCTCCAACGCCGAACGACGGTTGGCGATCGACAACGTGACGAAAGTCTCGACCGACAAAGTGCTCGAAAACGTGAGCATCATGGATGCGTGGTACGACACGAACGAAGGAATACACTATGCCCTGGCGGTGATGAGCCGTTCCCAGGCTGAGTCATCGTTAATGGACAAGGTCTCGACGCTGGATCGCGCGATCGACGCCGATGTCGCTGAGGCCCGGCAGACAACCGACAAGCTTGCCAAGGTTCACGCCCTTCGGCGGGCCGGTCGCAATTTGGTGCTGCGCGAGGTCTACAACACAGATTTGCGTGTGATTCGCGTGAGTGGACGAGGAATCCCGTCCGCCTATCGGGTCAACGAATTGTCCGGCGAGCTGGAGCAATTTCTTGCCACGAATCTGGTGCTTGCGGTACAAGTGTCGGGTGATCATGCAGAGCCAGTGGGACGGGCACTTGCAGAAGGGCTTGTCCGTGAAGGATTTCACGTGACGACCAAGACGGCAAGCACGGAAACTGGTTCTGCGGAATTGGTCGTTCGAGGCACGGTCCGGCTGTTTCCCATCGATGTCCATGATCCCTACTTCAAGTATGTCCGATGGTGCAGTGATTTCGAGATTATGGATCCGGTGGCGCAGCGGGTCGTCGGGGCAGTGGCACGAGGTGGAAAGGAAGGGCACCTAACGGAGCGCGAAGCGACCGCAAAGACACTCCGTGTTATTCAACAGGAATTGTCGTCGGATGTGGCCAGGGCGATCGCCTCGCATATCTTCGGCGAGGGCGCGTTGCCCGAGACGGCAGTGATGCCGGCCGGTTGCCCACGAGAAGAATCATCGGTGAGGCGGTAAACGAACATTCTTTCATGAGGAGGCGGCGATTGTGAAAAAGTCGGATGAACTATCAGCAAGTCGAGCTCCACGGAGCAGGGGACGGGGATTGACCAAGTCCGGGCAAAAAGTTTCGAGCCGGCTGGCGAAGCGTCGATTGAATGATCGCCTGAAGGAAGACACCGTGTCTTTCAATAACGGCAATCTAGCCGATACCTTGCGAAAAGAAGGGTATGAAGAGGTGCCGCTCGACGAGCTGCAAGATCGGCTCTCCAAGCTCCAAGGGCCGCTCGCCGAAATCATTCTGAAAGGGAGGGTGTAACGGGATGCCATACTACTATTTTGACTCAACCGCGCTCATCAAGCGGTACAGCATGGAGCGGGGTACCCGCATCGTGAACAAGCTGATGGTGAAACGAGGAAAAGTGGCGATCGTTCCGACGTGGTCAGTGACGGACTTCTATTCGATCCTGTGTGCGCGGGCGCAGGAGGGGCAGATTACGCGGGATGATTGCTATTCCGTTCTCTACAAGTTCGAGATTGAATCCAAGCAAGGGCTCTACCAGTTCATTGCGCCGAAGATGGAGACCTACTTGGCCACCAAGGAATTGGCCTTGGAGTATCCGTTCCTACGATCGCCTCAGGTCATGCACCTTGCGCTGGCGTTGGAACTGAAACCGTTGAGGTTGACCGTCGTCAGCGCGGATATACAACTGTTGGCCGCGTCCAAGACCGCAGGGTTGCACATTATCAATCCGGCGGAAGACTAGCACGTTCGTGCGCGTGGGGACGCCGCGATCATGAGGCTCTGATATTGGCCGATCGGCCGCGGGTTGTCTCGTCGGAGGCTTGGCGTAGAAGTTCCAGCACGGCATGGTTCCATCCGGCAGGACCGATTCCCGGCGCGCGAATGAGGTTCGGCAGATTGATGTCCGGGTCATACGAACCGTCTGGTTTTTGCACCAATACCGGGCGATCAACCGTCAGCAGGAGCGGAAGATCGTTCAAGCTATCGCCGATACCGATGGTTTCCACCTCGTCCGGCAGCTTGTGCAACCGTCCTTGCCGCTTATAACAGCGGAGAAGAATTTCCGCGGCTCGCCCTTTATCGTTGTTTCCGGTCAAGTGAAAGAAGCGCCCGCCTCTCGTCCAACAGAGACCGCGTGTCACGATCTGGCGACAGATTTCCTCGATCAGCTTGGGAGGCCCGTTGACTAAAAAGGGCTCATCAAACTCCCGAAGCATGGCTCGCAGCGCATCTTCACGAGCAAGCCCCGTCTGCGCCATGACTTCGTCGACCGACAGGTCGCCGAATCCTCGCAGCGGCGTCCCGACGGCCTCTTCGATTTGCCTCAGCACATCACGCAGGAGAGCGTAGGGCGTGCCCAGTTCGATGACATGATACGAAGAGCGGCGTCGAGACCGTTCCAATGGGAAGTCAAACGTGCCTTGAGGGACGAAAACCGCCGCTCCATTTTCGGCGATAAAGGGGTCATGGTGATCGAGGCGCTCCCGAAGGGGTTCGATTTCCGCGCGGGTTTTTCCCGAAACGAGAATGACCGGAATGTTCTGGGAGCGGAGAGCGGCAAGCGCCGGGCGTGCTTCGTCGAAAGAGTAGGTGTTGCCGTCTAGGAGACAGCCGTCCAGGTCTGTGAAGAGCAGGTAGCGTGACATAGTGATTAGAGATGGCGTAAGTCTTCGTTGATCTGCGATCTAGAATGTCCGGCCAAGCGTCGCTCCAGAAAATCCTTCGCCAGATCCTTTCCGCCCAACCCAAGGGCGAGCGCCGCAGCCAGGACGAGGCCTCCCCAGGTAATGCCGAACCCGACGACCACGATGTGCTGCGCAATCCCCAACTGTTCAAGCGCCATCGCCACCGTCAATAATTGAATGCCCCAGCGTGTTCCCGCCGCGATCCAGCGGGCCGGCGGTAATCCGGCATTCACGGCGGCGATAAGGACGGCTTGGGAGACAAAGTTTGAAACGAGATAGCCGATGATCCCGATGACCGCCGCAGTGACCAAATGAGGGATATATGACAACAGCGAGTGAGCCGCTTCATTGATCGGGGCGACGTCGAGCGCGCCCAGCGAAGCCGTGGTGGCGAAGATCACGATCAGCCAGTACGTGATGCGACCGATGATATACGATGGATCGGATTTGATGCCTCCTCTCAGGAGGGCGCCGGCAATCCCGATTCGGTCGCAGAGCCGGTCCAAGCCGATGACACGAAGCAGTCGTTCCATCAAGTGTCCGGTTCCGTAAGCCACTGCCAGGCCGACTAATAGGAGGACCATCATGGCCATGATATTAGGAAGGATGGCGAGCACGCGTTCCCCGAGGGTGGTGACGGGTCCGAGTAAGGTATGTTCCCAGGTTGAAGTCATGGCTGACTCCTTTCAGGCCTTGCGCGAGCGGCACCGATGACTTCCCGCGCGTCATGAGACTGAAGCCAACGGGTGACAAGGTATTCTTTCTGTTTCTCGAACGTTCGGCAGAGACATTCGATGAGATGCTCGGCTTCTGCCGTTGTTAGTCCCTGGGTATCGAGCACGAATGATGCGGTTTTCCCCAGATAGAGAGGGGTCAGCGCTTTCAGGAGATGTTCCTGCGGAAGCACGTGTCGATGGTGCGCCAGAGCGGCGTCATAAATGATCTGGGCCCACAGCGCATCAGGAATGCGAAAGTCCCGCATGGGCACGCCTCGGAGACGGGACAGCTGATCCAGTGAATCTTCCGAGAGAATGCGCGACCAAATATCGTGGAGATCTGTGAGCCCGAGGTGAAAGAAGTCCACCATCCGCTCGACATTGACGTTGACCGGCTCGACTCCCACTTCATATTGGAAGCCGAATAGGGGAACCTTTCGAGAGCCGGTGATCGGTAGCCAACCGGAAGCATGGGACTCCATCAAGGCAAACAAGGCGCCGACGACCTGTCGCAACATGGATGAGAGGTCGGCGGCAGGATCCTTGGGGTCATGAATCTTGGCACCGAGAAAACTTTGACAGACCTTGGCGCCGCTCGTGATCGCTTCGGTCGTCATCCAGATATCGATGCCGAAACGTGCCACGTCAGATTCCCAGACATGTTTTTCAAGATAGTGTTGGGCCAGTTCTCCGGTGAAGCCGAAATCCCCGCCGATCGGTTGGCGAACTTCCTGCCCATACAGCGCGCGGGTGAGCGGGTAGGCGATGCTGTTGGTGATGGTCCCGTCGTACTTGTGACGTCGATAATATGGCGCCACATAGTCGTAACCTTCTTTGAGGATGGGGTGCAGGAGCAGTTCCATCCACTCAGGTGTGATGCTGCGCACGTCCGAATCGACGACCGCGCAGGCCGTGACTTTCAATCGCCGAGCGATCTCAAAAATCGTGCGGAACGCGCTGCCCTTGCCGGGAATGCCGTGATAGGGCGTGACGATGCGCTGCAGCGTGCTTTGTCGATCGCTGATAAAGAGCGGCTCCAAATCGACCATGGTATGGGCCACGATCGCGGCGGTTCCATCGGTGGAGCCCCCGTCGGAGTTCACCAGAACGGCGCGATGGCCGCTAAAATATTTGGCCAAGCCCGCGCCGACCGCGCGGACGACATGGCCGACGGTCCCCGCATTGTTGAAGCTGGGAATACCGACCAGGATATCGGCGCTGCGCACCGTTTCCAGGAGAGATTCGGTCTCGGCTGTGAGTGGGATCAGACCGTTATTCATGGGATCGGTTGCCGTGTTTCCGCTGTTGGGTCCCAGGCGTGATCTTGTTCGACGGCGTCCATGAGCCGATGAAAGATATCGGGTACGGCATGGGTGACCCGGCTCCAGTTAGAGATCATAGGTACGCCCAATGGGTCCCCGAGAAAGCTGTCGGTGGCCAACATCATCCCGCGGAGGAACACCTCAACCGCGCGCCGCTCTTCATGGCGGTCAAAGCGCAGACTGTTGATCGCGGCATCATTCTCGTACCGGCTGATGGCTTCTTGGGCTGCCTGGAGGTAGGTGGCCCGCAAGGTCTTGAGCGTGCTTTCCGACAGGACCAACCCTTCGCTGGCCAAGTTGCGAAAGAGAGATTTCGTGATGTCGACGCACATTTTCAACAAGCCCGCATCCGGATTGTGCGTCGACAGCGTTTGATGCTTGTGCTCATACGCATCGGCGATATCCGCCTGGCAGATCCGCCGAAGCGCGCAATTGCGGTACACCTCGGCCAGCATGCCGATTTCCAGCCCCCAGTCACCGGGAATGCGATTGATCCACGCCAGATCACGCACCATCGCGAACTCGCCGGCAAGCGGATACCGAAAACTGTCGAGAAACGACAGGAGAGGATGCGGGCCGACCAGCAACTGCAGGCTGCGGATCAGCGGGGTAATGAAGAGGCGAGTGACACGGCCATGCATGCGGTCCGTCACCCGGCTGTAATACCCCTTGCAGAACTCGTACGCGAGGTTCGGATTGGCCACGGGGTAGCAAAGGCGAGCGAGATACTGACGGTCATAGCTCACAATGTCGCAGTCATGAAGCGCCATCACCTGGCTTTCCCCTCGCGCCAGTACATAGCCATAGGCAGTCCAACATCCTCGCCCCTTGCCCTGTAGACCGACGTCGATCTCATGCGAAACCAATATATTTAGAAGAGCTTGAATTCGAGTTCCGTCATTCCAGATGACACGGACGCGTTGGGGTAGTTGGGAAAAGAATTGCTTGGCCAGTCTGAATTCCAACGCAGAGGCCTGATCCAGGGAAATGACGATTTCATTGATATAACGAACCTCGCTCAGGGTCTCGACGATTCGCTTGAGAGCAGGACGTTCCAGCTCTGCATAGAGCGATGGAAGGACCAGTGCGATTGGAGTCGTCTTCGCATATCGTTCAAGCTCTTCCTCAAGTTGTTCAGTATTGGACTGCCCAAGACGATGCAGAACGGTCACAACGCCATTTTGATAAAAATCAGACACGGTGTCCTCTCTAGAGATCCCTAGTTCCGTGATTATTGCTGAACGCCGGTCGTAAAGCCAGCGGGACGAAATGGAAGTGGATACCTAGGGATTATGCTAGTACAAACTTGTTAAAGAGTGCAGGGGGTATGCCATCGTCGGCTGTGGCTAGACCCTTGGATTCACGTCGTTTCTCGCAGTGATTCGCGTGATTTCAAGGAGAAAGCCATCGGAGATGTAGGGAAAAGGAGGCAGGGGTGAATGGTTTTCCCTATGGTTTATCAGTTGAAAGCTTCTTTCCCAAGCGCCGCGCCAAGCGTACCATCCCCGGGGAACGATCGCGTGGGCTCAAGAGGACGTTGAGGACATGAAGCTGGCTTTGGTCTGCAAAGGCGGCGGCGAGGGTCTGTTCAAACTCTCTTTGTGTGCTCACGCGTGATCCCCTTCCGCCCCCGATGAGATCACAGACTTTTTCATATTGCCATTCATGCACGTCGTTAAATGGCCCTTCCAAGATCTCCCGCTCCGTCGAATAACCGCGGTTGTTCAGAAGGATGACAATCGGAGTCTGCTGGTAGCGCACGCAGCTTGCCAGTTCGGTTCCAGTCATCTGAAAGGCACCGTCTCCCACCAGGACGATCGGCCGCAGACTGGGATCGGCGAACGAGGCCCCTAACGCAGCAGGAACAGCGAATCCCATCGATGTGTAATATGCCGGCGACAGAAACTCGAAGCGGTGGCGGACGTGCAGGTCAGCCGCGGCAAAGAGCGATTCCCCCACGTCGGCAATCACGACGGTCTTTTCGGTCAACACCGTATCCAGATGCCGAAAGAGTCCTTCCAACGTGATCGGCGCGTCCAAGGTCGGAGCCGACGATGCGGCCTCAGCTCGGGCCGGGAGTGACCGCTGGGAACGAGAAAAGGACGGAAGCGGAGATTTCACCAGGCCCTGGACGAAGTCCTGGAACTTGATGGACTCATACCGGTGATGCTTGATCGCGACACGGTCGGCTGTCGCATGGATGGTTCGCCCCTCTGAAAGTAAGGGCGATGTGGCATCCAGATCTTCCACATCGGACAGAATGGATCCCAGGATCAACAGGCAGTCGGAATCATTGATGAACTGCTGAACTTCCTCCCGGCCGATGAGCCCACCGTACACGCCCACATAGAGCGGATGATCTTCCCGAATGATTGATTTCCCGAGCAGGGTGGAGGCGATCGGAATATTGAGTTGCTCCACCAACCGAGCCAGATCGTCTTGCAGTCCGAACCGACCGACTTCCGCGCCGACAAGCATGGCGGGCCTTTTCGCAGAAGCGAGCATGATCCGCACTTCACCGATCGCCTCTTCCAGGGCAGCCGGGTCACTCGGCGTATCCTCGATGCAGATCGGCTTCATCCCGCCGGTCAGGGGACAATGAACCATATCTCTGGGGATCTCGATATAAATGGGGCGACGGTAGCGAAGCAGAGCGGCAAAGGCTCGATCCATCTCTCGTTCAGCGGTTAGAGGATCATCCAGGGTCACTGCGGCGACGGTCATCCGTTCGAAGACTTCCCGTTGCGTGGCAAAATCCCGGACCATATGATGCAAATAGGGTGTGCGAGTTCGTTCAGAAAGGCCCGGCGAACCGGTCAGGAGGACGACCGGCGACCGTTCGGCATACGCGCAGGCAATGGCGTTGACAGTATTCAACCCACCGACGCAATAGGTCACACAGACCGCCCCGATGCCGTTGATCCGGGCATACGCGTCAGCCGCAAAGCCGGCGCAATCTTCCCGCGTCGTCCCGATGTGTGTGATCGGCGACGCTTCGATCAGTTGATAGAGAGACAGCACGTAGTCGCCCGGGATACCGAAAATATGGCGGACGCCCAGGCGATGCAGGCGATCCAACACGGCGGTTCCAATGGTAGCTTTGTCGCTCATGCGTGTGCGTTCAACGGTTGGTAGAACGTGTTGACATCAGGAAAACATACTGACCGCGGTTCGTCAAGAACAACCGGTTGATCAATGGATTGGGACGATCGACCGTACTGAATTTTAGACCTGGTAGAGTCGGATAAAACCTGTCACGATTAGAAACCATGATCTCAACCGCCCAGGTCCGACTCAATTCACCGCACATCCCAGAGGGCCGCCATCTTTGGCTCTATGCCGGTCATCTGAGTCCGGTCACCGGGCAACCGGAGGCGGGTGGCCTGATCGATGTGCTGACAGCTGACGGCCGATTTTATGGACGCGGTCTCTATAGCCCTTCCTCGAAAATTCGAGTCCGCCTCTTGACGTTTCAGGATGAACCCATCGACGAGCGGTTCTGGAAGGGGAGAATTCAACAAGCGATTCGTCTACGAGAACGGGTGGTCACCCATTCTGATGCCTATCGCGTGATTTTTGGTGAAGGAGATCGACTACCGGGCTTGATCGTCGATCGGTACGATCAGTTGCTGGTCATGCAGACTTTATCCGTGGGGATGGAGAGTCGGAAAGACCTCATGGCGGACTTGCTGATTCAGGAATTGAAGGTCTCGAGCGTCTATTTGCGGAATGATGCCAAGAGCCGGCAACTCGAAGGACTGCCCCTCGAACGCGAGTTTCTTCGCGGCAACGGCCCCACACAAGTCCACATCCAAGAAGGCGCCGCCCAGTTTGTGGTTGATGTGGAACGGGGACAAAAGACCGGGTGGTTTTGCGATCAACGAGAGAATCGGCTGGCGGCTGCCAAATTGGCGGCAGCAGCGGAGGTGTTGGAGGTGTTCTGCCATACCGGTGCCTTCGGCATTCATGCCGCCCTCGCCGGGGCCGCGTCGGTGGAGGGTTTGGATGCCAGCCAAGATACTCTCGCCATGGCACGAAAGCATGCCGCGATGAACCAGGTGGAGGATCGGTGCACGTATCGTCAAGCAGATGCGTTCGAAGACATGCGCCGTTTGGTCAAAGCCGGGCGGCGCTATGATCTTGTCATTCTTGATCCTCCGGCCTTTGCTCGCAGCAAGCAAGCCCTGGCCGGTGCGTTAGCGGGATACAAAGATATCAATCTTCTGGGATTGAAACTGTTGAAACCGGATGGGTTTCTCGTGACATGTAGTTGTTCTCATCCAGTCTCAGAGGTGGATCTCTGGAACAGCATTCGCCTCGCCGCGCGCGACGCCAAGCGAGACATCCGGCTCATCGAACAACGGGGCCAGAGTCCCGATCATCCGATCCTCGCCAGCATGCCGGAGACGCGGTATCTGAAGTGTTTTATCGTTCAAGTGTTTTAACAGATCCCCTCATCGGTGCTGAGCGCCCGGTATTAGAAATGATACTCATTGGGGGTGGATTTGAAGGGTGAATGCGTGAAAAGATGGACAATAGGTCTCCACATGCCGTCCAGGGTTTCGCCTGGTTGTTGAGACGCTGAATTCAAGGGTATGAGACGTTGAGCCTGTTCAGTAGGGGGAAGCAAATTGTGTGAAGGGGTCGGAATGTCAGTACAGCAGCGGCGGTTGGTGATATGAGGCACGTGTCACGGTTCAATGAAAGCACACTCGAAGAGTCGAATGACCGATGTGTCAGAATACTCTGGACGGGCGGATGGGATTCGACATTCAGAGTCTTGTACGCAGCATTGGTCGATGGAAAGAGAGTAGAACCGCACTACATCATTGATATTACCAGACCATCAAGCATCCGCGAACTCCAAGCGATATCCGACATAAAGGCCATGCTGAGGACTTCTCACAAAGAAGCCTATGAGAGAATCGCTCCTCTTCAAATCACTCCGGGAAATGAGATTCCTGAAGATCCTGAAATTTCGAGCGCCTGGAAACGGCTGAAGGAAAGAGCCTTCTTGGGGTATCAGTATGATTGGTTGGCCCGCTATGCCAAATCGAAAAACGTAACAGACCTAGAACTCAGTGTGCACATAGATGACAAACTCTATTCGTTCTTGAAAGGGCATATTGAGCAGACTTCGGAAGGAGGATACCGGTTGCAGCGCCGTGTAACCGGAGACGAAAGCATATTCCTCCGATTTGAATTCCCTATCCTCGACTACTCCAAAACGCACATGAGAGAGATGGCGCGACAACATGGGTTTCTTGAGATTCTGGAAAAAACATGGTTTTGTCACAAACCGATAAACGGAATGCCCTGCGGCATGTGCAGTCCTTGCGTCTACGCAGTTGAGGAAGGGATGCGGTATAGACTTCCAAGAGAAGCCATGTTCCGATATCACACGCGCCGCTATAGAAGGGCCATCCGGGCCCCGTTTGTATCGATGAGAAAGTCGCTCTCAGAAGTGAAGGTGCTGCGACGAGTCTACGACTTGTTGCGCTATGGGTCGTCGAACTGACTGATCTCTCCCCCCAAACAACGGCAAGCGAAAAGTAGAACAACCCCTTTTAAAGCACCACCCGACGTAGTTGGGGTCAAAAGATGGTCCCCATGCCCATGTAGCGCCGTTTGGCGTGTTCCAGTGCCCAAGGGAAGAGGTTGAAAAAGTAATTCGGAAAGTGTCGCCTGCCCTTCAGATATAACATCAAGCTGTGCGCGTGAGCTCTCCAGCTGAGTGGAAGCATTCGACCTCGCTCCCACCCGGGCACACCATGGTGCCGTAGCCATCGTGTGTAGTCTTGCATGGACTCATCGGGAAGAAACCCCTCGTCGGAATTCCAAAGCACAACAGCGGTGGCATTCTTTTCTCGACCGAAGAGGTCGCGCTCGACGCCGGCCTCCTCGACGATCCGTCGACAAATCGGACGGTCGTAATCGCCGCCCACACTCCAGGGTTTCATCTCCTCGCCGAGGGACACTCGATGGATGTGCTCGATATTTCGCACACCAAGGAACGTCGCCGGGCAATGGATGAATCCTACCCATAACCGCCACTCACTAAGCGCGAGCCCGGAGGGCGCTCCGTTCCGAACGATGTTCGGTGTCAGATCGAAATCGCCGATGCCCCACACGGTGTCTCCATGGTGCCCGGTCAGTAAGACTCGTCCTTGCAAACAGGATCGCGCCGCAACGAAGTGCACATCCATCCCATACGCGTCGGCGGCAAGAAACGGAACCTCTGCGAATGGCTCCCGTCGCCAGCTTGTCCGGTCGAGCACGATGGCATTCAGACCGAGCCGGGTCGCGATGGTCTCACCGCTATCCGCCAGTCCTTCGCGTCCCTGTGGGAACGTCAGCACCTGCGTATTCCCCATTGCTCGGGCCAGGACGGCGATCGTGGGGGAGTCATACCCTGCGGAAAGGGTCCCCAGAGGGCTATATGGCCACTTGCGCAGGGGATCTGCCATGTTCCGACCGATGGCGCTGAGCGATGTTTCTAGAAAGTTCTTGTACGCTTCGAACGTGTCAAAGCGCCTGTCGCCGAACGGTTTCTCAACTATGTTGAGCGATCGGCCATCCCATCGAAGATTGTGAAAATACGTGAGGCGTAACGGTCCTTGGTTCGTCTGCAGGAGAGGTTGGTACTTGTGAATGCCGTGCTGAATCGAGCGGAAAGTCGAATAGTAGTGATCCGAGAAGGGATCGACCGAAAGATTCAGCGCGGCGCACAGCGCGACCAGAGAATTTGAAACGTAGACATGCTTCCCAACCTGGATGGAAAGCAAGCGATCGACCGTGGAGCCGGAGGACACAAAGGTGATGGTTCTACCGGACACTCGACCTCCGGACCCGAATACGAGGTCCGTTTGATCCAACCGGCCTTCGCCGAACGAACCGTCCCATACCGCTTCCGCAAACCACTCCGGCCTGGTTTCCACCCGGCTACCGTGCGCGAGCACCACGTCGGTTTCGGAACATCGCGCCATCCACGCCAGTGAGGGCCATCCTAGAATATGCCTGAACTGCAACTGGATGCCCATAGATCCCGATATCTGCAATAAGACTGCGCGTTCAAGCGTATGATGGCAGGACGGGAGTGGCGGTAGACGCGTGCGCTCCCTTGCCAAACCGGCCTTTCAGACCATCATTTGGAGTGTACGTTTCGGCCACCTCTACGGGCAAGCTTCTTTTTGGCATAACCAAGACAGCAGCCGGATTCTCCGTCGTGACCTAGGGGGACGGCTAGTACCTTCGTCTTCGGCTCCGACGCTAGAATCGCCCTCGCATATCGCTGAGCGGGCTGTTGCTGTCATCGACGGTAGGCGAAGTCTGAGTGCCATACGAACACGTGAGACGAATAGGGTTATTCCATTGGACTGAGCGGAAGGAGATGAAGTTATGGTCGAAGTAAATTCCATGTATCATTCGCAATCCCGGAGCGATGCGCTGAAGGTGCAGATCGAAAAGCTCGAAGGCCTTGCTCACCACACGGCCGTCCATCCTACCTTCGATCAGTTTGACACGGATACGGAAGAGATGCTGATCAAAATCTATGGGGCCGATCATCGATATGTGGAATCGTACAAATATGCCACCGTGGGCGAGGCCGAAGCGCTGGTCAATTTGCCCGAATCAGCTCAGGAACCATTGACGCGAGACATCCCCAAGAAGGGACTCCAGCAACGCCGGCAGATTCTCCAGACCATTGTGACGGAGCTGGAAGCACTCGAAGCGGAGGAAGCCGAGGTGCTCATCGGAGAAGATCGCGAAGATCCTCCGGGTCCCAGCTAAAGAGCCAGGTTCTCCCTTCGAGGCATACTCGCGCTGCGGAAGAAGCCCCTGCGCCATTCATCTTTAACAACGAGGGAGCTGCCATGCCTTCAATTTCACGTGGCGTGAAATTTCATATCTCTCTGGCCCTCACCTGTGTCTTCGCAGCCTGCGCAGGCAACAACACCGCGTCAATCGTGGGCGTTCCAGGCAAAAAGGTGGTATCGCCACAAGCCCCGCTGATGGAGACGGGAGGGGTTCTACCTCAAGGGAAGTCTCCCATTGACGCCTTGAATATGTATTTGGATGGGTTCCACTTTTACAACGGCCAGATACAGTCACAAGTGGAAGCTCACCATTTCTGCTCCATCATCAACGAAGAGGTGAATCAGTGCGTCATTTTCGACGGGAACACAAAGGACGCCAAGATCATCGGGGTCGAGTACATCATCAGCAAACGGCTCTTTCAGATGCTGCCGCCTGAGGAGAAGAAATTGTGGCACAGCCACGTGCATGAGGTGAAAAGCGGACAACTCGTCGCTCCCGGTATTCCGCAGCAGGCCGAGCACGAGTTCATGCAGAAGTTGATCGGCACCTACGGAAAGACGTGGCACACCTGGCATACCGATCAAAGTCTGGTGCTGCCGTTGGGCCATCCGTTATTGATGATGGGCTTTACCGCCGATGGCCAAGCGCAGGCCGGTCTGGTCGCGTCGCGGGATCGACGCCTCCAGATTCAGAGCAAGGACAAGCGCAAAGACCGAAAAGGCATCGTGGCCCCGCCGATCGCGCCGGGTGCCGATGCCTGGCAGCAGGGACATGTCCTGCAGCTTACACTGAAGTCCCTCAAACAAGATGCCGTCGTGTCCCACCCGGACGATCCAACGAAACGCGCGCCGGTCCCCACACCCAGGTAGGGACTCCTCCAGGTACCTGGACCGTCAAATCACGGGGGATCAAGAAGGACTTGGACTAGTGCGAGGAGTTAGGTCTGCCTCACGAGAGGCTTCGCCTGATGAGCCGCCGGCATGAGCAAGGAATGGAGGCTGAGTAAGATTACTGGAGGTGTTTTTCCGCGGGCATCAATCGAAGAGAGGTTGCGCCTGAATAGCCCGCGGCTCACAGGGAGAAGAAAACAAAGCACTGGAGGTGTTTTTCCGCGCGCGATAGTACCATAAAACGATGAAGAGCGCGCGGTACACGCCAAGCAAGGTATGGTGCGCCCGACAGGACTGAATGTGATGGACCCAGATCCGTCAGCAAGGGAGCGGGGAAGGAAACACTGTAGGTGTCTATCCGTCGGCGCAATGAAGAGAGGTTGCGCCTGAATAGCCCGCAGCTCACAGGGAAAAGAAACCAAAGCGCTGGAGGTGTTTTTCCGCGCGCGATAGTACCATAAAACGATGAAGAGCGCGCGGTACACGCCAAGCAAGGTATGGTGCGCCCGACAGGACTTGAACCTGTAACCCCCAGATCCGTAGAGCGATCTGAAGCTAATGAACCTGAGTCGGCTTGAGTGGGACTGAAGAAGCACAACTCTGCTCAAGTAAAAGGTACTTCCCCACTCGGCTTGTGCCTGAGTAGGCTTGAATTGGATTCACGACCTCAACCAAAACCACAACCGAACCTTAACCGGAACCATAACCAGCGAGTGAACCGTGTGCTTCAGCTTGAATTTTCTACGAAGGATGGGGAAACCCATTACTGTCAGCCACGCCATGTTCATATGGCCGCCACCTTGTCGTAATACTGATGATCTTCTCTGTAGCCCCCTTGCCCGTCCCCAATCGTGGCATAGGTCTCGACTATCTCGATCGCACGAAGATACTTCACCATCTTGTATCCCGTTTTTATTTCGATGCGCAGGCGGCAGGGTGCCCCATGGGGAATCGGCAAAACATTCCCGTTCATCTCATAGGCTAGAATGGTTTGCGGGTCGCAGACATCTTTGAGCGTCAGGATTTCGTAGTAGGTGAGCGGCGCATACTCTTCCTGCGGAAACGCGTGAAAGACCACGTACCGCGCTTGAGGTAGGGGCTTGCACAGCTCCAGGATAGTACTCATCCTGACCCCTCCCCATTCCGCGATGGCGGACCAGCCTTGAATACAATTATGTTTAGTAATTTGCTCTTGCTTCGGGAGCGCACGAAGGTCTGCAAGAGATAGCACCAGCGGCCTCTCCACCAGTCCACTGATGACCAGGCGCCAGTCGAGAAACTGTGTCTCAGCCTGCGCTCTGTACGCCTCGGATTCGGGCGGGTACCCATTTACTCGAAAGTACGGTGAAATGTCTGTTTTCCGGTAGTGCTGTCGTGACCCCAATCGTCCGAAGACAACCCGTATCAGTGGTTCGATGAGGGTGGTTGCACTGATTTGAAACCGTCGTTGATGACGGAGCGTATACACGGTGGCCCAAAGATGAAAGAGCAGGACGCCGATCAAGGCGACTGAGGCGATCCAGAGGGCGAGGGCGATATTTGGATTGGTTGAGCCCAGCACCATGTCGCCGATATCTTCGGGGAAGTGCACGATCACTACCAACGTGAGATGCACCAGGGTATACACGACCAAGGTCATTAACCCTATAAAATGGAGGCTGCGCGCGGCTTGCCGCCCGCCGAAGAGTGTTGGATACCAGGGGAAACGGGCAATAAGCGCGGGCGACATGCAGAGTCCGGTGAGGATCATCAGTGGAGCGACGAGAAAGACCACCCCCGCATAGGTGAGTTGCTGCAAGGCATCATAGGGGTGAAAAGCGCTGTCCGGCGGGATCTGAAACTTCGTATAGGTGAGGATGCTCTCCCACGCTTCGGGCCATACAGTCCAGGTTGTGGGAATGAGCCGTCGCCATTGGCCAGTCACGCTGAGCAAACTGACATAAGTGAGACCGTTCAGTATCCACACTGGAACAATCAGAAAATGCCAATTCCGTGAAGCACCCAGGTTATGGTGTCCCCCGGGGAGGGCGACGATCGAGTTGATATTCTCTGCCTCGTCCATCGAGGTCCAGAGGCGGTCCCTCGGCATCACTTTCTTACCGAATTTGATCCATTCCGTCCCTGGCGTCGTGTCATCGTTCCAGTAGAGTTTTGGATGATCCATAAGGATCTGCACGCCGCTCCGCATCAACAGGAACACGCAAAAGAGATTGATGAAATGGTTGATCCGAAGCCATAGAGGAAACCCTAGCAGCGCCTGATCCATCCTGTTTTCCCTTCTGATTGCACCTAACAATTCATTGATTAGACCTCAGGTTCCCCAACGGACATGGGGTGGACCTGCTTGACCATGAGGAATGGGGCCTGATGACTGGCCTTTCCTTGAATTCTTGACCGATCCGCTTCTCGTGACCAGTTATTCCCGGAATGCTTCCTCCGCGCTTCCATTTGACCCCGCTGCAGATCTTCAGCGGGGTGGGCGATTATGTCACCACGCACCTGCGCAAACGGCATATGCGAATGAAGCCGGCGGCGTGGGGAGCGGGGTGTCATGTGCGGCCTCCATTCGTCTTGCGTAAAGGATCTTCAGTCCGCTGAGTGCCCGGTCTGCTTGATCGGGGGGAAGAATCGTAACAATGACGACATTGATGTCAGGATGAAGGAAGGTCCCGTACACTCTGCCGGTGACACCCTTACCCATGACGTTGCTAAAAATCGTATAGGCTGTAGTGCCTTTACTATGCAGAAACCTCTCTATATCACTTAACATAGAATCCCGAGCCACAATGATGAGAATTTTCATAGTGTATCGTGCCTCCTTGCTCACCCATGTAGTATCAGTCTCTATGACCTAGTCACCGATGCGGGTCAACGCCAGGTCGTCAAGCAACTGTCACTAAACTCATCGTCAGCCCGCTTTACTTCAACTAGGAGGTTCGCCCCGTGCCGTGAGACTGGTGCGACATATTGAGGCGGCTCATAGCGTGGTGACAGGTTGGCCGCCGGGAACCAACTGCAACCCGCCAAAATGTCAAACAGCAATACAAAACCTATGCGCAAAATACGGATACCGAAGCTATAAGATCTATTCAATCGCATTGGTGTATCTCTTATCGGTTAGTAGGAAACGCTTTCGCACTGGCCTCTTGTGACGGCGGTGCAGGTTTCTCCGACTTGATTTGGTCATCCCTGGGTGCCTGCGTCGGCTCGGGGACGTTCATGAGATCGTACCCAGGTTCCGGCGTGACGACACGTACCTTGTTGCCATTCATCAGTGCGGCATTGGGATTGTTGATGATGCGGTCATTCGCGGAAAGCCCACCTCCGACTTCGACAATTTGATCCATGAGCTTGCTTACCGTGATCGTCTTCAAGTTGACCCGGTCGTCCTCCGTCACCACAGCCACTTGCGTACCATGCTCCTGGAACACCAATGCGGTGGTCGGCATCGTGAAGGCTTGACGATCGACCTGCGCCGTGAGGTGGACTTGGGCATAGGAGCCAGGCCAGAGCGCCCGGTCCTTGTTGTCGATTGTGAAGACGGTGGTCGTGGTGCGTGTACTAATATCGAATCCGCGGGCGACCGTCAGAAACTTGAAGTTAAAATGCCGGTTTGGCAATTGAGGTACTGTCACATCGGCGGTCAGGCCCGGCTGGAGGAAGGGCCCGAACTGTTCTGGTACATTGACAAAGAGGCGCAGCTTATCGACGACGGCCACTGTAAACAGATTTGTTTTTGCATTGGGCGTGCTGAGAAGGCCTTCTTTACTGACCAAGTCACCGACGTTGATATTGCGCTGGATCACCACTCCGTCAAAGGGCGCGACGATTTTTTTGAACCCAATGAACGCCTCGATATTCTTGACCTTTTGTTCCGCAGCTCGAACTATCGCCGCCTGAGATTTCATGTTTTGTTCTTGCACCGTGATCGACTGCTCGGAGACCGCATGACTTGAGCGCATCGCGATCCAACGCTGCGCGGTCACCTCGGCAAGATCAAACTTGACACGCTCCGAATCTAAATCCGCATTAGCCTGTCTAAATTCAGCGTCGAGATCTGGGGTGCTGATTTCAGCGAGAACATCGTCTTTCTTCACGAGATCTCCGTAGTCCTTGTGCCATGCCTTCACGTAGCCGGTGACTCTGGCATAAATGGGTGCCTCGAACCAGCCGACGATATTGCCGGGGAGGATGATGCTCTCGGTCGTCGGCACTGGCTGAGGAGAGACGACTGCCACGGTGGGGACAGCGTCCTCGAGAGTTTTCTCGCTCAGCAGCTCAGCGGCGCTCCCACTTTCTAAAATCCGATGGCCAAGATAGAGGACTAACAACAGGATTGCTGCAATGGCAATGTATTTGCCATTAAGTGACTTCATCATGATGAATAGTCCTTTCCCCGCATTAAGTGCTTGCTATAGATGATGGCGTACACGGCGGGTACGAAAAACAAGGTGAAGAGAGTCGCCATGAGCAAGCCGCCGATGACCGCGCGGCCCAACGGCGCATTCTGAGAATAACCGGTCGCCATGGGGATCATCCCGATGATCATGGCCGCGGCAGTCATGAGGACCGGCCGGAAGCGGGTCACGCCGGCTTCGAGCGCGGCCCGTATGGCGTCGCCATGCTCTTGGATTCGTTCACGCGCATAAGACACAACGAGGATAGAATTGGCTGTCCCTGTACCCATGCACATGATGGCGCCCGTCAACGCCGGCTCCGACAGACGTGTGTGGGTCAGGAACAATGCCCACGCGATGCCCGCCAGTGCGCCGGGCAAGGCCGTGATGATAATGAAGGGATCCAGCCAGGATTGGAAATTGACGACGATCAACAGGTAGACCAATACGATTGCGCCGAGTAGTCCGATGATCAGCTCGAAGTAGGCGTCCCGCATCAATGCGGCCTGACCTTGGATGTCAATCTCAGCACTGGGGGGCTTCTCATCCTCTAGGCTGTGGGTAACCTTCTCGACGTTCGCCAGTACGGTACCCAGATCGCGATCTTCGGCAGAAATATAAATATCGATTAGCGGCATGATATTGCCGTGTGTGACTACACCCGGCGTGCCCTCCACCGACAAGTTGGTTAAATTGCCGAGGAGTTGCACATCCTTACCGGAAATATCATTCGATGAGTCGACCGGGACGGTCTTGATACTATTCACACTATTGATAAATGGCTGCGGGGTATAAACATTGATCAGATAGGACATGCCGGTCGAGGGATCGAGCCAGTAGACCTGATCCACCTGTTGGCTCCCGGCGGTCGTCATGAGCAGGTTGTCGGCCATGTTTGAGAGGGTTCTATCGACTCCGAGTCCGAACGTGCGGTTGCCTTCGACCATCATGGTCGGTGTGCGCATCGTCTGCTGGATGACCACGTCCACTGCGCCGGGAATCTCGCGAAATTTGTCCATCAATTTTCGGGCGTACTCATAGTTAAGGTAAATGTCCGGACCATTGACCTGTACGTCGATCGGCGCGGGCGCGCCGAAATTGAGAATCTTGGCGGTCAGATCGGACGGCTGAAACGTAAATTCGGTTCCCGGGTAGCGCTGTTTCAAGCCCTTGCGGAGGGTCTTCCGGTACTCCCATACTGGGGACTTTTCATCTTTCAAGAGGACTGTCAGATCGCAATCCTGAGAACCGATCGTCGGGGTTGGGATGAAAGCGAGGTTGTGCGGTCCGACCGGCAGGCCGCAGTTACTGACGATGTTTTCAACATGACCGGGCAACAACTCCTCGATGCTGTTGGATACCAACGTGGCCAAGCGCCCACTCACCTCGATGCGTGTGCCGAGCGGCGCACGCATATGCATCTGAATGATCCCCGACCGGATCTCGGGAAAATAGTCGCGCCCAAGAAAGAAATAGAGCCCCATCGATGCCACCGCTATTGCAAGCGTAATGGTGACGAAGCCACGGCGACCGGCGATTACCCGCTCCAACAACGCACCATAGCCCTCGCGGAGCCGGTTGAAACGTCGCTCGAATTCTTTCTGAAAGCGGACGAAGACATTGGATGATTGTTCCGCGTCCGGTTGTCCAGGGGGGTGGGATTCATGTGGTTGCGACATGGTGACTCCTCATCATGTATTTCGCCATAGTTGGCACCAGTGTGAACGAGAGAAGGAAGGAGGCGAGCATCGCGATCATGACGGCCTCCGCCATGGGTTTAAATAAATAACCGGAACTGCCGGTGAGTCCGAAGAGCGGGAGCCAGGCGATTGCGATGCAGAGCGTGGCAACGAGCGTCGGAATGACGATCTGATTGGCAGCGTCGATAATGGCCTGCTCCAGCGGCTTGCCCATCTCAAGATGGCGATCGATGTTTTCAATCATCACAATGGCGTTATCGACCAGGATCCCGACCGCCAGGGCCAGACCACCCAGGGTCATGACGTTGATCGTCTCCTCAAGCCAATGCAGGCCGATGATGGCGGTCAGGATGGACAGCGGGATCGAGGTCCACACAATGACCGTGGCCCGCCAGGAACCGAGCAACAACAGCACGATGACGCCGACCAACGCGCCGGCGGTCAGCATTTCATGGAGCACGTCGGAGATCGCATCCTTGACGAAGATGGAGGCGTCGTCGAGAAGCCTAATCTTCACGCCCTCTGGGACGATTTGTTCGGCCCGCGGAATCATCTTTTTGATCCCATCCACCACCGTCAAGGTCGAGGCTTCGGTGCTCTTCATGACGACGATGATGACGGTCTGCTTGCCCTTCACCAGCACCACGTTCTGCTGCACCCGGCCCATGAGGCGCACCGAGGCCACGTCGCGCAGATAGACGAACGCGTTACCCTCCCGCTTGATCGGGATATCGGCGAACTCCTTGATTTGCAGTGGTGACGCATTCGTCTGGACGATCCAGTCCGTGGACTTAATCTTGATATCGCCAGTCGGCAGCACGCGGTATTGCTTCATGAGGACATCGTGAATGTCGGACGGCGTAAGATTGCGAGCGAGCATTTTCTGCGGATCGAGGTTGACCATGACCTGCATGTCCTGTCCCCCATAGGGATGCGGCAGGATGGCTCCGTTGACGGTCACGAGCAGCGGGCGGATTCGCATGTAAGCAAGGTTATAGAGCTCTGCGGGTGTCAGGGTGTCGGAACTCACCTCCAGCATGGCCACCGGAATGGAGGATGGCGCAAGACGCATGATCATGGGCGGAGAAATGTCCGGCGGCAGCGCTTTCACGACCGTCTGCGCAATGGCCGCGATATCCGCTTCGGCCCGCCCTACATCCACTCCGTCTTGGAGAAAAATATTGGTAATACTGCTCCCATAGTAGGAGTGACTATGCATGTATTTGATACCCTCCACGGTCGCGGTGACGAACCGCTCGAACAGGTAGGTAATGCGGCCTTCCACCTGTTGCGGCAGGAGACCGGAATAGGTCCAGACCACGGAGGTGACGGGGATCAAGATGTTCGGAAAGACATCGGTCGGCATGTGTTGGATCGTCATGCCCCCGAACAGCACGATGAGGATCGACATCACTACGAAGGTGTACGGCCGGCGCAAGGCAATCTCAACGATCTTATTCATAGTACGGTTTGACCCTCAGCATTTATTACCGGTAGACGTATCATCGCAGCGTCAACTTCCTGATTATTCACTTCTCCAATTCACTTGTGAACCTAACGTAAAAAGACTGATCATAGGAACTCGTGAATTCCGAAGAAGACAAAAGAAAAATTACGAGGTCAACCGATCGAAGAAGGTCCCTTGCCGGAATTGTTCATTGATGAGCTTGATGGTGAAGTGCCAAGCGCACACCCAAATTCCTGTACCGTGCCCATAGCCCCTGAGCAGTCGATTGACAGCCGAGCAGCGTCAGTCCGTTGTCCTAGTATTCAACGATCCCATGGGACCTAAGGCTGTCGCGATCGAGAAGCCTCTGCCTGGTGAGTGGACACAGATTCGACCGCACAGAATGGTGCCTCGGCGGATTTTATCTGTAGAGCAAGTTGTGAATAATTCTGGCTAGGAGATTCCCATGATCCCGTGGGTCAGGGCATATTTGATCAAATCTGCAGTCGTGTGTAGCTTGAGCCGCGTCAAGATCTGACTCTTATGAAACTCGATCGTCCGTGAAGAAACTTTCAAGAGATTCGCAATTTCCTTCGCTGTCCGCCCCTCAGTCAGTAGTTGCAGGACTTCTCGCTGACGCATGGTGAGGGTATGTGTCTCAGCGGATGGTTCCGAGGATTTTGAGAGAAAGACGTTGAGCATGTCTTTGGTAATCAACGGAGTAATATATGAATGTCCCGTCACAGCCATACGAATAGCTTGTTCCAATTCATCCGCCGCTGAACGTTTGAGCACATAGGCCGTTGCTCCCGCCTCAAAGGCGGACCGGACATATTCCGTGTCCGCGTGCATCGTGACGATGATGATTTTGGCGCTTGGGCAGATCTTTTTGAGTTGAGCCGCCGCATCGATACCATTCAGCAATGGCATAGAGATGTCGAGAATCACAATATCGGGCTGAAGCTCCTTCGCAGCACCGAGCAGCGCCCGCCCATCTTCGACGGTGCCGACTAACTCATACTGCCCTTCGAGAATGCGACGAAATCCTTCTAAGACTAAAAGATGATCATCGGCCAACAGAATGCGCAGTTTCGGCATGGTGCTCTCCGTGAATCAGCGGAATATCAACCCGGATATGGGTGCCGTGTCCTGGCGTCGATTCCACCTCGAACGCGCCCTTCGCTAAGCGTGCACGTTCCTTCATATTCAGCAATCCGAGGTGTCCGCCGGGTTTGTTTGGCTGCTCGATATCAAATCCCACTCCATTGTCGCGAATGGACAGGACGATCGCTTCTTCTTCGAAAATGACCTCCACTTCAACATGTGAGGCGTGAGCGTGCCGTGCGACGTTGCTGAGACTTTCCTGTACGACCCGATAGATGCAAATGGTGATTTCTTCCGGCAGCGCCGCTAAAAGATCATTGTGCACATAGTCACTCCGAATGTCCGTGCGGGAGGAAAACTCCTCGACAAGCCGACGCACAGCTTTTACCAATCCCAAATCATCCAAGATGGATGGATGAAAACGATAGGCTATTTGACGTACATCGTCGGAGACGGCGGTTAAACGTTCGGACACCAGGCGGATCTCATTCCGCATACAGCGGGGATCAGCAAACAACTCTTTCTCGATCCGACGAAGATCCAAAGTGAGCATTGCCAGCCGTTGATTGATATCGTCGTGCAAGTCACGGGAAACCCTACGGCGATCTTCTTCCTGCGCTGTCAGGAGTTGCCCGGCCAATGATCGCAACTCCTCTTGACTCTGTTGAAGCAACCGTTCCCTAGCGTATAGCGCGGCTTCGCTGGCGCGCAGCGACCGTTCCGTCTCCGCACGGTTAGCGATTTCGGTGGTCAATGTCTGGTTGATGGCGGCCAGTTGTTGCGTCCGCGCTTGCACTCGAGTTTCGAGTTCATCATGAGCTTGTTGGAGCTCATCCTCGGCTCTACGGCGATGCAGAAAGAACAGAAACGGCAACCAGATAGCTGTCAGGCTGAACAGACGATTGACCACAACCATCCAAAAGGGTATGCCCGTAATGGACGGACCGAGAACGATGCCGGTCAAGTCGAGCACGGAACAGATTGCCGCAGCAATGAGCGGGTTTTTTTGGTACGGCAACAGTAAAAAGGAAAGGATGGCGAGTCCCCCGTAAAGGACTCCCGTACTGATACCACGTGGAATATAAAGCTGATCAAGACAGAACAACCCCAGGCCGAGTCCGATAATGACAGGCAGCAAGGTTGTGTTGGAGTTCCGAACCATGCAGCGATCCGTCACGTCATCATGCGAAAACCCATCTCAAAGCCGAAACCGTCACCCGAAGAATGACCTGTCGTCCGACATGTAGCATCGACAACAGTACACATCGGCTTCGCCCTACACCTCTTCATGCGCATATTCGGTGCCACGCTCGAAGCCTCTCATTCCTCTATGCCATGGTGAACGCAGATGGATTTTACGTGCACAATGAAAAGATAGCCGAAATTGCAAAGATAAACCTTATAAAGAGTGTGGCAGTATTGCTTTTCTAAACTTAGCGCAACGCCCGGACTAACCACGGCATTTTCCCCGCTCCTCTCTAAATTGTTCACTTGAAATCCAATCGCGCAGGAATACCAATAGGAATTGGTGATTATCGAAGAAGAGAAAGGAATATTATGAAGTCAATCGAACTGCAGTATGGTCTCTGTCAGTATAAGCCGTGCGCTTGGTGTACGAGCACGCTGTGCGGATTGGCTCGGCCCAGTTTCCTACTTGCTGTAAAATAGGATTTGTGGGCAGCCTCACACGGAAATGTATCACCTGATTACTTGATCTCGCCGTTCCACAGTAACACTACAATCCAAGGTTGCTTCTACTTCCGCAACATGAACACTACGGCTTTTGAAGGGGGCTAGAGACTATGGACAATTCTTCATGATGTTTTCATGATTTCTTCATGGACCCTTCATGCTCTTAGAATAAGTTACAGATGTAGAAGAAAAATTAGCACATGATTTCTTTTCGCATGCTTAATCCAGAAATAAAAGGCGAATAACGACATGCCGTTATATAAAACCTACGGTATCCGCTTGTGTTGTTTGATCGTGTTTGCTGTGTTCACATTGGCTCTTGATGCCTGTGGATTGCACCGGACGGTTCTGCTTGAGATGGAGAAGCAAGAACGTCTCGCGCCACAGAAACAACGTGAGAAGGCTTTGGCTCAGATCATACAGAAGGAGCAAGAAGCTCTTGCGGCTCAGAAACCTCTTAGGGTAGGCGAGATAATTCCCCACATGTACGGGCAGGCACTCCTCCAAGGTACGTGGATGGGCAGTGCCTGTAATGAGCGATTCACCATTGAAATCGAACTTGCTACCGCCGGTCATGAGGCTCCTTTCAGTAGGTATGTCGAGCCGGCTGAGGTCGTGGGAACTTTCAGGGCTATTGATCATTCAATACAGTCAGAACTTCACATGATCGAGACGGGACTAAAGGGAGCCTTCAATTATCGTGACGGAGTTCTGAGTATTGAGGCCACGCCAAGACCCGTTATTCCAACAAAAGAGGAAATGGAAGAGGAATACCGCTTACGTGACAACGCCGCAGTGGATATAAAACTTGTTTCACATGAACTGCAGTACGGTTCACGTGGACCATGGGGTATAGAGAATGTGGAGCAGGCGGAAAGGAACAGGAAGGTGTTGGCGGAACTTAAGACGCGGGAGTCACTCCGGCGAAAAGCGATGGCAGAGGAATATGCAGCAAGGGTCGCCGCCGCCAAAGCGGAGCTCGTACCATTCCAATTCTACGTGGCTCGAGATTCGGAAGGGAAGGGTTGGGCAGGCACCATTGATGGCCCGCACTTCGAACGGTGCGAAATTCGTCTCGCGAGTAGACAAGGAATTACAACCGACAAGTTGTCACCCATTACTGGTCAGATCGCACTGAAACGTGCCAAGAATCAGAATTAGGGTTGAAATTGTCGGGTCGCCAGGATACCGGCTCATCTTGCCTCAAAGTATGTCAAGAAGAAGATGTTTCATCCTGCTATTCGAAGGGCATGCGTGACTACGCCATATTGGGCAATGCGATTGCCAATTGCCCGGTTCATCTTTTCGGATATTCAAGGTGGTGGACAATACACTTTGGCTTCCCAACTGATCTGCCGTATGCCTTGCCGACCCCCTCTTCTGTCCACTCGAACTTAATCTGTAGCACGCTCGCGGTTCTGTCGGAATAATAATTGCTGTACAGAACTCGCACTTCCTGCGAATCGCTTAAGGCGAGCCCTTTCGTCGTGGCCTCTATGAAGAGAATTGTGCTGCGTGGATTCAGGATCTCTCTCGTGCTCCGTCGCTCATGTCTACTCTTCACTGCTTTGATTCTCGTTTTTGGATCCTTTCCCCTTACAGATGTAGAGGCCGAAGAAGAACCAAGTCCTATTGTTCATCAGTTCGAGCCTATTCCCAGAGAAGCGGAGAAGATGACAGTGAGGCGGCTCCTGTCGGAAGTGCTGAGGCTGCGTTTCAATGGCTACCTTCAAGGCTCATATTCGCAGAACTTCAACAGTCCGTCCAATCGTATTAATCAACTCCGCATCTTCGACGTCAACTCCAATGAGTTTCGTCCGAACGTGGTCCAGTTGCAGGTAGAGCGGCCATTGAATATAGGTGGTTCAACTCTCGATCAACTCGGCTTTCGCGTTAAATTCAACGCGGGGCGCAATTCGGATTTTATTGGGGGAATGAATCTGAGTACTTGGGCCGACTTTCAGGAAGTCTATGTCAATTATATGGCTCCCCTCGGTCATGGGCTTGAGCTGGCAATCGGACAGTTTAATGCTCTGGTCGGCTATGAACAGGTGGGCAATCCGTACAGCCCGAACTACTCACGGTCCTATCTGTATTTGGGTCAGCCCTTTACGACCGGCGGAATCTCCGCTACGTACGAGTTCAATAAACAGGTATCGCTGTCGATCAGGGCGCTTTCTTATATCAACGCGGCACAAGCAGGTATACATCACGATCCGATGGTGGAATATCTGCTGATGGTCAATCCTTCTGAAAGAGTGAAAATCATGCTCTATGGGTTGTTCGGGCCGAGAGTCGGAGCACCAGGCACGCCGGGAGGGATGCTCATGCTGACCGGCGGGTATGCGAGCTGGCAGCTTGCAACCCAGACATGGGCGGTCGTTGAAGCTTATTACGCAAATCAAGCCAACAGCAGCATGATCAGCTCAGGTCAAAATGCGCGCTGGGAGGGGATGGCAGCCTATCTATTTCATGACTTCACGAACAAATGGGGCATGCGTTTACGAGGGGAAATTTTCGAAGACGCGGGAGGTTTGGTAACCTGTCAGGGAACGACGGCCTATCAACCGAGAGCCAACGTTTGCTTCGGCGCCACATCAGGAGCACCGTCCGCGGCCATTGCACAGACCCTGTGGGAATTTACCCTCACACTTGAGTATAGACCGTTGCCGTCGCTGAGAACGAGACTCGAATACAGGTATGACAAATCCGATCACAATGTCTTTCAACTCGGCGACCGAGCAACAAGCTACCAGCCGACCCTCTCGCTCGATTTCGTATATCTCTTCTGACGAGCGGGAACCGCACATGCTGGAGGTGGTGTGAGATATTCCACCTCCTGGCCTTTTATCAATACTGGTCAAGCACAGCCGTATCAGCCTGTGTTACACCCCGGCAGAATGAGTATGTTTGCCACCCTGCCTCTCGCTGGAGGGCAAAGATTTATCGCCGTCATATGCCAGGCAGAAGGTTCGTTCCTCAGGAGGATGATATCCCATGGGGCCTCCATAATAAGAAAATTCCGCCGCCTCCAATTCTCGGGTATTCCAGATGTGGAGACACTGCGCCTGAAGGTGCGGCACCACTCTCGGAGCTCCACCGATCATTTCTGTACCGCCCTTGTCGGTCATTCCGATAACGACAAGTTTGTTGCCTCTTTGCAACATGCTGGGCTCTGGAAAGCCGTTGAAGGAAATCGCGTACCAGAATGCGTCTCCTCGTTCGGCGCTCTTAGAACTATATGCCGGATGGTTCTCGATGGGCTGCTCCTCGACAAGGAGCACGACACCTTCCGGTTTTCGAATAACTTCTATGATTTCTCCCCCCAATTCCACTTTATGTGAAACAAAGCCTGCGTTCGACGGATGATAGGTTTGCGCCTGCCAAGCAGCGACGTCAAAAGTATGCGTTTCAAGGTTGTTCATAATCTCGGGAGGAAACCTCGGTGTGGTTGTGCAGGCCTCCAACAACACACACATTGCAAACAATCCGATCATGCGCATGGCGAATCTTCTCCTTCTATCGGCATTCCAAAAAACAATACTCGGTGAGAGTGCACCGACCATCGACACCAATGATCTTCCTTTCCCTTGATCTGTAAACGATCATATCGCTCTGATATGAATCGTTCATGATGACATCGTGAAAAAATCTTCACAATAAATCCTGCATAAGCAGTCCACGGTCTGAGTTTTGTGATCCTTGCTATGACGTCTCGCCGGCTGCCTGCCGCAATCGGAAAGTGGGCATTCTTCAAACATGTTCCAAACGTACTGTGTCCGCTGTAAACAAACAGGAACCTGGTATCTGGATAGTGCGAGTTGGAATCCCCCACCGGTTCACGCAGAAGAGCGGTCTCTTATCCAATGATCGGTTCTGACGTACCTCCCACGCCGAAAATCCAGCCGTGAATTACAAAGGCTATACCATTCAGCCCGCCCCTCGGTTTCTTGGTGTGAATCGAATGTATTCATTTCCTGGTCAACGGAGGACGAGCAGGATGACCGTCATTTCGTGAGGACTGGTCGATATACGACATTCGAAGAAGCTACGGCCCAATGCATTGCTTATGGCCAACTCATCATAGATGGCAAGATTCCTGGCTCTTCGGTTAAATGAGTCTTCTCGCGGATCGGAAAGCGCCACCGGAAAGATACGATCAAGGGGACCTTGATGGCGATCGCGGGAGAGTAGAATCGTAAGCTAGAAATATACCGTGGATTAGCGTGAGTTAAATAACGAGGTAGCGCTAAAGGAAAGGTAGAAGGAAGATGTGTCAGTCGGGTTGGACCAACAAGTGGAATGAATAATTGCTGAAAAACCGCGTTCTAGGAACAGCGACACGGATTTTAGCCACATGGCAGTAATGCTCAAAGAAGCGAAACTCCTACTGCCATTGAAGTGGAGCCATGACCGGAAAATCTGATTAGGCCCCCTATCAGGGATCAAGGCCCGCTTGGTAGATGATAATACGTGATCATATCCTTTCGTCCACAATTGTCGCACGCACCTGCTTGTGTGATCGCCCCACGCCTGCGGAGGCTGGCCCAGTAAAATAATATCTCCATTTCACTCTTAAGTGCTATGAACGACAACCTTTCGCGACATCTCGAACAGTACTTAGCCGTCATAGTCATGATTGCGGACTCCTTTCACGCTCAGGATGGTCATGTCATGTGATGCAGTCGTCCTCAGCTCCTGTCAATCAGATCAAGGATGGGCTCAGTTCACCCTCTGCAAGGTGATCGTATGGTCCTGTTCTGTCACATAGGCTTTGACCACGTCGCCGGCTTCCACATTATCCAATTTGGTAGTATTGTCGACATGGATCCTTTCTATTCCACCATCGATGCCATCGATGAAGAAATACTCACCCGCTTTTCTCATTAAGATGCCGGTGATCGTATCCTTCTTCACATGCTCCTTGGTGGTAGGCCTAACTTCTTTCCCCGCCATAGGATCGGATGAATCGGGATCAGCTGCGAATGTCACGCCGATTCCGAAGCACAACAGTCCAACCGTCAGCATCGAGCATAGTCGTGTTTTCATAAAACCTCCCTAAGTATTAGGTCATTGCGCATAGGAGAATCCCATCGAGAACTGGACCTTTGCCAATTGTTCACTTAAGAGACTATCGCGCAGGAATACCAAGAGGAACTCGTAAATTCCGAAGAAGACAAAAGGAATATTACGAAGTCAATCGAAGTGCAGCATGGTCTCGCATTTCAAAATAAGTCGTGCACTTGCGGTGCATAGATGCACCCACTTGGGTCAAAAGGAGCACCTGATAGTCGAACTAGAAACGCCTAATCTTGCTGGAATTGTTGAACTGCTCACTAAGGCGTAAGACTTTTGAAACATGCACTCCCTGCTGAGCCAGCATTTACCGGACAAGATTCCTAAACGAAGAGGAATTGAATCCACTCCAGAGTGTCATGGCTCTGCAAGATTGGGATCTGGTAGCGTTCGCGATCGAAACCGGACTTCGGCAGGGTGACAGTTTTCTCTCCGCTGGGACTGCGTAGATCTTACTGTCCAATGAGTTACTCGTTGAACTCAACAAGCGACTTGCTCATCAGACTACACTTCCGTCTGAATACGACGTGGTCTTCTATTTAGGCACGTTGCAGCGCATTATTGGTCTCGAATGCATCGCGTTTCTGGAACATATTCGGTCTGCCTTTCTGCCAGCTTCCGAATTCGCACGGGAACAGGTTTCGGAAACGTTGTCGTTCCTCCATGAATTACTGGAACGTTTGGAAACGATTGACCGTGACAATCCGTCCTAATCCTTCGTTGCAGAGAACTGAGGAAGGTCCGTGTTGAGGCAGCCAGGGCTCGAATCTCTATCGTACATGCGAAGGCATCGCTTCCCCATGTATGAAATCCGTTGGGGACACTATCTCCGCAGACAGAGACGAAGAGTTAAGTCGTCAACTATGGACAGTTGTCAACTTCGTTTTTCGATCTGTCACTAGATCGCAAGTGCGGCGACGCACACCCGCATTGTTTGATGTCATTAAGGACCCAAGATCTTTCATAAGCTCAGCTCATTGTTACCGCAGATTATCTCAATGGTAAGTGGTGAGACCTGGCTTCTCACATATACTTCAGAATAATCGTAACTTTTTCTTTTCCAATTTCGCGGGAGTATGTGGAAAGGGAAGACGGTCGGTCTACATCCGGAACCTGTAGACTTTTGACCTGCCTAGTCCCTCATGATTCTTCCGTAAGTTTGCATAGTCAGGAAATGACTTGACCTTTTCCGGTGTCTGCATAATAAACTGCCTGCTTGTCTGAACCGTCATGACTGGTCCCCGGCATACCGCAAGCAGCATGCCGGGAGGGTGTGAATTTGACCAGCGTGTGTTTCCTGCAGCCCTTTCTACAGGACTTTGAGCGGGTCCTACCCCGTTCAAAGTTTTGCCTTAGAAAGTACGAAAACGCGCCTTCAGCGCCGCGATTCCTTTATGACTGGGTGGTAGTGATATTGGTACTGATACGGGTTTGGGTATCTGGTACCGGTGATGATAAAGATAGGAGTATTGGTTTTCTTTCATTTGGCGACTTTTCTTTCTTTGCGGTTCAGTCATTGTCCGGCTCGCACTTCGATCAACGAATCGATGACGGAGTAATGCCATGCCACATCTCGCTCCCTGCCGTCATGACCTGTTGTGACTGTCCTTACGCGTGCGAGAAACACCTTTCCTCGAAAGATCTTGGTCGTAAGGCGATCGCGCCGGCTTGGCCGCTTCCCGGCTGCGATCGACCACTGCTGAAGATATTTGCTCGAAAGCGAGAAGCGTCCATTTGAAGGAATAGTGGCTGCCATGAATAGGAGTTGACCGAAATAGTCTCCAGTTTGGACGACGTGAAAGTACGGAAAACTCTACTTCTTCCCCAAAGCTTCTTTTTCTGAGCGCGAACGAATCCGACTTCATAATATCCGTCTGGAATATGCGGGGGCACATCGATCTGACACTCTGGCTCGATATCAGTATCTTCGTCATCCACGACCGGTTCATTCGCTTCAGCGCGATTGAGGGACACCGTCTTTAGTCTTGATGCCATTGTAATTTGATTACGCGGCATCATCGGGCAACCTGTCATCGGGCAATGCAATAGAGATAGGTTCGCGCCGTTCGCCCAACACGCGCTCGATCTCTGATTCCGGAATCACCACGCACCTGCCAGCCTTATGGTAGGCGATCTCCCGTCTGGCAATCTTCTTTCTCACGGTTGCTTGGGCAAGCCCGGTACGACTAGCAAACTCCGGCACTCGGATGTGGCGTTCGATGATCGTCCCCATATCTCCTCCTTGTTCTTAATGATGATGGTCTTGACTGTCAGACTCCATGTAGCTCAATATGTGTCATAATATATATAGATTAATGTGACACATCGTGTTAGATAAAGAATCGAACATATTATGACACGCATTCCATTAAGCCCAGAAGTGCGCTTTCTTCGTATCCCGACAAAATGGGAAATGGATTTCGATAAAAAAGGGGCTCCTCAAGTGGTGAGGCCTACATTACTGGATGCCGTCGCTGGTAACCTGGATGGTTGGGAAATCAGGAATCGGTTTTTGAGATTGCGTCACACGGAGTCTGCGGCTTTGGATTTTCTCCATGACATAGGCATTTGGGATACATATGCGCTCTCCGATAGGCGGCGTCTGATGCCTACGTCTGTGTTTCTTGATGGCCCCTTAGGACTTTGGGATTTGCAGGAAAGATGGCGTAGAAGACTAGCAACACCTAAAAGATTGAAGAGCCTTTTTACACCTCCAACAACAGAGAACCGGTTAGACGCCAGCGATCCATTCTTCGAACTCTCGTTTGGAAATCCATTCTTTGAGCTCACTTTCCGAGTTGAGTGGCAAGCGAATCAGCCAATCGGAGTCATAGAAACCATATCCGGAATTCAACTGCTCAAGGCGACATTGCTCATTGATTTGATGCGCTGTGCCAACTTTAGAATCTGCGCTCGTCCTGATTGTGGAATTCCCTTCAGCGTCACGTCGAATCACGAAAAGAAATACTGCGAATGGTATTGTGGACATATCGAATCGGTGAGACGGCGGCGCGAAGAGGGGAGGCATCAACGAAAGGATCCACGAGATGGCAAGAAAAGGCGGTCGAGATAAGGGGATTTTTCAGCGAAAAGATCGAGCCGGCTGGTGGGTACAGGTCTTCATTAATGGCAGGGCGAAGACTTTCAAGTGCGACACTAAGAGCCAGGCCAAGGTTCTCCATGGCCGACTTCGTGCAGAAATCCGAGAGAAGAGATTCTTTCCTGAACAGTTCGAGAATAAGAAGGACATTACAGTCCGTGCCTGGATTCGACGCTATCTCGAAGGGTGTTCGAATCGGGGAATAGGGAATGAAGAACGATATGGCCGACGCTGGTCGCTCTTGCTAGGTAGAAGACTCCTTCAAGAAATCACAACTGAAGAACTCCGCCGCATTCAGATGAGCATGCGCGCTCGCCGGTTGCGACTGGAGACCCTGAGCAAACGTGGGAAGAAGCCTAAAAGCAGAGGGTGGAGTGATGCAACGATCAACCGTCACTTTTCTTTTCTCCGTCATGTCCTCATGATTGCGGTGAAGGAGGGCTGGATTTCAAGGAATCCTGTCAGCGGAATTCGGTTTTTCCCCGAAGTTAACCGTACAAGATTTTTAAATGAAGAGGAATTGATCAGGCTCCGGGGTGTCATGGTTCCGCAGGATTGGAATGTTGTGGCGTTAGCGATTGAAACCGGACTTCGGCAGGGTGAACAATTTACGCTCCGATGGGACTGCGTAGATCTTGAAAATGGGGTACTCACCATTCCAATGCCGAAAGGCGGGCGGACTAGGCATGTTCCGTTAAGCGGAGGGGCGAAAGAGATTCTTTGCTCACTCGAAAGCTTCCTGTCGTCCCCCTTCGTCTTCCCTGGGCTTCGAGGGAAAAACCATTCCATGGACCCAAGGGCGTTTGAACGACGCGCGTATGAACCGGCGCTTCGGAAAGCGGGGATACGAGGCGTATGCTGGTACACCCTTCGTCATACGGCTGCAAGCCGCCGTATTATGGCAGGGGTGGACCTTGTGACCGTGAAAGAGATCATGGGCCACAGGGATATCGAAACTACCTTGCGATATGCCCACCTAGCTCCCGGGCATCTAAAAGATGGTGTGAATCGAGGGAGCCTCTTTCAGGTAGATGGGAAAAATGAAACCGGAACCTTAACCAGAACCATAACCAAGCAAGAGAGTGTAAAGGGAGAAGGGGTGGAACCTATTGATTTAGTGGTGCGCCCGACAGGACTTGAACCTGTAACCCCCAGATCCGTAGTCTGGTGCTCTATCCATTGAGCTACGGGCGCATGCCTACCCACTGCTGCGGTATGAGTCCTGAGGTACAGGGCCAGCTTGAGGACGATGGTGACGGATGGATTCTCGTCTCAGCACTCAGCGCTTCTGTCTCAGCACGTACCAGAGGGAGTGGTTATACAGTTCCGGGAGAGAAGGGGTCAAGTGAGGATCGGTCCAAATCCGGATCATCGGCAGATGGCAGGTACTGAAACAACTTGGGGGCTCCCTACTGAGTAGGAAGCCCCCAAGCATACTAGGAACCAAGAAGCAGGTGCTTACTTGCCGCCCTTCTTGTCCTTTTCCTCACCGTAGGTGTCGGCATGGCCGCCCTTCTTCTCTTCCTTCTTGTCGCCGAAGGTCTCGTCAAGCTTGCCGCCCTTCTTGTCCTTCTCTTCACCGTAGACCACCACGTGGCCGCTCTTCTTCTCTTCCTTCTTCTCGCCGGCGAACGCAGGCGCGCTGAAGGTGACCGCCACTGCCACTGCCATGACTGCCATCAACATGCTCTTCATTATGAGATACCCCCTGTAAGATAGTTGTAAAAATGTGTGCCATTCGTCGGCACTTGGATAAACACTTCAGCAAGGGTAGTGCCGTTCCGATCTATTCACAACATGAAACATAGTCTCCTGAGGAATCAGTGGGTTACAAAATTCTTCTCATAAAAGCGCGAATGGATTTCCCTACAGAATGCTGTAGCAGAATGGCAGTCGCTTGACTAAACCGCCTCATTGAGAGTGTTGAGCTAGGTGATGCCTAGGCCGTGAACCTGTTCAGATTTGTCCAAAGTACGGCTTGAGGATGAAATGGAAAATGGAGAGATGGAATGTCGTTGTAATGCGACCAGGCTGTGAGGGGTAAGCAGCGCCCGGTCTCATCCGCCCGAAATCACCGGTCGGATTTCGATCTGATCCTTGTCGGAAAGCATCTCGTCCTCGGTCACCAGTTCATCGCCACGAATGACTAAGTGCGCTTCGACGACGAGATTCAAGTCGCGCAGGAGCTCCTTGACTCGTTTGGGACCCTTGATTTCGATCGACCGGGACGGGTGATTCAGGTGTACGTGCATAGGCAGATCATAATCGGTATAGAGATCGGGGGGCAAGAGGTCTGGAGAAACGAGAGAGAAAGCTCACAATCTCAGGAAGAACAATGCGTGCTAGCGCGAAGGTGAAAGTTTGATCTTTGCGTAGTTGAGGCCTTCTTCCAACGTGGCGAATGTCCCGTCCAGTTGGGCTTCGTAGCAGTCATCGAGCAGCCGGCCCATGTCGGGACCCGGTTGGACTCCCAATTCCAACAGGTGTCGGCCCATCACAAGAGGAGTAGGAGTCCGACAGTCGACCTCCAACTGTTTTGCTCTGGTCATCAACCACTCGCCCGCGGGAAACCCGTCAAACGGTTTTGGCGGACGGCCTGCGTGGTCGGCCCGTGCGACCCGCACCAAACGATCGATACGTTTGACCTGTCTGGCGAGTCGGCGAACCGCGCTGTCCGATGCCTTCGCATCAAAAAGCGCGCTGGGGCGGAGATGGTAACTTACCAGAGGGAGCACCTCGTCGATCACGTCCTGCCGGTTCGTCAGCCGCTCCAGAAAGCGTCGCGTCGGAACTTCTCCTTCCGATTCATGTCCGCGTGAGGTTACGCGCCCATACTCCTCAATGGTCGTGTGCGGTTTGCCGAAGTCATGACAGAGTATGCCTAATCCGACGATCAGGTCGTCCTCTTCATCGCCGGTTCGCTCCGCAGCGAACCAATCCAAACAGTGCAGGGTGTGAATCCAGACGTCGCCTTCCGGGTGCCATGCGGGATCTTGTGGACAGTCCTGAAGCGCCGCGAGCTCCGGATAGAAGCGGAGCCACCCGCACTGCCGCAAGATATGCAGGCCTCTCGACGGCTTGACGCCTTGGAGCAAGAGTTTCTTCCATTCCTCCCAGAGCCGTTCGCTCGGTTGTCCGTCTTGAGACAGAGTTTGGCACAGGGCCACAGTCTCCGGTGCAACGGTCAATTCAAAGCGTGCGGATAGCTGCATCCCGCGTAGGACTCGCAGTGGATCCTCGACAAACCGGGGTCCCACGTGGCGCAGGATGTGCGCGCCAAGGTCACTGCGACCGTTGAACGGATCGCGAAGCTCCGTAGTATCCGGGTCCCAGGCCATGGCATTGATGGTGAAGTCGCGTCGCGCAAGCGCTTCGTCGATCGGCATGCCGGGATCGGCCTGTCGTGCGAGGCCAGGGCCGGTTGTGCCGTCGACGAGTGGACGGGAGGGAATGGAAATGTCTATCGGCAGACCCTGCAGCTTGAACACCTCGAAGGCTTTTCCGACGAACTGGACGCAGAAGTGTTCCGCGAGTACCGCGTGGACTTGACCGGGGGGGAGGCCGGTAATTTCGATGTCCAGATCGCGGGGACGTCGGCCGAGGACGAGATCGCGTACACAACCGCCAACCAACCAGGTTCTCCCGCCCCCGCGACGGACCGCTTGTTCGATACGGCGAAGAGTCCCCGCCAGCGCGGGGTCTTCAAGACGAAAACGCGTCGGCACCTAAATCCCTGCTTCGCGGAGAAACTTTGCGGCTTCTTCCGGCGACACCGGATTGATGTAAAAGCCCGTGCCCCATTCGAAGCCGGCAACCTGCGTCAGCTTGGGGATGATCTCCAGATGCCAGTGGTAGTACTCGCCGGTCTTTTCATGGAGTGGGGAGCTATGAAGGATGAAGTTATAGGAGGGGCGTGCCAGGACCTTGTCCATGCGCCGGAGCGATTCCGACAGGATGGGGGCCAGAAATTCGAACTGCGACTTTTGGCTCTCCTCAAAATAGGCGGCATGGCGTTTGGGAAGAATCCACATTTCGAACGGGAAGCGTGGCGCGAACGGGGTCATGCAGATGAACTCAGGATTCTCGGCAACAATACGATCTCCATCGGAGAGGTCTTGCCGGAGGATGTCGCAGTAGATGCAGCGCTCCTTCTGCTGGTAGTGGGTGCGACATCCATCGAGCTCTTCCTGTACGTTGGTCGGGACGATCGGCAAGGCGATCAGCTGGGAATGGCTATGTTCCAGGGTGGCGCCGGCGGAGGCGCCGTGGTTCTTGAAAATAAGAATGTAGCGGAAGCGCAGGTCCTTTCTGAGGTCGAGGATCCGGTCGCGATAAGCCCACAGCATGTCCTCGATTTTCTTGGCCGGAAGATCGGCGAGGCCTTCGACGTGGTTGGGCGTTTCAATGATGACTTCATGGGCGCCGACCCCGTTCATACGGTCATACAAACCGACACCTTCCCGCCCCATGTCCCCTTCGACCTGCAGCGCGGGGAATTTGTTCGGGACGACGCGCACCGTCCAGTTCGGAGAGTTGGGAGCGGCCGGTTGCGGCCGATAGGCCATGATTTCCTTCGGCGTGAGCCGCTCCTGTCCGGGGCAAAAGGGACAGAGGGCCATGGAAATCGGTCGGGCCGGCTGGAGCTTGATAAAGTCGTGCGGGCGGCCGTTCCGTTCGGTGGAAATGATCACCCAGCGACCGACAATGGGATCACGTCTCAGATCTGGCATGATGGCTCCATAAGATTCACAGAGTCCGAGTGGTCAGTGTCGAGCACGATTCCGCTTAGACTCTCCACAGTTCCGCTTCAAATTCTGGACCCGGCACCGTGAGGGCGGCGGGGCGTAGACCAGGATAGCGGGCCACTTCGAGCCCATGCTCCCGGACGACAATCGACATCTGAACCGTATGCCCTTGCTCCAGATGAAGCTCTTTCCAGGGGACGGCCAGCTCGAGAATCGAGCGGGAGGCGATCGATCGATAGGAACCGATTTCCTCCCAGGTTTCCGGCCTGGTCTGGTGAGACAGAAGAAATTCCCCCGGCGAAGCGAGAGAAAAGGTAACCCGAAACGTCGATTGAGGTCCCTGCAACGTGATGTCGACTGCCAGACCTTGCTTCTTGGTGCTGGTCTCGTCCGGATCGAATCGCACCACAAATTGGTCTAAGTTCCACCCGAAGTGAATTGCGGTGAACAGTCCGTCGGCTTTCCACATGGCTCCAAGCGGAGGCTGGGTGTTGATGCGGCCCGCTCCACGCCACTCAAAAAAGTCGGTCACCATGCCATCAATCGTAGGGTTAAGCAGCGCGACCGGATGTTGGACCACATCGGATTCGGAGACCGCCGAGAGGTTACAGATTGGCTGGTTCAATTGAGCGGGAGGCGGCAGACCCATGTGCGTCCAGACATTGCGGAGATGAGTTCGAAAGAGCCGGTCGAACTCCGGTTTGAAATCGGTATCGAAATCGTCCCCGTACCACCAAAACCAGTCGCTGCCTTCCGCGGCGTACAGCTCTCGCCACGCCGCCTGGGCGCGATCAGGGGAAAGATTCGGAGCAAGTTCCATCAACCGTGTGCGGGTGTGACCGAGAAGATCCCACCCGCGATTGTCTTCGTGGTGCCCGATCCAGATCTTATAGTCTGAGTTGATCCAAGAGCCGGAATGGAGGCCGGATAAATGCTGGCTGGGCGGAACGGCCGCGATTGCGTCGGAAATAGTCGAGGCCTGGAGGGCGATCTCCCCGGGCTTCTCCAAATGCTGGCTGGTCAAGCTTTCGTACAGAAGCGAAAGAAATCGCTCACCGCCGTCGTGATAATGTTCCCACGGGTTTTCGCCGTCCAAAATAATGGCGATGACGATCCGATCCTGCGGCGCATCATGGATGATGCCCCGGAGCCGCCGCGTGACATCCTCGGCAGCGGACTCGGGTGTCGTCTTATGGTAGACGAATCCGAACGCGTCGGAGATCTCCCGGTCGCGGAAGAGGATGGTCAAGGATTGTTCGGCTTCGCCGATATGGTACGGTTGGTAGAGGGCTGACTGTCGGTGCCACGGCCGGCCACTCATCGCTAGGGTGCGAGCGAGGATGCCTTCATCGGTCGCCAGCCAGCGCAGGCCGGCTTGATGAACAAGGGGAAGCATTTCTGGACAGACCGATCCCTCGGAAGGCCATAAGCCGGTCGGGGAGCGGCCGAAGGTCTGCTGGTGGAAACCGACGGCCTCCCGAAGTTGGACCGACGCATCCTCAGGCGCACGGAAGCGCGCCGGGAGGGGGAGATCCGGTCTGGCGCGCCGGTTGATGTCCGTATCGATGACCAGCGGCAGAATAGGATGAAAAAAGGGAGTCGTGGTGAGTTCGATTTGTCCCCGCTCCATGAGCGCTCGATACCGAGGCACGATTTCTTGCACAGCAGCGCGTTGGAGCGCCAACATTTCCTGTTTCTCGTCCTCTGTGAAGCCGCGATTTTTCTGGCGCAGCGCGGCCAGTCGGGGATATTGTCGAACAGAGCCGTACCCGAACCAGGCAAGGTTATGCCACACCTGCAGGTCCAACAGCTCTTGCGTGGAAAATTGACGGGCGACGCGGCGCAGATCGTCCCCATGGACCTCCAGTCCACGTTTGACCAGCAATTCATGGTACCGTGGGTAGGGGCGTACCATCGTCGCCCAATTGGCCGAAAAGAAATGCCGGATCAGAAAAGCTTTTTCCTCAAGGGTCAGGCCGGCCGCCGGTCGTTGCGCGTGTTCAAGAAACAGATCGAGCACCGTCCCGGTCGAGATTTCCTGAAGTTGTAAGAGGAGTGATGGGGTAAAATTGAACGTGGATCTGACGTCCGGAAATTGCTCCAGAAGATAAGCCATATCATAATAGGCTTTGGTCGCATGGAGGCGCACCCACGGCATGCTGGCCGATCCCGCCAACGGGTCGGTGTAGTACGGCTGGTGCATATGCCAGAAGAGGCAGACGTGGACGTGCTTCATCGAGAACGATTTCCCTTCATTTTTTGGCAGTATGTCATAGGGAGTATAGGCCTGCAATCAATGAGCCTGATTTTCCATGAACCGCGATTGAAGGAATAGACGATGATCTTCTTGCGTTACTGGGGACCGGTGTGTGCGTATGCGGCGTTCATTTTTTATATGTCATCTCAGTCTCATCCCGAAGAACATCTGCCTTCCTTCATCAAACTGTTCAGTGACAAGGTGATCCATGTCGCGGCCTACGCAGTATTGGGTGCGTTGTGCTATCGGGCTCTTCGTAGCAACCGAAGGGACTGGTGGAGGCATCAGGCGATTCCGGCGGCCATCTTGCTCGCCTCGTTGTATGGGATCACCGACGAAATCCATCAATCGTTCGTTCCTTTTCGGGACTCGAGTTGGCTCGATTGGCTGGCAGATACGATCGGAGGGACGATCGGAGCGATCGCCATGCATTGGGTGTTCAATCTCAAGCCCGTGAACTCCCTTCCGGAAGCCCAATCCTAGCCAACATAACGTCGGCTCGCATTGATCGAATCCGACGTCTTCGTGACAAGTCACAGGACGCTCGCTATAATTTGCCGACTATGCCGACGGCCGACACGACTCCTTCCAAGGCTCCGCTGTCTCCACCGGATCACCGACATATCGCAAAGGCTGTCGAGGCTCACCTCCCTCCGGGTCTCGCCTTGAAGACCGTGACGCCGTTGGCGGGCGACGCCTCCAACCGGCGCTACTATCGAGCGACCCTTACAGGCGGACCGCCGCATTCCGTCATCGTCATGCAGTTGGCTGAACCGGAAGGATTCAAGCAATCTGAAGAGGCAGTGAGCGGCTCGATGCATCCGATCTCAGAGCTGCCGTTCGTCAACATCATGTCGCATTTGGCTAAAATAAATGTCCCCGTGCCCGCGCTCCACTACTATGATCAATCCGGCGGACTGCTCTACCTGGAAGATTTCGGGGATGTGACCCTGGCGGAGGCCGTCAGCCGCGCGGATGCGCCCGGCCTGGAGTCCCGCTATAAGCAGGCCATCAATGTGCTGGTGCAGATGCAGATCAAGGCGACGACGCCGGCGGATCCCAAGTGTTTGGCGTTTCATCGGGGTTTCGACGTGCCGTTGCTGATGTGGGAGTTCGAGCACTTCCTTGAGTATGGGGTTGCGTCGCGCAACGGAACGCCGTTGCCCGACGCGGATGCGTCGGCCATTCGCCGCGGGTTCGAGAACATTGCGGAACAATTGGCCGCCCAGCCGCGCGTGTTCACGCATCGCGACTATCACTCACGCAATTTGATGGTGGATGGACTGCGGCTTGGGGTGATCGACTTCCAGGACGCCTTGATGGGGCCGGCCACCTATGATCTGGCGTCACTCCTGCGGGATGCTTACATTCAGCTCGACGAAACCCTTGTCGACGATTTGGTGAACTACTATCTCGATCAACTGGCCGAGCGGCGTTTCGTTTGGACCAATCGCGCCGCATTCCGGCGCCTGTTCGATCTCACGAGCATTCAGCGGAATCTGAAGGCTGCCGGTCGGTTCGTCTACATCGATCGGGTCAAAGGCAACCCAAAATTCTTGGCCGATATTCCCCGCGTCTTGAGCTACGTCAAACGCAATCTTCACAAATATCCGGAGTTGGAGACGCTCCGGAGACACCTCACCCCCTATGTGCCGGAACTGCAATGACCAGTGAAGAGTAAGGCGTGAGGGTGAGGACGCCTCAGAGGGTCTTATGAAGGCCATGATCCTTGCGGCTGGTCTTGGAACCCGCCTCAGGCCGCTGACCAACACCATTCCTAAACCGTTGTTGCCCGTCGGCGGCACTCCGCTTATCGTCTGGAACGTCCTGCTGCTGAAAAGACATGGATTTGATCAGATCGTGGTCAACCTTCATTATTTGGGTCCGATGATCGAACAGGCCCTAGGCAACGGCTCAAAATACGGGGTTCGGATCGTGTATTCACATGAACCAGTCATACTGGGAACGGGCGGCGGGATCAAACAAGCCGAGCCTCATTTTTCAGGGGAACCGGTGTTGGTCCTCAACGGGGATACGCTCGTGGAATTGGATCTCGGAGCGCTCCGCGATTTTCACCTCAGACGACAAGCGGCGGCGACGTTGGTGCTGCGTGAGGATGCGGACGCTGTCCACTGGGGGTTGGTGGAGGTGGGAGACAAGGATCAGATCCTGCGCATCACGGGAAAAGGCCGCGTTGGTTCCTTCCCAACAGTGCCACGCATGTTCGCCGGGATTCACATCTTGGATCCCCGGCTCCTCCGGCAGGTTCCCAAGGGGGAAGCTTCTTCGATTATCGATCCCTATGTTTCTGCCATCGAGCGCGGAGAAACAGTCCTCGGCTATGATCTGCATGGCTACTGGTCGGATGTCGGAACAGTCGGACGCTACGCGCAGGCCGAGAAGGATGCCCGAGCAGGACTGATCCGCTTGGAAGACCGCTCTCCTCTCGAACCTCGCCTTCCTCGCAGCTGAGCTGGGTCTCGGTCGGGCCATGTCGCTCGGCCGATATCCGATGGCTCGGTGGGTACTCTAATCTTTTTGCTGTTTGAGCAGTCGGGCGAGATAGGTTCGCTGGAGCTTCAGTGATTCGGCCGCCTTCGTCTGATTACCGTCCGCCCGTTCCATCGCACGCGTGATGATGTAGCGGCTGTGTTGTTCCATCGATTCGTGGTAGGGCAGGTCCAGATACGGCAATGCGGGATCATTGTTCCCCCGGAGATTGGCATCATCCGCCAGCAGAGCCAGCATATCCGGCTCAATCGTGTCCTTTGGACTCAAGACGACGGCGCGCGCGATGACATTGTCCAACTCGCGAATGTTTCCCGGCCACGGATAACGAGTCAACGTATCCAGCGTCGCCGCACTGAGCGTCATGCCCGGTCGTTTCGCATCTCTCGCATGGCGCTCCAGGAAGAACTGCGCGAGGGCTGTCACATCTCCCTGCCGCTCACGAAGCGGCGGCAACGTCAGGGTCACGACGTTGAGCCGGAAATACAGATCTTCGCGGAACTGGCCCGCCCTCACGGCCTGCCGGAGATCCTTGTTGGTTGCGGCGATAATGCGGATATTCACCGAGACCGTCTTGGATCCGCCCACTCGTTGGAACTCCCGGTCTTGAAGGACCCGAAGAAGCTTGGCTTGCAGGGGCAGCGACATGTCCCCGATCTCGTCGAGGAACACGGTTCCTCCGTCGGCCATTTCCAGCTTTCCCTTTTGCTGGCGGTCCGCCCCTGTGAACGCGCCGCGTTCGTGGCCGAACAGTTCGTTCTCGAGCAACGTCTCCGTCAATGCGACGCAGTTGATGACGATGAGCGGCATGGCGCTCCGAGGGCTCCATTGATGGATCGATCGCGCAAACAGTTCCTTTCCGGTCCCGCTTTGGCCGAGGAGCAAGACGCTCGCATCGGACTTCGCGGCTCGTTGCGCTGCGTCCACGACAGACCGTACGGAGGGGCTGTTCCCGACGATGGCGGCATAACGGCCGTCGACCTCGGAGCGAAGATACGCGACTTGCCGTTGCAGCGAGTCCCGCTCCAGGGCTTTGCGGATCACGATCAGGAGATGGTCCTTGTCGAGGGGTTTGGTCAGGAAGTCGTACGCCCCTTCTTTCATGGCTTCCACGGCCGCTTCGATGGACCCATGCGCCGTCATGACGATGACGGGAAGGTTCTCCGCCGGTTTCATCTGCGAAAGACGCCTGAGCACGTCGAGACCCGAGAGCCTGGGCAGCGACAGATCCAGCAGGACGAGCTGGGGAGACTCGTGAACGATCTGGTCCAGTGCTTGCTGCCCCTCCGATGCCATGACGGTTTCGTACCCGGACGCCTGTAACCGATCCTCGAGCATCATGACGATGTCGGGGTCATCGTCGACGATAAGAATCTTCGCGTTCATACTCCAGCTCGTGAGGCGTGAGGGGTTAACTGTGAGGCGAGGGTCTCAATGCATTGTTCAGGCGACATCCTATTCCATCTTCCATTATCTGATGCTCCACCCCTTACCCCTCACGCATTCTCCATGACATTGATGACGAGTCCCGTCAACGGCTTGGGGTAAAAGTATGTGGATTTGTGCGGCATCCGTTCGCCGGCCGCCGCGACGGCTTGCACTTCACTGACCTTGGTGGCGTTAAGAAGGAACGCGCCTGTCCCTGTTCCTCGAGCCACCCAATCGAGCGCTTCGTGATCATCTTTCGTGTACAGAATGGCTTCCTGCTCCTGTTGAGTCGGGCAGAGCTTGGTCACGATGAGCTGTTGGAGTAGAGAGACGTCGAGTTTGGTCCGAGGTGATGCCTGCGCAGAGGGCCGATGCGCCGGTTTCAGCGTCAGGGTGACGTATCGTTCATCGCCTTGCCGGGTCAGGCCGAACACCGGCGCGCTCTTTCCTTCTGTCCTCAATGCGGTCAGAAACTGGTGGCGCGCCTGACTCTGTGTGGATGGAGTATAGGGATACTCTCGGAACTCGAACATCTCGCCGAGCGACTGCTTGATCTGGTCCAGGGAAGGCAGTGGAGTGGTTGCAACCCGGTGCGTCGGCAACACCGTCAACCCCGGATCTTCAAGCTGGGAGAGCAGCATTAATACTGAGTCGTAAGGCTGGAGCCCGGCCGGAGCGCTGTCCTGTTGTCGACGGAGTTTTTGATAGTTCAACGCGGTCTCATAGCGGTGATGACCGTCTGCAATGAACAGCGGCTTACTCCGCATCGTATCGGTCATCTGTCCGAGGATGGCCTCATCGGTCACGGCCCACAGGCGTTCGCGGCAGCCGGCATCGTCTTGAAAATCGTAGAGGGCGGGTTTGCCTTTTACCTCGGCTTCCAAGAGTCCCATGATGACACCGAGCGGATCGGAGTAGAGAGACCAGATCGGACTGAAGTTCGTCCGGCAGGCTTCGATGAGGTTCAGGCGATCGGTTTTCGCCGCGGCGCGCGTGTTCTCATGCGGATAGATATGCCCGGAGTCCAGGGCCTCCAGCTTTGCCAAGGCCAGGAACCCTCGTAACACCTTCTTGGGCGCATCCGGCGCTGAGTAGGGAGGGCTATATTCAATAGTGTGGTAATAAACAGCCGGCCGCTCATCGCGTTTGAGGATGCCGTCCTTGATCCAGGCCTGAAGCGCAGCGGCTGCTCGGGTATACCGGTTATGCGCGGGGCTATCACCGGTCTGGTCCAGCCCCAATTCCATGCGGATGATATTGTGGGGATGCCGGTCGTGGAGCCGCTTCTGCCCTTCCGCATCGATGATATCGTACGGTGGAGCGATCACATCCTTGATGGCGCCCACAATCGTCTGGTCGAACAATGTACCCTGAAATGGAAAGATCTGTGACATGAACAGCCCCTTTGCAGTGTCGCAACAGCGACGATGGTTTGATGGTTACAAGAGCGAGCGGGGTTCTTTCGCCTACGCCGTGCCGCTCCCACGGCCCAGCGTACGTCCGGCTGGCGGAAAGGCAATTACCGATCGCGGGTAATCATGTAATCAGCGGCGACCGACAGCGCACGCCGCGCGGTACTATCGTCGAAGCGATCGAGTTCATGCTTGGCGGCGGCGATATACGCTCGGGCGCGATCCATCGCGTAGGTGATCGACCCGAAATCGGCCATCAGCAAAAGAATGCGCTCTAGATCGGACGTGCTGAGCGTCCGAGTTTCCATTCGATCTTTGATCATCTGTCTGTCCTGCTCCGAACAGTGCTGCAGCAGGTGCAGGAGCGGCAGCGTAGCTTTTCCCTGGCGAAGGTCCTGTCCGATCGTTTTCCCGAGTGACTCGCCGTTCGCGGTATAATCCAACGTATCGTCGGCGACCTGGAACGCAATGCCGAGGTATTGACCGAAGCGGAACAACGCATTCTGCTGTGTCTCCGAGGCTTCGGCCAGGATGGCGCCCATTCGGCAGGAGGCGGCGATCAATCCGGCAGTTTTGTGCTCGACGATCTTGATGTAGTCAATCTCCGGCATCGAGGGGTTTCCGTTGTAATACAGCTGAAGGACCTCACCTTCGGCCATTTTTTTACAGGCATCGGCGAGGACCTCATTGATTCCCTGACTCTGGAACTCAACGACTTTGCACATCGCCTTGGTATAGAGATAGTCGCCGACTAGAATGCTGATCTGGTTTCCCCATACCTTTCGAGCGGTTCGCCTGCCCCTTCGAATATCCGCGTCATCCACGACATCGTCGTGTAACAGGGTCGCGGTGTGAATGTATTCCACAATACTGCCCAGCTGATGGTGCTCGGACCCCGGATACCCGCAGAGGCGGGCCGACAGGAGTAAAAGCAGGGGTCTGATGCGCTTGCCGCCGCCGCTCAAAATATGGGCGGCAACGGTGTTGACCAGGGTGACGCTGGAGTCCAGGTTCTTTCGGACCCGATCTTCAACTCCATCCAGCTCGCCGCGATAGGCTTCCCACACATCGGCCATGCTGTGCAGGGTGGCAATTACAGGACCTTGTGTCATGCCGCGGATGGTATGGCAGCCGAGGAAATAAAGTCAAGCAAATGACGGCGATAAGAACACGCAATCTTGACAGAAGAATGACCCATCCAGTAAGGTCTGTCCCACCGTGACATTCGCCTGAGAATCAGCCTGAGGACTATGGGGTTCAATTCACCCGAAGTTTCTCTCGCGCGCCATTCTCCATTCAATAGGAAAACGCGTGATCTTTGAACGAGATAGACACATGAATCTTCCCGGTTTCCCCCGTCAGCAAGGGCTCTATGATCCCCGGCATGAGAAGGATTCCTGTGGGATCGGCTTCGTCGTCAACATCAAAGGGAAGAAGTCCCACGACATTGTGCAGCAAGGGCTTCAAGTATTGGAGAATCTGACTCACCGCGGAGCGCAGGGATGCGATCCGTGCACCGGGGATGGAGCCGGTATTCTGCTACAAGTCCCGCACACCTTCTTGAAGCGGGTAGCCGGCGATGCCGGCGTGTCATTGCCCGGGGAGGGTGAGTATGGGGTGGGGCAGTTGTTTCTGCCGCCGAATGCGGATTCCCGCCGGTTATGCGAGCGGCTGTTCACTGAAATCATCGCTGAAGAAGGCTTGCGCCTGCTTGGCTGGCGCGATGTGCCGGTCAAGAGCGATCAGATTGGCGAACAAGCGCGAACCACAGAGCCGTTCATGCGGCAAATTTTCATCGCGCGCGACGCGTTGAACGAGGCCCAGTTCGAACGAAAGCTCTATGTGGTCCGCAAGCGGATCGAACAAGCGGTGGAGGAGTCGGCGATTCAAGGACGAGAACACTTCTACGTGTCGAGCTTGTCGGCCAATACCATCGTCTACAAGGGGCTCCTGCTTCCCCATCAAATGGCGCCGTACTACCAGGATCTCACCGACGAACGGATGGTGAGCGCACTGGCACTGGTGCACTCGCGATTCAGCACGAATACCTTCCCCACGTGGCCGCGGGCGCATCCCTATCGGTATGTGTGCCACAACGGCGAGATCAATACGCTGAAGGGCAACGTCAATTGGATGAAGGCGCGTCAGGGCCGTCTCCACTCCGAACTGTTCGGCAAGGACATGGAGAAACTGTTCCCGATCGTCTCCGAGAATCAAAGCGACTCGGCCTGTCTGGACAACACGCTTGAATTTCTGCTGCTCGGCGGACGCTCCCTGCCGCACGCCATGATGATGTTGATTCCCGAACCGTGGGTGGCGAATTCACAAATGGATTTGGATCGCCGGGGCTTCTATCAGTATCACGCGGCGATGATGGAGCCGTGGGACGGGCCGGCAGCCGTGTGCTTTACCGACGGCAAGATGATCGGTGCAACGCTGGACCGCAATGGACTCCGCCCGTGCCGCTACCAAGTGATGACGGATGGAACGGTCGTGCTGGCATCGGAAGCCGGAGTGCTTCCGGCCCCGGCGAAAGACATTCGGATGAAGGGCCGGCTCATGCCCGGACGCATGTTCTTGGTCGATACGGTACAGGGCCGGATTATCGATGATGAAGAGATCAAGGCCGATATCGTCAAACGGAAGCCGTACCGCAGCTGGGTGACGCAATACGGTGTCTCGCTTGACGAACTGCCGGAACCGTTGAACGTGCCGCAGCCGGATCACCCCACGATCAGGCAACGGCAGCAAGCTTTCGGCTATACGGTGGAAGAGTTGAAGATGGTCATCACGCCCATGATCGTCAACGGCGAGGAACCGGTGTCGTCGATGGGGACCGACACGCCTCTGGCGGTGCTGTCGAATCGGCCGCAGCTGTTGTTCAAGTATTTCAAGCAACTCTTCGCCCAGGTCACGAATCCGCCCATCGACCCGATTCGTGAGCAGCTGGTGATGTCGCTGGTCACGAACATCGGGCCGAAGCCCAATCTGATGGATGAGTCGCCCGAATCGTGCCGGCGGATCAAGGTGCAACAACCGATTTTGACGAACGCCGATCTCCAAAAGATCCGCGGAATTTCGGACCCGAACTTCAAGAGCAAGACGCTCCGCATGTTGTTCCGCGTAGCCGAAGGGGCGGACGGTCTTGGCGCGGCGGTCGACGAGCTATGCCGGGAAGCGTCGCAGGCGATCAAGGAAGGGTACAAATTCTTGATCCTCAGCGATCGCGGAGTCGACGAGGCCTGGGCACCGATTCCCAGCCTCCTCGGTATTTCGGCTGTCCACCACCACTTGGTGCGGGAATGCTCGAGAACTGAAGTCGGACTCATTCTGGAAACCGGGGAACCGCGTGATGTGCACCAATTCGCCTGCTTGATCGGCTACGGCGCCGGAACGATCAACCCCTATCTCGTCTTTGAAACGCTCGTCGATATGGAACGCGACGAGTATTTGCCGGAAGGGCTCGACGCCCAAACAGCTGAAGGCAAGTTCATCAAGGCCATCAATAAGGGCCTGCTCAAAATCTTCTCCAAGATGGGCATCTCGACCGTGCAATCCTACTGCGGGGCGCAGATTTTCGAGGCCATTGGGTTGAATCACGAACTGATCGATCGGTACTTTACGGGAACGGCGTCGCGCATCGAAGGGGTCGGCATCGGCGAGATCGGCGAGGAAACGTTACGCCGGCATCGGACGGCCTACGAACCGGCGGCGATCCGCCAACTGGATTTCGGCGGAGAAGTTCATTACCGCATTCAGAGCGAGCATCACAATTGGAATCCTGACACGATCTACAAACTGCAGCATGCCAGCCGCGCGAACGACGCGAAGACCTACGCGGAATTCGCCCAACTCGTCAACGATGAGAGTCAGCGGCGGTCGAACTTGCGCGGTCTGTTCGATTTCAAATTCGCGGGCCAGCCGATTTCCATCGACGAGGTGGAGCCTGCCAAAGACATTGTTAAGCGCTTCAATACCGGCGCGATGTCGTTCGGGTCGATCAGCAAGGAAGCGCATGAAACGCTCGCGATCGCCATGAACCGGCTCGGCGGCAAGAGCAACACCGGGGAAGGCGGTGAAGATCCCGAGCGGTTCAAACCGCTGCCGAACGGTGATTCGAAGAACAGTTATATCAAGCAAGTGGCCTCGGCCCGGTTCGGTGTGACGGCGCATTACCTGGTCAATGCGCGTGAATTGCAGATCAAGATGGCGCAGGGCGCGAAACCGGGTGAGGGAGGACAGTTACCCGGACACAAGGTCGATGAGAATATTGCGCGGTTCCGCTATGCCACGCCGGGCGTACAGCTGATCTCGCCTCCGCCGCATCATGATATCTACTCGATTGAGGATTTGGCTCAGCTGATCTTCGACTTGAAGAACTCGAATCCGGAGGCTGGTGTCTCGGTCAAGCTCGTCGCCGAAGTCGGAGTCGGGACCGTGGCGGCTGGTGTCGCCAAAGCCCATGCCGACAAAGTCCTGATCAGCGGTGATTCCGGCGGCACGGGCGCGTCGCCGTTGTCGTCGATCAAGTATGCCGGTATTCCGTGGGAGCTGGGGCTGGCGGAAACTCACCAAACACTGGTGCTCAACGATCTCCGCGGACGTATTCGCGTTGAAACGGACGGACAGATGAAAACGGGCCGCGACGTGGTGATCGCCACGCTGCTTGGCGCCGAGGAGTATGGATTCGCGACGGCGCCGCTCATCGTCGAAGGCTGCATCATGATGCGCAAGTGCCACCTGAACACCTGTCCCGTCGGCATCGCGACGCAAGATCCCGAACTGCGGAAGAAATTCAACGGCAAGCCGGAACATATCGTGAATTACCTGTTCTTCGTCGCCGAAGAAGCGCGGCAACTCATGGCGAAGCTCGGGTTCAGGACGATCAATGAGATGGTCGGCCGGGTCGATAAGCTCAAAATCACCAAGGCGGTCGATCACTGGAAAGCCAAAGGGTTGGATCTTTCGCCCTTGCTGGTCATGCCCGACGTGGGGCCGAACGTGGCTCGCTATTGTGTGCAAAAGCAGGATCACGGCCTTGATCATATTCTCGATAACGAGCTGGTGGAGCTGTGCCGGCCGGCGATCGACAAGGGCGAAAAGGTGAATGTTCAACTGCCGATCCGCAACGTGAATCGGACGACCGGCACAGTTCTGTCCAGTAAGATCGCCAAGAAATACGGCCTGGAAGGTCTCCCGGAAGATACGATCTCGATCAAGTTCAACGGGTCGGCCGGCCAATCCTTTGGGGCGTTCCTTGCGCGAGGCATTACGCTGACCCTGGAAGGGGAGTCGAACGATTATATCGGGAAGGGATTGTCCGGCGGCAAGATCATCGTGTACCCGCCGAAGGACGCGCTCTACGATCCTGAAGAAACCATTCTGATCGGGAATACCTCATTATATGGCGCGACGCAGGGCGAAGCGTATTTCTATGGACGGGCGGGCGAGCGGTTTGCCGTTCGAAACAGCGGGGCGCATGCCGTCGTCGAAGGGACGGGCGATCACGGGTGTGAGTATATGACCGGTGGCGTGGTCGTGGTGCTCGGCGGAACAGGGCGCAACTTCGCGGCCGGGATGTCCGGGGGCGTCGCCTTCGTGCTGGATGACGGCGGGACATTCCAAAGCCGCTGCAATACCGGCATGGTTGAGTTGGAGCCGGTCACGACCAAGGAAGACAAACAGCTGCTCCACGGATTGATCACGAAACACTTCATGTACACCGGCAGCCGGAAGGCCAAGCAGGTCCTCGATGCATTCGATGCCACGGTTCCAAAATTCGTGAAGGTGATGCCGGTCGATTACAAACGCGTCATGGAAGAACGGAAGCGTAAAGCGAGCGCCGTGCATTGAACCGGGTGGTCAAGCGCGCGTACGAGAGACCAGATACGAAAGGCGAACGACGAGTAAGACATGGGTGATCCAAGTAGGGTAAAGCGCACGTCCATGTGGAAAGGCCTGCATCGGCAGGCTGGGAAGGGTGGGTGTGAAAGCGCGCAGGGTTGGGCGGGTGAAATTGAGGGTTTCCCAGTCAATCGCCAATATATGATTCGAGGGGGACAAAGTTAAGTAGCCATGGGTGACCCAAAAGGCTTCATGAAATATGCCCGTGAGGGCCCGAAGCGAAAGCCGGTCGAGTTGCGTGTGCTCGATTGGAAGGAAATGTACGAGCCGATCGCCGAAGAGAAGCTGAAGACTCAAGGCGCGCGCTGTATGGATTGCGGTGTGCCGTTTTGCCAGGGTAACACCGGCTGTCCCGTGGTCAATCTGATCCCGGAGTGGAACGATCTCGTCTATCGCGGCCGCTGGAAAGACGCGCTCAAGGCCCTGCATACGACGAATAACTTTCCAGAGTTTACCGGCCGTCTCTGTCCCGCGCCCTGCGAAGGGGCTTGTGTGTTGGGTATCAACGAAGATCCGGTTTCCATTCGCATCATCGAATGGAACATCGTCGATCGCGGCTTCAACGATGGACTTGTCACTCCGATATTGCCGGTCGTCAAAACCGGGAAAACGGTGGCGATCGTCGGCTCCGGTCCGGCGGGGCTCGCTGCCGCGCAGCAACTGGTTCGGGCCGGCCATGACGTGACCCTTTTCGAGAAAGCCGATCGGATCGGCGGTCTGCTTCGCTACGGCATTCCCGACTTCAAAATGGAAAAGTGGGTTATCGACAGGCGATTGGAGCAGATGAAGGTCGAGGGAGTGAAGTTTCAAACCGGCGTCGCGGTCGGAAAGGACATCACCGGCGAGCAGTTGCGCAAACAGTTCGACGCCGTGGGTTTGACGCTCGGCGCCGAACAGGCCCGCGAGCTGCCGATTCCGGGAAGAGAACTCAAGGGCGTGCATCTCGCGATGGAATACCTCACCCAGCAAAACAAGCGCACGGCAGGCATTCCTCTCAGCGATGAGCCGATCACCGCGAAAGGCAAACGAGTGGTCATCATCGGCGGGGGTGATACGGGATCCGACTGTCTCGGGACCACGCATCGCCAAGGCTGCGTCGAAGCGCATCAATTTGAGTTGCTATCGGAGCCCCCGCCGCAGCGTGCCGAGTCAACCCCTTGGCCGCTCTGGCCGATGCAACTGCGCACGTCGCATGCTCATGAAGAAGGCTGTGATCGGCAATGGAGCGTGTCCACGACGAAGTTTACCGGCCACAATGGCCATGTCACCAAGCTGCACGGGCATCGCGTGCAGTTCAGCAACGGCAAGTTCACGCCTGTTCCCAACACCGAGTTCGAGATGAACGCCGATCTGGTGCTGCTGGCCATGGGGTTCACCGGTCCGATCAAGAACGGCCTGCTCGATGACCTGGGTGTGAAGTATGACGCGCGTGGGGCTGTGACGGTCGACGGGAACTTCATGACCAACCTTGACGGCGTCTTCGCCGGCGGCGACACGAAACGCGGCGCCTCACTCATCGTCTGGGCCATCGCCGAAGGGCGAAAAATGGCGGCGGGTATCGATCAGTATCTGCATGCCGGAAAATCCGCGAAGGTGTCTGTGAAATGAAAAGAAAGACGAAGACCACGTCGAAGCCAAGAAGAAAAGCCTCCAACAATATGTCGATCGAGGAAAAGCTGCATCTGATAGACGAGCTCTATTTGAGAGCGGCTCAGGATGGATCTCTAGAACGATACCGACGAGAAAGAGAGAAAGGAGTCGAAGAAGTCAGGCGCAGATGGCAACTCCTCAAAGAACGGTTACTCCCAAATCCTTCCCTTAGTTGTTAAGCTATCTCATTCACTTTCTAGAGTTTTCCGGTCCATGTTTTTGGTCGCCTGTCCTGCTCTCCTCGCGGTCCCGAGCGTCCCTTGTCGGTTGATTTGAACGGAAACCGCTAGCGGGCTGCTATATTCGTAAGCATCCGCTAAAATAGCCTCGTGTCGGTCTTCGAACCCATATTCCAAATACTCAATGCGGCAGAAGTTCGTTATGTCGTAGTCGGCGGCCTTGCGACCGTCATGCACGGATATGCCCGAGCAACAGCCGATGTGGATTTGGCCGTAGATCTAGCGCCAGGAGAAGCTACGAAGATGATTCAAGCGCTAGTGGCGAGAGGATTTCGCCCGCAGGTGCCGGTAGCTCCTGAGCAATTTGCGGATTCTACAGTTCGAGAAGTATGGCATCGAGAGAAACATATGCGAGCTTTTTCACTTGTTGATCCAGCAAATCCGATGCGAGTGGTAGACTTGTTGCTCAAGCCGGAGGTGCCATTCGAAGAGCTCTTGGCCCGTTCTCAAGAAGTCATGTTGAATAAGATAAAGATCAGAATTGCTTCGCTCGATGATCTAATCCTTTTAAAACGACGGGCCGGAAGACCGCAGGATCTGGCGGACGTTGTGCAGCTGGAAGCTATCCAACAGCAAAAGGGAAGCCGTTAATATGGTTGAAAAGTCCGTGGTGTCCTCACAGGAGACGCAGCCAGCAGACTGGAATGCCGATGATCAGAATCTGCTTGCTGCGACACTGTTGGCGACTCCAGTTCAACGCCTGGCCTGGCTGGAGGAAATTCTTCATTTGGCGTACGCGAGCGGCGCGTTGAAGCCGAGACGATTCATCAGCAAAGGAGAATGGGACGCGATGGGATCATCGTCGGAATGATCGTCTGAGCCATAGCCGAAGGCCGAAAAATGGCGGTAGGAATCGCTACCTCGGTTTGAAAGTCATCGAGCAATTAGTGAAGTAAAGCCGGGAGTTCTGTCACGCTACATGATTGGTTTGAACAGCTAAGAAGCTTTCAAGAACGATTGAAAGGAAAATGTGCTTACGCGGCGACGGTACTGAGGGGCACTTCTTCATGCTCAGTGTGATCGGAGGTGACAGAAGCTTCACGACCTTCGATCAGATCCAAGACTCGCTGACGGTCGCCTTGGGCGTAGCGAAGGAACTCGATGCCGACCTGATTGTCTTTGGTCCAACGAACGATTGAGACTTCGACGGCCAGAGGAGATTCCGCGTCTGGGGTTTCGATGTGCAGCGCGAGGTAGCTCCCCGGAGTCAGGGCGACACTGCTTTGCATCCTGCATCCCGTTAGTGAGAGATTGAACAGAATTCCCTCACCTGCGCCGTCGTCGGTCTGGACGCTGGCGGGATACCGCACATGCATTCTCGGGCTACTCCGTAGCCGCATACGTGCCTCCGTGCTATTGTCCATATCGGTAACGCCAAGGAAAACTTGAAAGCGGCTTGGCTTATTTGGCTATTAACGTGGCGCTGACGGAGCGACTGTGAATACGAGTCTGGTGCGTGGCGCCCGTCTGTTGCGTTTGACATGCTTCTCCGCCCTCATCGCTTCACACACGGAGTTTTTCTCCCCTTGTTGTGCTTAAGGCGAGTGTGTATTATGATGGAAATCATACACATTATGATGCGGAGGGCCTATGCGTACCAATATCGTGATCGACAATAGTCTTATGCGACAGGCGATGAAGGCGACGGGTCTTTCAACCAAGAAGGCCGTCGTAGAAGAAGGCCTCCGATTACTGATCAAGGTAAAGGGGCAGGAAGGCATTCGCCGCCTACGTGGAAAGATCATATGGGAGGGTGATCTCGATACGATGCGCGAAGGCCGGATCAAGGTAGCTTCATGATCATAGTCGATACGACGGTCTGGGTCGATTACATCCGGGGTACGACGACACCTCACACCGTATGGCTCGAATCCCACTTGATCAGCGAACGACTAGGGCTTACCGATCTGATTCTTTGTGAGGTGTTGCAAGGAGTAACCAACGATGACCAATTCAAGGCAGTGCGGGGAGAACTTCTGAGGCTCGCCGTCTTTGAAACAGGAACTGTTGAATTAGCCATTCAAGCGGCTGCGAACTATCGGAAGCTTCGCGCCTCCGGTAGAACCGTTCGAAGGACAATCGATTGTCTTATCGCTACCTTTTGCCTGATTGAGGGCCACACATTACTTCACAATGATCGCGACTTTGACCCATTCGAAGATGGGCTTGGATTGAAAGTTGTGCATCCAGAGAAAGGGAACGGCAATTGATCATTGATCAGCATTATCCCCGCGCAGCCCAAAAGCTTTTCATGGTGACATTGCCCACTTGAGAGAAAATAAAATGGTAGGGAGTCTTTTCTAGCCCTGGAACAGTATTCGCTTCGCGGCGAGTGCCGCGAAGCGAGACATCAGACTTATCGAGCAACGTGGCCAGAGCCCCGACCATCCGATCCTCGCCAGCATGTCGGACATGCGGTATGTGAAGTGTTTCATCATCCAGATGCCTTAGCGGATCAGCCTTACGGTAACTCAGCGTCAGACGCTGTGCATGAGCATCAGGTATCTATGGCCTTTTTAAAAGGCAACATCTCGCGCAGTTGGGGTCAAAAGATGGCTCCCATGCCCATATAGCGGCGTTTGGCGTGCTCCAGAGCCCAGGGAAAGAGGTGGTCAAAGTATCTGGGACCACTGATAACGCGCCACCCCCCAGGCAGGCGCGATGCCATCCCATGCGCTTGTCCCCGCCAACTCGGCGGGATCATTCGCCGTCGTAACCAGCCTGTCGCATGGTGCTGTAACCATCGCCTGTAGTCTCGCATGGACTCGTCGGGAAGGAATCCCTCGTTGGGGTTCCAGAGCACGACCGCGGTTGCGTTCTTCTCGCGAGCGAAGAGTTCTCGGTCCACACCGGCCTCCTCGATGATCCGTCGACAGAACGGACGGTCATAATCGCCGCCCACGCTCCAAGGTTTCATGTCCTCGCTGGTTGAAATGCGATAGACCTGCTCGCTATTTCTCACCCCGAAGAACAACACGGGACAATGGATAAATCCCACCCATAGCCGCCATTCGCTAAGGGCCAGTCCGGTCGGATCTCCCCGAACGATATCTGGTGATCGATCGTGCGGGTCGATGCCCCATACGATGTCGCCATAATACCCGGTCAACAATACTCTTTCCTGCAAATGGCACCGTGCCGCCGCGAAGTGTACCTCTTCCCCATAGGCATCGGCGGCAAGAAACGGCACTTCCGCGAACGGCTCCTGTCGCCACGCGGTCCGGTCGAGCACGATGGCGTGAAGACCGAGTCGTTTCGCGATGGGCTCACCGCTATCGGCACGGCCTTCTCTTCCCTGCTGAAACGTCAGCACGTCTGTATTGCCCATTTCGCGGGCCAGCACGGCGATCGTTGGAGAGTCATACCCTGCGGAGAGAGTCCCCAGCGGGCGATAGGGCCACTTGCGAAGTGGGTCCATCATGTTTCGACCGATGGCTCTCAGCGAGGCTTCCAGAAAATATCTGTATTCTTTGAAGGTATTGAAGATTCGGTCACCGAGCGGCTTCTCTGTCACGTCGAGCGATCGGCCGTTCCATCGAAGATTATGAAAGTACGTGAGACGTAGAGGGCCTTGCGTAGTGTGAAGGAGACCTTTGTATTTCTGAAGGCCGTCGACAATCGACCGGAAGTTCGAATAGTAATCGTCCGCGAGGGGGTCGACGGAAAGATTCAGTGTGGCGCACAGCGCGACCAGAGAATTGGAGATATAGACATGGTTGCGTACCTGGATGGACACCAAGCGATCTACGGTGGAGCCGGATGACACAAACGTCACAGTGCCATCGGACACTCGCCCGCCAGACCCAAATACCAGGTCCGTTTGATCGAACCGGCCTTCTGCGAATGGACCGTCCCAGACGGCTTCAGCAAACCACTCCGGCCCTGTTTCAACCCGGCTGCCGTGCGCGAGAATCACCTCGGTGTCGGAACATTGTGCCACCCAGGCCAGTGACGGCCAGCCTAAGACATGTCTGAACTGCAACTGGATACCCATATGTCCTGTGATAGGACCCTGCTCCTATTGTGTAGCGCACTTTTCGCGGATGGATGTGTACTGGATCTCGCCTGTTGGAAAATGAGCAGGAGCGCTGCACCCCTTGGCAAACAAGCACGTCAAGCTTGGAGTGTACGTTTCCTCCGCCTCGACGGGCAAGCCTCCATATTGGCAACGCGACCAAAATTGCGACCATCCGATCCTCGCCAGGATGCCGGAAACGCGGTATCTGAAGTGTTTTATCGTGCAGGTGTTGTAACCTCTCGCTATGAGTGAGCCTGACGGCGTCTTTCTCGATTGCTCATGCAATCGAGAAACCGCTTCTTCTCCTTGCGACACTGCCTCCTTGACTCCACCCTGCGAACCGCCTAGCATGCCGCCGCTCACTTCTATGAACGCAAAGGAGTTCGTCATGAAATCATATCGTCTCGTTGTCAGGATGTCCGTATTGTCTGTAAGCATGCTCAGTCTTTTGTCTGTCGGCTGTGTCAAACCAGTGCCGATGGTCGCCATTCCTGGTTCCGATGCTTCTCCACCGACCCTCGCCTGGCAGACCTACAACGTGGTGACCAAAGAGCGAAAAGATATTGTGCAGGACGGGCAGACAGTCGAGGTGGCGGCGAGCGATCAGTATGTGGTGACGTTTGCCGTAGAAGATCAGGAGAGCGGCGTGAAAGATGCAACTCTGACCGGACATGTCCAATTTAAGTGCGAGTTGGGCGGGAAGGTCGTCGAGGAGAAGAATTTCGATCTGGAGCCGCAGGAAACCAAGACGCTTCCGAACCATGAGAACCAGGTCGCTGTGAGTGCGGCGTTGACCTATGTCGTCGAGTTCAACAAGCGGGGGTGCAAGGAACTGGAGACGTTCGGGGGAGGCACGCTGTCTCTGACGGGGAAGGGCCACAACTCCGTGAACGGTGGGGGAATGAAGACGCTGCGTATGAATTTGAAGCGGCAAACAGCGCAGTAGCGCCGGGAAGAACTAGTTGCCGGACATGTCTGATGGCTTAAACTCCATCGCTTTCTTTTCGGCTGAAGCCCGCGGGAGGTTCTACGAGGACCTAGAAATGGATCGGCGGCTGACGTGGTGAGTCAGCCGCCTTCCCTTGAAGATTATTGCTGAATAGCCGACAGGAGCCACCGTCCATCCCGCACGCGCATGAAGGTCCAGACTTCGCGAGATTCACTCGACGTTTCCTCATTGCCCTCAACCAGATAGCCTGGTTCTCCGCGTGGGATCGTCGTGGAGACGGTATAGTCGCGGGCGTTCCAGCATAGATCCACGGTCGCGTAGTCCGTGGTGTCTTCGGACCAGGCTTCACGCACGTCTCCCTTGAGCAGCTCTACTCCTTCGACGTGATTGTGCACTCCTCGACTGTTGTCTTCGGCCAAGGCAGTGCTGAAATAGCTGAGCATTTCCGGCGTCAAAGAACGTCGCAATGCCGCCACATCTTGCGCACTCCAGGCGGATTGAATGTCGGTCAGCAGTTGCTGAAAGACTGCCTTATCCTCGGTGGTCACAGTGAGGGCATCGGTTGTCGGCCTATGGGTGGTGGCGTTGGATGAAATGTCGATGAGACTTCCCCTCATGGCCGAGTTGCCTGAGAGTCCGGTGAACACCGGCGCGGGTGTGCGGCGGACTTTTTTGAAATAATAGAGCACACCGGCTCCGACCATCATCAGCAGCAAGAGCAGTCCGAAGGAGTTAGATGATGATGCTGGCTCCGCATCCGTGGTCTGGGCGATGCTCTCCGTCGCGCCAAAGAGCATATGACCGATCCAGGTTCCGGCTAACCCACCGGCGATTCCAGCGAGCAGCGGATTGCGTTGCCACCATGAAGGAGAAGTGGCCGGGGCGGACTGACCGGTTGGGCTGTTTGCTGCGTGAGGCGGTGGAGCGGTTGACGGCTTGGGAGTGGTGGATTGTTCAATGGGCTTGGCGCCATTGTCTTGATAGGTGCGGGATCCACGGCTGCCCATCCCCATTGGCGAGGTTCCGCCGCGAGAGGCGCCCGAAAAACCTCCGCCCGATCCCCGCGCCTTCGCGAACGAGAAAGTCGGCATGCCGACGAGCGAGGCGATAAGACAGATCGCAATGAGGTGTGAGCTTTTCACCATGGGGTTTCCTTTCACGACAGGCTAGGACGCGTTGATCGATATCGGCTCATCCTAGCAGCTTTGAGCCAAGAAAACCTGAAATTTGCTGCTGGGATGACCACATCGAGCGACGACCGAGCTGCACCGCTTTTCAGACTGGGTGCGCTAGGAAGGAACGCCCAAGCCGGATCAACACGTCGCCATAGGCGCGCGGTGAAATTCCGCCACGGTGGGAAACACCAGCGCGGCAAAATCCCAGTATCGCATGCGGATTGCCTCTGAGTGAGTGCCCCCTTCAAAGACGATTTCCTCGTCATGTGTGAGGGACCGATCGACATAGACCGGAAGGCCATACAGAGTTCCGAGAGGGGGCATCGCGCCAACTTCACAATCCGGGAAGAGCTGGGTGATTTCTTCTTCGGTCGCGAGACGGACGCGGTGGGTCCCGAACATCTTCCGCAGGCACGGCACATCCACCTTCCAGGTGGCCGGCAGCACCGTTGTGACGAACCGCTCTTTTACCTTCACGATGACTACCTTGGCCATCTCCTGTTCCGGTACACGGAGCGTCTGTGCGACGGCAAGAGCCCGGAACGTCTGTGAGTGCGGCAACACATCATAATGAACGTGTTCACGATCGAGATGCGTCTTCAGCGAGTATGGAATGGGCATAATCGTACCTCCTGTGGCGCCTGACCTCCAGACGGAGGTCGCTGGTGAGTAATACATGTAGGGCAGTGCCTGAAGAGGACGGGATGATCGTCGGGATGGGGCTCATAACTACGCCTCCATCTAGATCATGATGACCGGCAACACACGATGACTATATTTCGCTGATTATATTCCGTTTGAAGGAGCGTGCACAACGATTATTGAAAATCCGGCCGTTCTTTTTTACTGATGATCGGATCGCAAAGGGGTGTGGTGGGAACAGCGCCCCGAGACCGGCTTATCTTGGCTGAGGATGATGGTGTAGCCGATTCAGACCGTCGAGGGCCGCGGTGCGGTAGCACTCGGCCATCGTGGGATAGTTGAAGACATTGCGCACGAAATACTCAACCGTGCCTTCATAGGTCAGGACCGATTGTCCGATATGAATCAATTCAGTGGCTCCCTGGCCGATGATATGAACGCCCAGCAGTTTATGTGTGTCGCGGTGAAAGATCACTTTCAAGAGACCGTGGAGTTCACCGCTGATGTGGCCCCGCGCCATTTCTCGAAAAAAGGCTCTTCCTGAGGCGTGCGGGACGCCTGAGGCGGTGAGTTCCTCCTCCGTCTTTCCGACCATCGAAACCTCGGGAATACTATAAATGCCGTATGGAATCACTTTTATTTCATGCTCGTCGGATACTTGAAGGGCGTGGCAGGCGGCGAGGCGGCCTTGCTCCATCGCCGTCGCGGCAAGGGCTGGAAAGCCGATGACATCGCCGGCTGCGTATATATGGGGAATCGTGGTCTGGTAATGGGCATTGACTTGGAGTTGTCCTTGCCGGTCGGTGACGAGGCCGATCGCGGCGAGGTTCAAGGCTTCCGTATTGCCGACCCGCCCCATGGTGTACAGCAGCATGTCAGCCGTCACCGTTTCACCGGGGTGGAGTTGAACCGTGGGGCGCCCGGCTTCGTTGACGGCGATGTCCAGGTGTTCTTGTCCGAGCCGGATAGCGACGCCGTTGTGTTGCATCTGAGTGTCGAGCGCGCTCGCGATTTCCAGGTCGAGGAACCGCAACATCTGCGTTCTTCGATCGATGAGAGTGACCTCGATGCCGAAGGCGGCCAGCATCGACGCATATTCAGTTCCGATGACACCACCTCCGACGACGATGATGCTCGCCGGATGCTTTGTCGTGCGCAGAAACGTGTCGGAGTCGAAGATCGTCACGTCGTCGAAGGGAATCTCGGAGGGGCGTCGCGGCCGCGATCCGGTGGCCAGGACGATGACCGGGGCATGGACATAATCGATCTGCCGATCCGATCGTGCCACGCTCAACGTATGCGGATCGACAAAGCCGGCGGTGCCCTGGATGATCTCGATGCCGTTACGCTGCAATTGATCGGTGATCACGGCGATTTCGGTCTCGATGACCTGATCTTTGCGCGCCATGAGGTCGGGGAGCGTCAGCCGTCTGGTCAGTTCCGCGCCCAGCTGGGGTAATCCTCGCCGAACCAATCCATGAATGTATTCGATCGTGTCTTTGAGCGTCTTGCTCGGTAAGGTGCCTGTATTGAGAGACGTTCCGCCCAGTTGCGAGGATTTCTCGATCAGGGCAACGCGCTTCGACAGCTTCGCTGCTTGGACTGCCGCCTTTTGGCCGGCTGGTCCGCTTCCGACCACCAGCATGTCATACGATTTCATAGAAGATCTTGGAACGTACCTTTCGTCGGTGCTTACGATATCCTGACGACTGCTGCTCGCCAAGAAAATTGCGGATTGTTTGAAGCCAGTTGGGAGGGGCGGAGACTGTTCAATCCGATGCCATGGGTCTGCGAGTCGGTGGACTGCTTGAATCGTCGCAGGGCAGGTTGTATGGTAAAAGCATGCCTCGGTTTCGCATGATGATATGGTCTCTGGGGATAGCCACTCTGATCGGTGTAAGCATGGGTCTACCCTTTTCCCATGCGGGTACAGGCGGAGACGGAGGCGCGATCGGGCCGGCAACGTCCAGTGTGACGGCGCCTGTGCCTCTGTCTACAACAGCGGAGACCGGAAAATTACAGGAACCATCGGCGTCCATGCCGATGGAGGGCACGTTGATCCTGCGTACTCTTCCGACTGTGTCGAGACAGCTCTCGGTGGGGGGAGCGACGCTTATGCCGTATGTCGGCGCTGGGTTCGGAGGGGGCTATGCCACCGAAATTGATCGCTCGCTTACGACTTCCCTGTCCGCTCCATCTTCCTCCTCCAACCTCTCCGATACCGGAATGAAAGGCCTGGCCGGGCAGATGATCCCGAATGAAGTCCAGTTAGGCATCCGGTTTCCGTTTTAATTTAGGTTGAGACTTGCCCGGGCTACCGGTCTGTGAGACTCATCAACGCGCGTGTGTTCAGAACATAGGAGAAAAGAGGAACTGCTGTGAAAGAAGGGTATCGGTTGGTCGTTGTCGACAAAGACGGGGTGTTGGTCAGCGAATTCCAATTGACGAAGAACGCACTAGATCAGCCGGCGGCGTTTGTCGCCGCGCTGAAAGCATCGATCGAGTCCGTGGAAGAAGAGGAGCCCTGAAGATAAATCAGGCTAGTACCGCCGTACCGACATGGGCGGGGAAGATCCCTGCCCACATCGTCTCGCTCACAGTTACTTGCCTACTTTCAACAGCCAGCCATCGGCTTTGTCACAATCGTTGGGTCCTTTGGCGAAAACTTCGACCCGGATGTAGCTGCCTGTCACGGTGGCGGGCAGTTTACCCTTGACCAGATACCCGTTCGTGATTGTGGTGACAGTCACCGGGACCTTTTCCTCCTTGATTTTCACAGTGATGCTTGGCCAGTTGGTGGTTTTGGATGCAAGAAATGAAAATTCTGATTTTGGCGCCACCTCTACATTATTCTTCTCCGCAGAAAATGGAGTGGGCGTGAAAGCAGAAAAATACACTTGAGTACACGGGTCTATGCTGCCGGGGGAGTACGGACTGGTGTCATATGCCCAGGCTTGACCGACGGTACCATAGACCCCTATTGCCACAACGAGCCGTAGAATAGTTCGCAGACTCACGGTATGCCTCTCTATAAAAGTGTGGTGGATGAGTAAATCGGTCTCGATAAACGGGCCGTATTGTAACTCCTGCGCTAGAAAAAACAACCCCCCTCCGCGCCTCTCACCGGCGATCTTCCTGCGGTGACCCCGCTTCAATTACTTGGTCGTGCAGTTATTGTGTGCAGTCTTGGAGTTGCTGCCTGCCGGGGAACCCCATTTGGGACGGTGGACGGCCCGTACCGTGCCGCTCTTTACTCTAGGTTTCCCACTCGGATCGTCATGTCCGAAAATGGCGAGCAGGGTGTCACTCGCCGCCGCTATAATCACACCTATGCTGCTCGATGCTGTCACCTGTTACCGCGCGCTGCTGGCGCGTGATGCGCGCTTCGACGGACGCTTTTTCATCGCTGTCTCATCCACGCATATCTATTGCCGGCCGATCTGTCCGGTCAAGCCGCCCAGGCTCGAGAACTGCCGATTCTACCTGAGTGCCGCTGCAGCCGAGGTCGACGGCTACCGGCCTTGTCTGCGTTGTCGTCCAGAACTCGCACCGGGCAATGCGAGCGTGGATGCGACCACACGCGTGGCACAGGCCGCGGCGAGCCTGATTGAGGATCGTGCGCTCGACTCCGACGGATTAGTAGGGATCGCATCCAGTCTCGGCATCACCGACCGGCATTTGCGACGAGTATTCAGCGCCGAGTTTGGCGTTTCGCCCGTTGAGTTTGCCCAGACACAGCGTCTGCTGCTTGCCAAGCGTTTGCTGGCCGATACCGGTTTGCCGGTCACCGAAGTCGCGTTCGCGAGTGGATTTGGGAGCTTGCGGCGCTTCAACGCGCTCTTCAGACAACGATATCGCCTCCAACCTGGACAGTTGCGCCGGCGCGTGAATGGTCGGGCAATGCCGGTTACCGATGCTCTGAGTTTCGAACTCAGTTATCGCCCGCCCTATGATTGGCCGGCCATGACGGCGTTTCTCGGTGCACGGGCGATTGACGGTGCTGAAATGCTTGACGGGCCCCGTTACCGGCGCACCGTGCGTGTGACATCGGAGGGCAAAGACCATGTCGGATGGATCGAGATCGGACCATCACCGAAGAAGCCGGCACTCCATGTCGCGGTCTCTTCATCGCTCGCCCGGGTTCTGCCGCCATTGCTTGCGCGCATCAAGACGCTCATGGATCTGTCCTGCAATCCGACGGAGGTTGCAGGCGTGTTGGGAAAGTTGGCGCAGCGTCCCGGTATCCGCGTCCCGGGTGCATTCGACGGATTTGAAATCGCGGTGCGTGCGATTATTGGACAACAAGTGACCGTTGCCGCGGCGCGGACCATCGTAGGTCGGTTCGCTGACGCGTTCGGGGATCCGCTCGAGACGCCGTTTGAGGCATTGACTGTGGTGTTTCCATCTGCGGCACGTGTGGCTGACGTGGCGGTCGGCCTCATCGCGCGTCTGGGGATGCCGGCGGCACGCGCACGCACGGTGATCACGCTCGCGCGTGCGGTCGCGGACGGTGGCCTCGTCCTGACGCCTCACGCAGATCTCGACGAAACGCTGGAGCATTTGCGCGCGCTGCCCGGCGTGGGGGAGTGGACGGCGCAGTACATCGCTATGCGGGCGCTTGCCTGGCCGGATGCATTTCCTCATACCGATCTCGGCGTCATGAAGGCGCTGAAGGAGAAAGATGTGCGCCGCGTGCTCGAAGCCGGTGAAGCCTGGCGGCCATGGCGCGCGTATGCCGTGATGCAGCTCTGGCATTCACTGACCAAGGAGTAATCATGCCGTACTACGACTACTATCAGAGTCCCCGTGGACGCATGTTGCTGGTTGCCGATGACCACGCGCTGACGGGTGTCTATTTCACCGGACAGAAGTATCACCCTCGTGTCGACAAGGAGTGGAAACGAGCGGGGCGGCATGCGCCGTTACGCCAGGCGAAGCGCGAATTGGCCGAGTATTTCGGCGGCAGGCGGGCGCGCTTTACGGTCAAAGTCGCTCCGTACGGTACACCGTTCCAGCGCGCAGTGTGGAAGGCGATTGCAAGTATCAGATTCGGCCACACCATCGCGTATGCCGAATTGGCGCAGCGCGCAGGGTACCCCGGGAGTGCACGAGCAGCCGGTGCCGCCACCGGCCGCAATCCAATCAGCATCATCGTGCCCTGCCATCGCATCGTCGGCTCGAACGGTTCGCTCACCGGTTATGCCGGCGGTTTGACGAAAAAGCGCGCGCTCCTGGCCTTGGAAGCGGGGTCGAAGCTCACGTGCCATACGTGCGAGACACCCTCTCTGTGAGGAGGCCTGGCGTCAATCGGCATACTTGTTGAAGCGTCCCCAACCCAGCGATGAAGGAGGTTGTCCATGGCAGCGAAGGTGAACGCAATTCCAGCGGGCTATGAAGGCGCAACGCCGTATCTCATCATCAACGATGCAGCTCGGGCGCTTGAGTTTTATGGGAAAGCCTTCGGAGCTTCGGAAATCATGCGCATCCCGACCCCGGATGGAAAGGTCGGACATGCGGAGATCAAGATCGAGACTGCGATCGTCATGCTGGCCGACGAATTTCCGGACATGAATTGCAAGAGCCCTCACTCGCTTGGTGGCTCGCCGGTGAGCATCATGGTGTACGTGCAAGACGTGGATGCATTCGTGAAACGAGCCGTGGCGGCCGGCGCGAAAGTGATCAACCCGGTTGAGGATAAATTCTACGGTGACCGTTCCGGCAGCCTGGAAGATCCCTTCGGACATCACTGGCATTTCGCCACACATGTCGAAGATGTGCCGCCCGACGAGATGGCGAAACGAGCAGAAGCATTCAAGAAACAATAGGGCGGGGCGTAGCGTTGGAGAAAAGGTCTCCGAGCTTGTTGCAAGACCATATCGCAATACGCCTGGATCCACAATCGGGCAATCCTATAAGCCGTGCGCCAGTAACACCTCCCCCGCCTTCATGCCTCGTGCCGGAATGACACGGCCTCCTGCCGAAAGTGCTCTTACTGAGTCCCCACCCCATCAGAAACACGTGGATCTATCGATAGCTCGCTAGTTAAATCCGATTAAATATCTTTCTCCTGTGCACGATCCATCTTCCAGCACTTTCGTATAGGGCCATTCAAAATGGCTCTAGGAGCCGATTTATAAGAATTGTCTCTTGACAGATAGCTGAGAGCGCAACTACACTCACGCCACTTTGTAATTAAGAATAGACACGTGAGTGTTTAAGCTTACTATATCTATTCTTCAGATCTCTCGCCCACTGTCAAGGAGCGTGCGTTGATGAGCGAGCAGAAAGAGACGACCATTGCGTTAAACATCCGGTTGAAACCTTCTGATTCTTCGGCCCACCCCCGTGCAGCCAACTACACCAACGTCGGGATCGCGCAAAGCCTCGCCTATCTGGATTTCGGCTTCATCGAGCCAGCTTTCCTTGCCGCGATTGCGAAGACGGCAAAAGACGGCCTGGCGGCTCCGAAAGGCATCGAGGGGCATCTTGTCACGCGCGTGGCTCTGGACGTTGGCGCACTCACACGCTTGCAGCAGCAGATCCAACAAGTGTTGGGGAGCTTGGGAGCAGCGCAGAAACCGAAGGCATAAGACAAGAAGAGGATGTGGATGAGACACGCGCGATTACACGGCCTGATCCTATTGGGGGTAGAAGAAATGGGGTGTAGCAGGAAGAGGAAAGAAACTCACCCATTTATCTTCATTTGGCAGCGGGTGTTTAAGGCTATAGGGATACTCGTAGTTGTACTTCTCCCCATGGCAATACTGGCCATAGGGGGGTGTATGAATTCAGCACAAAGTGGGCAAACGACTCCCAATCATTCAGAGATATCTCCCCTTGAAACTGATCCAGCGAAGGGACGAGATTTTCGAGACATCAGCGTCCATCCCAATGGAGAAGAACTCCTCTTCACCGAATGCGTCTATGATCCGAAGGTGGAGCCAACCGGTGACTGCTATGTGTTGCGCTATCGTCTCGCCACGAAAAGTCTATACCGGTATGCCCTGCCCACTGGATATGTCTATCAGACAGCCAGCCTTTCACCGCACGGCCATTTTATCGTCCTGAGCCGGGTACCCAAAATCGGTATCAGTGAGGACGCCGTTCGGCAAGCGCACGATCAGTCCGAAATCGTACACATGAAGGTCGACGGCACTGGGTTCCGTGTAGTACCCCTTGCCAAGGGGTACAAGGTGGGGCCCATTATGTCGGATGATGAAACGCGCGTGGCCTATTGGCGCTCAACGCTACGGCCCCCGGGGAGCAAGACGTTCTCCAGTCATTTTGATGTGTGGGAAGTCGATCTCAAGACGGGGCAGGACCGGTTATTTGCTGGCCAGTTTAAGTTTTTCGACCGCAGCGGGCTGCAGTACCTGTCCCAAGATGAAATGCTTGTCGGTGCGGATGGACCCAGCCAATATGCACAGGCCATATCTAAGTATTGGGCCAAATACAATCGAAGCGCAATTTACCGTATCGCGCGGGGCATGCGTGCGCTTCCTGAGCCGACGCTTACTGAGGTGGAGGGAGCTCAGTATCCCTCGAGCGATCGAGCCGGTAATCTCTATTTTCAGGGGCAGCGACCTGGCATTTCGTTGTTCAGGAAAGATCGGCACGGCGAGATTCAACAGTGGGGGTGGCCTGTCCGGTATGGCCCCGGGGATTGGGGAGGGGGCGGGTGGTATGACCTTGTGGCGGATCCCGGAGGGTCCTTCATTGCCTTCGTCTACAAAATTAAAGGAACCCTTGCTCGGGATGCGAAACGAAGGCTGGGGCTGCTGATCACGCAGACCTCAGAGTGGCGAGACTTGAATATTCCCGCCCTACAGGCCAGCCAACTCATTCCGGTCACTGCAGCGGAGTTATCATCCAACTGAAGGGGAGCGAAGAAGGAGACGAACTCATGGCAGAGCAAAACGGTGTAATGGCACAGGTCAAGCTTGGCATTGAGCCCTGTGTGAGTGATTGTGGGTATGTACGTCATTCATAAGAAGATGAGGACGACAATGCAGGTTGTTGCTTGTAATGCGCTGATCGTCGTGACTGCGGGTGTGCTCGCGATTGGTTGCGGCGAATTCCCAATTCCCTTCATCCCTTCTTTTTCTGCAAAGGATCTTGCCATGGCGACTGAACGCCCATCAGAGGAGACGAAACCTCCAACGTGGACCATCAAACATCGGTTGCACCATGACTCGGGGGTCACAGCAGTGGCGATGAGCCCCAACGGACGGGAAGTGTCAGCCGGCGGCATTCTGAGTCCGACAATCAGCGTGTGGAATGTCGAAACAGGTGCTCAGATCCGTGTGCTGAAAGGGTTGAAGGGCAGCACACAAGCCCTCGCCTATAGCCCGGATGGACGGTTCTTTGCCGCCGGTCGCGGGATGATCACATCCGCAGATACCTGTGTGTTTGTCTTCCAAGCTGGAACCGATACGATTCTCCAACGGCTTGAGCCGCCGCCCATCGTCACGCGTGATGCGCCAAAGGGGGTCGGAATGGTGGAGTCTCTGCAATACAGTCCGGATAGTCAGTTCCTGGCTGTGGGGTTTGTCGGGGGAGCCATTGGAATATTTGAAGCCGAAACTGGAAACCTGAAAGAGGCTTTTCACGCACCGACAGCCATCGATGGACCCCTCGCCTACAGTCCAAGAGGGAGGTACCTAGCCATCAGTGCGCGCTGGACAATATCATCACCGGAAACAGCGGCAATAATACGCTCAACGGGGGGGCCGGGAATGATCGGCTGGATGGCGGGCGCGGCAACGATACGCTGGAGGGAGGAGTGGGTGACGACACCTATGTCGTCGATCAGGCGGGCGATGTGGTTCGGGAGCTTGCGAACCAAGGCACCGATGCGGTGGAAAGCAGCCTCACCTACACGTTGGGCAGCCACCTTGAAAACCTGACGTTGACCGGCACCGCTGCGATCAATGGGACGGGCAACTCCGTCAATAATACCCTTCGGGGCAATAGCGCCAATAACACCCTCACAGGCGGGGCGGGCAACGATACTCTCGACGGCGGAGACGGGAGGGATACGTTAATGGGTGGCAAAGGCAGCGACACCTATCTGATGGGGCGAGGCGCAGGTAAGGATTTCGTTCAGGACACGAGTGGTTCGGCGGATACGATTCGCTATGACAGCGGAGTGCAGCCCCTGGATCTCGTGATCAGTCGCCAAGCCAACCATCTGAGGCTCGCCCTCCATGGCTCGTCTGATCAGGTGACCGTCGAGAATTGGTATGGTGGGACCACGAATCGAATCGAGACGATCCAGGCCGGCACTGGGCAGCTGCTGCTCAGCACACAAGTCGATCAATTGATTCAGGCCATGGCGGCGTTCACGCAACAGTCCGGCCTCACATGGGATCAGGCCATCGAGCAGCGGCCTCAAGAGGTGCAGGCCGTGTTGGCCGCGAGTTGGCAGTAGAGATGAGTGAGACGTTCAGCCTCAGAGAGCTGATTTAGTCGCTGGGGGGTTCGAAGTGGCCTGAGGGACGTTGCTGCCAGGGGACGGTTGCCTGCCGAGATTGTTTCACCAAACTACGCAAACTCATTTCAGCGGCTCGTAGGAGTTTTGGATCGCCGGCTTGCATGAGCGTCGTCAGGAGAACATAGAGGGATCGATCTGTACGCGATCCGGCCAAGATACGATTGGTCACCGGATCGGTCTGCGAAGTGTCCGGTTGTTCACCCTCGTCCACGTCTGTGAACAGCTGTGTAAAGGACCGAGGGTCGTCGAATAGCCAAGCTGGAGGGATGCCAAGCACACCAGCGAGCGCTTCGAGTGTACTGATGGTCGGATCCATTTGGCCCGATTCAATTTGTTCGAGGAGCGCTGAGGAAATGCCGGCTGCGTCTGATAACGATGTGAGAGAGTAATTTTTCGAGAGTCTCCACGCTTGGAGAGATGGTCCGATCGACATCGCGCGATGATACACAATGGTGTGTCCAGCTTCAATAAATCAGTCTCCAGTTTCAATATTATCGTTATTTGTCAATTACTTAAGAGGCGTTTCGATCGGACGTCAAATCGGGTATAATGCGCACGCGAGATTTATGTGTGGAGTTGAAGGAGGTGGAGATCCATGTTGGGGACGGATATTCGCGGTATCATGGCTGAGGAGGAAGAGGTCCAGCGCCGGCAAGATGCCCTTAAGTCTCTGATGACGATGCGGGCAAGGCAGCTTCGAGAATCGTTGGACGAGCGAATCAAACGGGCGAGGAACTGTGGAGATTGGACCCAGCTTTCCAAGGCGGAGTGCGCAAGTCTTCACAAGCAAGAGAAGGCCCACTTACAGTCTCAGCTTGAACAACTCCAGTTCGAGCAAACACGGACTCGAGGAAAGCTGACCGCGCTGAAGCGAGCCAAGGCGAGGGCTCAGCGTATTCGTGCTGCAGAAGCGGCCTCCGAACGAAGGCGCCGGTAGTTGACTGATTCATCCTTCTTGACGATATTTCCCGCAGCGTGATGTCAAGGGGTATGGTGGATGCAGTGTCGCATCTGCTGGCTCTGACCCGTGCGCAGAGCTCTCTGATCCGGCAACTTCTTCGGGACAAGAAAACCAGGTCGAGGGAAGGAGCTTTCGTCGTCGAAGGCGTCAAGTCTTGCCTCGATCTGATTTCTCGGCACCCACAATCTATTCGTAGCCTGATTGTATCTCCGCGTTACCTCTGTGTGGAAACTGACGCAGACCGGCAAACACGAGCCAAGTTGCTTGGTCGTCAGTATATGTGTCCGGACGCCATCTTTGAAAAGCTGACCGAGGTTGATGTACCACAAGGCATGCTGGCTGTTATCCAACAGCCTCGGTGGGATGAGGCACAGGTGTTCACCCAATCAAGAGTATTGGGAGTTTATGCGGACCGCCTACAAGATCCGGCGAATGTGGGAGCCATCATTAGGACAGCCGCGGCACTAAATCTGTCCGGGGTGTGGTTGAGTGCTGATTCCGCCGATCACTTGAGCCCCAAAGTCGTCCGTGCCACGGCCGGCACGATTCTCAGTCTCCCCGTTTTTTATACCAAGGACATTCGGACCTTCTCTTCGAACGGATGCGACATCTATTCGGCACTTTTGCCTTCGGCTGACAGAGTCTCGATCAGGACGATTCGGAGGGTTCCCCGCCGTCTCGTGATTGCCGTCGGAAACGAGGGAGCGGGGCTGGCACCGGACGTGGTGAAGGCCTCTCGGGTTACATTTTCTATCCCGCTGGCTCAAGGAGTGGAGTCGCTGAATGTTGCCGCAACGGCGGCGATCTCGGCGTTCTACTTCAGCGGGTTACCGCTCGACTCCAAGATCACATCCGAGAAACCGCAACGGTTGGTGTAGATATTTGAAAATAAACCGCATTCAGCCTACTATGTGTTGATGTCTCAGATCTTATGGGTGAAAGTCTCAGATATTACCGGCTGAAGTCTCAAATGTTATGGGTGGAAGTCTCAGATGTTTAGGCAGGAGAGGATGATGAGGCTGGTTCTCATGCTAATTTGCGGGATGAGCCTAGGACTTGGTGTGGCAACGGCTTCCGCCGAAGCTGTGGGACAGGTGTATAGCCTCGATATGATTGTCGACTTGGTCTTGGCAAGGAATCCCATCGTCTCGTCGGCAGAAGGCAATATTGAACAGCAGAAAGGGCATCAGACGTCGGCAGGCGCGTACCCCAACCCGACAGTGTCCAGCAGCGGCGGCCACGGGAAGCTTAAAGACACGACCGTGGGCCCACCGGAAAATATTCAGTCACTCACCGAATACAACGTGACGATCGGACAGCCCGTCGAATGGCCGGCCATGCGAGCCGCCCGGCAACGAGTCGCGGATCTCGGATTGGCGACGGCCAACGTCGGCATGTCGGAGACTCGGCTGAATCTGGCCTCGCAGGTCAAGGTCGCATTCTACGATCTGCTGCTGTCCCAGCAGGATTCCGATCTGGCGCGTCTGAACCTCGACATCGTCGAGGGTGTGGCGCGGATCGTCAAGGCGCGGGTCAAATCAGGCGAGGCCCCGCAATTCGAAGCGATCAAGGCGGAGGTCGAGGTCCTGAAAGCTCGGCAGCTACTCGCGCGGGCCGACAATCATGTTCGCATCAGCCGCGTCGTCGTCGACACCTTGACCGGGGGTGCACTCGGACCGACCTATACGGTCCATGGCGAGTTCAGGACGATTCCTCGGGATTTACAGATTGAAGGTTTAATGGCTCGCATGATGGAGCAGCATCCGACGATCCAGCGCCTGCTGAAATCCGTGGAGCAATCGGACTGGAAGATCGAATTCGAACGGCAGGCACGGGTGCCGACGGTCACCGTGAACGGGGGCTATTGGCGAGAGATGGGGCGAGAAGCGTTTCAAGGCGGTCTCTCTGTTCCGGTGCCGCTCTGGTACCGGCGTCAGGGAGAAATTGCGTCGTCGCTGGGAGCCAAACGGCGTGAAGAAGCGGAATTGCTCCGGACACGCAATGAATTGGGACGAGCCGTCTATCAGCATTATCAGGATGTCCGCACGACGGCAGAATTGATCGAGGTATTCGATAAAGGGTTGTTGAAACAGGCTCAGGAGGCTCTGAGGCTCGCGCAGTTCAGTTTTCAACAGGGCGCATCCAGTCTGTTGGAAGTGCTCGACGCGCAGCGCGTACAGCGGCAGACGTTACTGGATTATGCGCTGGCGCGGCGCGACCTCTCCGTCTCGCTGGCCAGACTTGAGCAAGCTGTAGGGGGAGGGCTGTGAACGTCTTGTTCGATTCGATACGAACTTCTTCGCCATCCGTCAGTCGTGGTGTTCGGGGGCTTTTGCTCGGTTTGATGGTGATGGAGGCGGGTTGTGATGGAACGCCCAGCGATGTGGTGGCCAGTAGGTCGCCCGTCGCAGTGTCCACGCCGGGTGTCATCACATTGTCGACGGAAGAATCGTCACGTGTAGGGCTGATGGTCCAGCCGGTCGCACGCAGCGACTTTCGAACCCACCGGGATTTCCCCGCGATCGTTCAGCCCAATCAACGGAACATGGCGGAAATTACAACCTTGGTTCGCGGTCGAGTGGTCGAGGTGTACGCGGACCTTGGCCAAGAAGTCAAAGCGAACGCACCATTGGCGATTCTATACAGTAGTGAATTGGGCCTGGCTCAATCGGGTCATCTGAAGGCGCAAGCCAAACTTCATGTAGCGGAGCAAGCCTATAGTCGCGCCCAATTCCTTCTGGAGGAAAAAGTGATCGGCGAAGCGGAAGCGCAACGGCGGCATGCAGAACTGCTGAGCACTCAGGCCGAGGCCAATGAGTCGCGCGATCGACTGAAGCTGCTGGGAATGAGCAATGAAGAACTTCGCCGTCTCGACCGCAGCCGGGAGATCCGATCCGTCGTGCCGATTGTGGCACCCTTCGCCGGCCGTATCATCGGGCGCAACCTGACACGCGGAGAAGTCGTTGAGACTACCGAAAAGCTGTTCGTGATCGCGGATCTATCGGAGGTCTGGGTTCAAGCCAACATCCCGGAGAAAGACATTCCTTTCGCCCATTCTATTCATGCGTCAGGCGGCACGCAGGTCGAGGTCCGTATCAATGCCTATCCCAACGAAGTGTTTAAGGGGACGATCACCTATGTGGGAGACGTTCTGGATCCTGTGACGCGGACCATGCAGCTCAGGCTTGAACTGCCGAACCTGGATGGACGGCTCAAACCAGAAATGTTCGCGACCATTCGCCTCTTTTCCGAAGCGCAGCCGGACCGATTGGCGGTGCCGGAGGCGGCGCTGCAACGCGATCAAGGTCGAACGTTCGTCTTCGTGCAACGCAGCGCGAACGAGTACGAATTGCGCGAGGTCCACGTGGGCGAATCCAACGGCACGCTCACCTCAATCCTCGGCGGCCTGAACGAAGGGGAGCCGGTCGTGACGAACGGTGCCTTTGTCTTGAAGTCCGAGTTGTTGAAGAAACCCGTCTGATGGTCTCCCGCCTCCTCGACATCTCCCTGCGTCAGCGGATGCTCATCATCATCTGCGCGCTCATGATCGGAGCCGGAGGTATCTATGCCTTCCGGACCATTCCGATCGATGCGTTTCCCGACGTGACCAGCGTGTTGGTGCAGGTCGTCACGAAGGCACCTGGCCTTTCGCCGGCCGAGGTCGAGCGCTTAGTGACGTATCCGATCGAGCTGCAACTCACGGGTGTGCCCTCCCTCACGGAGATGCGCTCCCTCACCAAAGTCGGTCTGTCGCTCATTACGATCGTGTTCGATGACTCCATGGACATCAACCTGGCCCGCCAGCTGGTGCTCGAGCGACTGCTCGAAGTCGAGGAACAACTTCCATCCGGAGCGAAGCCGATGCTCGTGCCGAACAGTACGGGATTGGGCGAAGTATTCCAATATTACTTGGAGGCGCCTTCTGGATTCACTGCCGGTATCGACTCCGAACACCAAAATTTGATCGAGCAACGGACGATTCAAGATTGGGTGATCCGGCCTCTCTTGAAGAGCACGCCGGAGGTCATCGATGTCAATTCAATGGGAGGGTACGTCAAGCAGTATCAAGTGCTGGTTGAACCGGGCATGTTGCGAAAGTTCAACCTCACGCTTCGTGACGTGTTCGACGCGGTGGCCAGAAACAACGCCAATGCCGGCGGCAATATCCTGGAAAAACACGCGGAAAAATACATCGTGCGAGGGATCGGACTGATCCGCTCCCTTGAAGACATCGAACGGATCGTGGTCAAGGAAACCGGTGGAACTCCGGTCTATGTCTCGGACGTCGCTCGGGTGCGCGTCGACCATGCGGTGAGGCACGGCGCAACGGTTTTGGATGGAAAACGTGAGGTGGTCAGTGGAATCGTGCTGATGTTGCGGGGCGGGAACGCGCGGGATGTCGTGGAGGGTATCAAGGCCCGCATCGAAGACATCCATGCCAAGCACTTGTTGCCGAACGGGTTGCGCATCGTGCCGTTTTACGACCGTATCGAACTGATCACCGAGGCATTGAACACTGTGTACAAGTCGCTGGCGGAAGGTGTCGTGCTGGTGGTCGTCGTATTGTTCCTGTTTCTGGGGAACATTCGCAGCGCGCTGATCGTCGTTGGCACCTTGGTCTTGGCGCCGCTTGCCACGTTCATCGTGATGGGGCAAATCGGGTTGACGGCCAATCTGATGTCTCTGGGGGGGTTGGCCATCGCGATCGGGATGATCGTGGATGGGTCGGTCGTCGTCGTCGAAAACGTCTACCGTCATCTGTCGCACCATTCAGCCGCGGCCACACCCAGGCTGCAGCTCATCATGAGTGCAGTGAAGGAAGTCGGACAACCGGTTGTGTTCGGCATTCTCATCATTATCCTGGTTTTCTTGCCCCTTCTGTCTCTCCACGGGATGGAAGGCAAGATGTTCAAACCGCTCGCCTATACCATCATGATCGCCCTGTTGGTGTCGCTCCTGTTATCGCTCACGCTCTCTCCGGTCCTCTGCTCATTGGCTCTGACGCAAGGCAGTGAGGAAGATCCGTGGATCGTCCGGCAAGCCAAGCGTCTCTATGCCCCTGTGCTTCGCTGGGCTCTTGGGCACCGGACCGCGGTGGTGGTGATGGCTGTGAGCGCCTTGATCGGCGCGCTGGCATTGGTGCCGTCATTAGGGACTGAATTCATCCCGATTCTGAACGAAGGATCGATAGCCCCACAAACCATTCGGCTTCCCAGCGTGTCGCTTCCCGAGTCCATCGAAATCGAAAAGCGCATGCAGCAGGCGATCATGGAGTTTCCGGAAGTGGAGATGGTCGTGTCGAAAATCGGCCGCACGGAATTGGGGAACGATCCCCAGGAGCCGAACGAGAGCGATCCCGTCGTGCGGCTCCGGCCGTTGGATCAATGGACAACGGCGCGGACCATGCCTGAGCTCATGCAGAAGTTTCGTGAACGTTTGACCAGCGTCTCAGGAGCGACGTTCCTGATCAGCCAGCCGATCCAGCAGCGGGTCGATGAGTTGATCTCCGGCGTCCGTACGGAAGCCACCGTCAAGCTGTTCGGCGATGATTTGGAGATGTTGCGGAACAAAGCCCAGGAAATTGCCGAGGTGTTGGAAACCGTCCGCGGTGTTCGAGACATCAAGGTGGAGCAATTGTTCGGACAACCCTACCTCACCATCGATATCGATCGCAGCAAGATTGCCCGCTATGGGATCAATGTCGCCGATGTGCGGGAAATCATTACGACCGCCATTGGAGGAGAGGTTGCGACTCGCGTGTATGAGGGGCAGCAACGGTTCGATTTGGTGGTCCGGTTCCCCAAACAGTACAGAGACAGCGTCGAGACCATCAGCAACATTATGCTCAATGATCCAGGCGGTGGCCTTATTCCTCTGGCAGACCTGGGGACCGTGCAGCTGGAAGAGGGGCCCGGCCGTATCAGCCGCGATCAGCTTCAACGTTATGTCTCGATCGGATTTAACACGCTGGGGCGTGACATCGGCAGTCTGGTCGCCGAAGCGCAGCAGAAAATCGAGCAACGCGTGGATCTCCCTACCGGCTACAAAGTCACGTGGGGCGGGTCGTTCGAGAATATGGAACGGGCCATGGCGAAGTTGCGGATCATCGTTCCAATTACGATCGGATTGATCTTTTTTCTGCTGTATTCGACGTTCAACTCGCTTCGGCAGGCGGCTCTGATCATTTTGAATCTGCCATTTGCGTTGATCGGTGGCGTGGTGGCGCTGTGGTTGACGAAAGAGTATCTCAGCGTGCCGGCGTCCATCGGGTTCATCAACCTCTTCGGTGTGGCGGTGCTGAACGGCATCGTGCTCGTGTCCTACATGAATAAGTTGCGCGAAGACGGCCACAGCCTGGATGAAGCAGTCACGTCAGGAGCGCTGCTTCGGTTGCGTCCCGTCTTGATGACTGCGCTGGTCGCACTGTTGGGTCTCGTCCCGCTCGCATTCGCACAAGGTATCGGGTCGGAGGTGCAGCGTCCATTGGCGATCGTCGTCATCGGTGGCCTCGTGAGTTCGACGCTGCTGACCTTAATCATGCTGCCGGTCCTCTATCGATGGCTGGAAGGGCAATCGGTTGGAACCATGCATCGCGGCGACCCGCGAGGAGGAGCGATGCTTGACCTCCATGACTCTGGAACTCCTCATGGAAACGGTGAGCCGAAACTTTCTCGCTATCCCGGCGAAATACCATCGACGTGATGCGTCAGTCCTGAAGTGTGTGGAGACACAACTGTCGGCAATCGCCCACAAATATATCGAGATGGCAGCAGATGATGGCAAATCTACAATTCCTCGCTGATCAAGGAGCTGAGGAATGGAATGTCGCAGGGATGCGATTGAAGGGCAATTTTCTCTTACATATTGAGAGGTTCCTTCACCACAGGCATGGGTTATTGAAAAATAATACCCCTCTTTGGGGGGATGGATGTTTCAGTCACTAAACATTAAAAATGTGATGTAATAGATAGGAAAATTGAGCAATAAAACGCATTGATCAATCTACCCGAGATCACCCGTCTCTGGGTGCAAGATGAATCTCTTGGCTATGCAATTTCTACAGAGAGGCTGACAAGGCTCGTTGGGTATCACTACTGCCGCGCTTATGTCGCCGGCTCCCACACAGAACACATTTCGGATTGAGAGACTGGCTGGAAATTTGGAGGAAAAGGATCATGCCGGACTATAAGCATCGCTGGATTGAGTTGACTCCTAGACGGGATAGTAACGATGGGACGTGGCGCTGTCAGTATATGGTTATTGAATTCAGACAAACGTCCTGGGGGTACCGCCAAGGATACCCTGACGGAATCTTCGCGTCCCGTGATGCTGCCATATCGGCCGCACTGGAAGAGGCGAAACGTATCGTCGATACACTTGAACGCCCTGCCCAAGATCCACGGCCAGAATCTGGCTCGGTTCTCGAAACCTACGCCAATAGGATGGGAAGACTCTTTGCTTGGGCTCGCTGATCGCTGGTGAGTGTTCGCTCGTCATCTCGCGGACGATTTCCTGCCACGACATATCTATCCGGTTCACCGATTCCACAGCTACATACGGAATACGACGGTGTCAGCCGATCATGCTCGGACATCAGTGGCTAGTGCGAGCAGTCACGAAACGACTCCCATCCAAACCAGCCCAGCGCGACAATGAGAAGCAGAATGAGAAAATCCATGAGGCACCCCTGTTATGATTCGAACAGGTTTGAGTTATTGGTTTGGTTTATTCTGGGGCACACTATTGAGTGTCAAATCGGACCGATCATGAGAACGAATTTCCTTTCTTGTGCGTGTCGACTCTGCTGATCCGATTCGATGCAGTGTACTCACAGACCTGAATCTCAGCTTCTGACTTATCAACTCTCACGCCCAACTAGTACTCGACGAGTCAATTCGTTCTTCCCAGATACCCATCTCGTCGGGCATCTGCCACAAACTGAGCGGTGGTCGATCGCACCGCATCTTCGAGATTATAGGTGAGGACATTCATCCAGGAAAATGGGATCAACGCAGCCCAGTAGAATTGTCGCGCGGTGATGTCGTATGTGTATGTCTTTGTACGCAGATCTCGTTGACTGACTCGGTAAGAGAATTCCCACCCGCCTTCATCAATGTAAAAGGGAAAGACGAAAGAAGTATTGGATGAGAGCCGCCCGAGCACCTCGCCATACCAATGCCACGGATACGGTTTCTCTTGAACATGGACCACGATTTCCGTCCTGGGCCATGTCGTGTAGACGACATCGCTGCTACAGCCTGCGGCATGTTGCAGTGCGTCTTCCATGGCACGAGCCACATTCGGCGGTGACAAGGCACCGTTAGAGGTCCATTGATATATCCCTCCCCATGTCGACATTGCACGGCCTTCGGTCATACCATATGAAAACTCAATGGTCTGATGACACGGAACGGATGCAGCTGTCTCAGGCATGCTGGGGATCGAATGCATGGGGAAATCACGATAGGTCACGATACAACCGGAGAGGCAGACCAGCGGTACGAGAAGAAGGCGACTGCGCATTCTCATGGATGATTCAGTGTTGCTTCCGCACTCCCGTTTGACCAACCAACACGGGGCTCTAGCCGTGGAAACTTCGTCTTGATGCGGAGAGCTTATCATCATTCTAGGCAAGGAGGTGCTCGTATGACCCTAGTCAATCCCCCAGGGACACCTAACGGGATTTGGTAACAGATGGCATTCACGGTTGCTGACTCTTCTTGTAGATGAACACCACCGCACCCACCAATGCAAGGATTCCTACACCGAGTGTCCAACAGTTTGCGGCATCCATAGAATTCCAACATACAACCGGGAGATGAAGGGTGAGTTAGAAGGACATGAGGATCTCCTCATGAAGGTGGAGTGTAAACGAGAGTGGCAACCGTATCGCTGGGTCAGTCGGTTAGAGAGCAATGGACCCTTGACGATTCAGGCCCTAGTCGAGAGATGGGATGCTCCCAGTACCGGTGGTGACATGAAATCGGTAGCATGTCAGTAGAGGAGAGCAAGGGAAACATTGTGAAACGGTAACGGAAACGTATCGATAACATGATGTAAACATTGCGCTGTTCGATGAGGGCTCCGTCCTTGATAAAGGACGGAGCTTGCTTTTTGGCGTTGCCGGAACAATCACGTCGTTTTCATCATTCCCCCTGTGTCCTCTAGTAGTTTTCCTAGCTGTTCGTATTTCTCCATATGAACTATGGTGTGACTCATTTAACAAACATATTGATGTGTGTAAGAGAGAGTACGGAAGGAGGATCCTATGATGAGAGCCAAGAGCCCACTCGTTCAGCAGACGTTGGCGGGGATTACGCTCATCCTCGTTCTCGGTGCTCTAGCGATGGTCTGGCCCGTCATGATAACCCTATTTCTTGGTGTACTCCTGCTGATCCAATCTTGCGGCGCCGAACAAGAGATTGCGGCGCTGGTCTGGACCGAGGTTGGTGAGTGGTCGATCTTCATCGACTCTCTTCGGCGACCCGGGCTCTTGGCGATTGTCTAGTGAGAAGTTCGGGCAGGGCCTTCGATGCCGAAAGCATTCTGCCGGGAGGGTAGGAACTCCGGGAAGATCTGAGCGCGAACACGGACGCCAAGCCAGGGCCGATATACCGAGCTGCGCCGGCAAGTTGAAGTGCGCTTAATACAGCCTTTGTAATTCTCTCACCAAATTTCGGGCAGATCGAGTCTTGTTTTGACTAGCTACTCGGCATAGCGCTTGACCGGGGAGCTGCATGTCCAACGAGTTGTGGGGACTACAGGCTTCCAGGTTCTGCAATCTGTCAGATCATTTCACGTTCATCAACCTCACTGCACTCGTTTCGTCACATATCCCGGCACTCAGGCTGCGCGAGGTCATGCCGCCGGACTGGGCATTGATTTCTCCCTCAGTCTGGCGCCACTTGACCCGTTCATTGAGAGAGGATTCTGAGGAGTATTCGTTGCGAGAATTCCTGATCCTGCGCTGGTGGCAAGATGGGCGGTTTGTGGAAGTTGGGTCGGAACGGGAAAAACGGCGTATCGCGCTCTTCTTTGGCGACGGTGGCTCGTATTATGTTGAAGACCTCCGAGCCCGAGCCGCCATGCTGGACCTCCTCGAGTCGGATATCAATCTCATGAGTCAAGATCTCGAACGGCTCCTGGGGGAAATTCTGTTACAAGATGCCTCGTGAGGAGATCGCTTCCACTGAAGCTCGACGATCATATAGGATACTTCCTAGATTTTCTTGGTCCAGAGTGTGTGTTCCCTGGTTGTTTGCTGCTAGTCAAAAAACCGATGGGAGGAATGACGGTTGTTGGGAGGAGGGGAGTTAACCACGACCGATTGCAACTCGTCGATCAGGACGATAAGCCATTCAAAACCAGTTCGCTGACCGCACGCGCAGTACTCGACTTTCCTGCCAGTTTTATTGCACCACTTCGGCCTTCTCGGACTTGCTCAGCGGATACAGCATTTCGTTCTTAATAAAGAATCGAAACGGTTGCTCACCCATATAGTTGCCCCACAAGTTCTTCGCATTGATCGCCACCTGCACAAGATAGCCAAACACTGGGGGCTTTCTCGTTCCGGAGAGATACACGTAGCTTTTCTGTGGCTCTCCCACGAATCGATAGCGCGCGGTGTATGGATCGAACAGAACACCTTCCATGTAGTCCTTCACGGCATTTTGGTAGATCTGCGGATCTGGGACCGTTCCGTAGTCGGCACTCGCAATCTGCTCTGGAGTGACAGGTGTGACGCACCCTAGCGTGCAGAGGAGAAACAGTGCCGCGAGACTTGCCGGACAGATCTTCAACGGGGAACCCTCGCCGAATGAATAAGGCGCGATTGGTGAGCTAGCCGGCTTTATTCTACGAGGCTCTGGGTTGACCTACAATAAGCGCCATCGCCTCGACCGATTCGACTATTTGCTGCTTTGATCATTGCGCGACGCATCATGTAAATCGTCAGCGGGTGTCGCGGGATCGGTGATCGATGACCAAAACGGTATAACGAACAAACATAAGCAGGCGCTATGTGCACCGCCGCAATATTTGCTCCCAGTATCGCGAAAAGCCAGATCTGCATCCGGCTCACACTCCCCCGTGCCCCTCTCGCTTCATGAATGCAACCGCTCAGGCAGCTTTCGGGATGTCCCTGCTTCGCTCGGTCGATAACCCCTGGATGAATTTCGCACTGAGCCTGATCGGGAGAGGCAACGCGGCTAGGCGTCCGTACCGGTCTTGGGAATGATTGGAAACCACGGTATCCGACTGGTGTCTATAAGCAGATTACTTGCGGACTTTGAGTCAAACTTCTTGCGGCGCTTCCATTTGTTTTTGACAGTGTGGCGGGGCTTAGGGTGCTTCTTGGAAGGCATACTTCATTATACCACGGAGCCGCCTGTGCCTCTCGAACATGAATCTTCCATGATGAGTTCGTGAACACTTCTTCATGGATCACTCATGTCCTGATAGCCGGGCGCTCTGAACTGTAGTCTTTCTAAGATGTGGAGAAGGTGGGAAAGGAGCCACAGATAGACAGTAAGGATAATGCACTGGTCACCAGGCAAGAAGCCTAAGGAGTCCGTCCGGTGGGTGATCCAAACGACTTTCCTTAGGCCGCCAACAGGCGAGATGTCGGGGTAGACTGCTTCGTCTGTTGACCTTTCTTGTGCCTGACGATAGCTGCGATCACTATACATCCTAGAGATGAAGAGAGTATGAATTGCCCATGAAAAAATCTTCATCAAACAAGGCGCGGTCTGGAAGAATGACTTAGATCAAAGTGCTCACCCAAACGCCCTAGCCCACAAAAAGAACCTATGAAACCGTCCCGGGGTACAACCGCGAGACGGCCCATAGGCTACCCGTCGAGAAACTTAAACAGGCCGAGGAGGTTGCTGAAGTCATTGATAGGCTGGGCGATTCTTTCATTACCCCTTCTCTGAACGGATTAACCTCTCCAGCCTTGCGCCGGAGGGGATTTTTAGAGGGGTCGGTGCAGGAATGGGATGCTTGACAGGATGATATTATGTCTATTACTCTAGACATATGGACATTCATCAAGCTCTGGTTGCTTTCGATGCCCTCTCACAAGAAACTCGGTTGCAGGTGTTTCGTCTGCTCGTGAAACACGGGCCGGAAGGAACGCCGGCAGGAACGATTAGTGGGGCGTTGAATGTCCCGCACAATACGCTGTCCTTCCATCTCAATCATCTGCACAACGCTAAACTGATCTCCTCCAGACGCGAAGGGCGGTCGATTATCTACGCGGCCAACTTCGACTTCTTCAACACGCTCATTCAGTACATGGTCAAAGATTGCTGCAGTACCCAGTTTGCGAGCATCCGCTCTGACAAGAAGCGTGGCTGCTCGATCATTGAACTCTCAGATTGTTGTACATCTCAACCGAAGGGGGCACGATCATGAAACGCTTTCATGTGCATGTCGGCGTGGACAATATCGATGAGGGCATTAAGTTCTACAGTGCTTTATTGGGCACCGCACCCATCAAAATCAAGGCGGATTACGCGAAGTGGTTGCTCGATGATCCTCGGGTGAACTTTGCCATTTCCACCCGCGCGCTTACGAAAGGGGTTGACCATCTCGGCATTCAGGTTGAGGAAGATGGGGAACTCGCGGAAATTCGGGAACGATTGAAGAGTGCTGCTCTCTCGTTGTTCGACGAGGGCGAAACGGTATGCTGCCATGCCAAGTCCGACAAGTCTTGGGTACACGACCCGTCTGGCATCCCATGGGAAACCTACAAGACAATGGAAGACGTACAGGTATTCGGGGAGTCACCTGAAGTGCAGGGAGCCTGTTGTACTCCCGACACAACGGAACAACCTGCGTGCTGTGAACCATCTGAAAAGACTGCCGGGTGTTGCGGTTGATGAAGAGAGTCCTTGGTGATCTGCATTGGTAGCTTATGGCCGCTCGATCATGGCAGAAGCCTTGATGCGCACTGGTTTGGAATGGCATGAAGCAGCGAGTACTCTTTCTCTGTACGGGGAACTCAGCGCGTAGCCAAATGGCAGAGGCGCTTCTCCGTCACTTGGCGGAAGACCGTTTCGAGGTTGCAAGCGCAGGGACGAATCCAGCCGGGCTCAATCCCATGACGGTCGTCACCATGCAGGAAATTGGCGTCGATGTATGTCAGTATCGTTCGAAGCATGTCGAAGAGTTTGTCGGGCAGTCGTTTACCTACGTCATTACCGTCTGTGATCGAGCCAAGGAGTCGTGTCCAGTCCTTCCCGCGGTCTATAAAGCGCTGCATTGGCCATTTGATGATCCCGCTGCGGCCTCGGAAGAAAGCCGACCAAGGCACTTTTCCCGAGTGAGAGACGAAATCGCGGCTCAGATCGGCCGATTTCTAGCAGAAGTTGGGTGATCCAATCAGCTGAGAACGAGTGCTCTCCAAGCGCCACATTAAATTGAGTACTCAGAGGTCATAGCCAACCGGGCTGGCTATCCAACCGATGAACCGGGAATCTTGCCATCAATGATGAGTTTGCCATAGGCAATGCTGAGGGTCGCAGCTTCGTCCTCTGTCGCATACACATCAGCCGTGAAAAATGGACACACGATCTGCTCGTTGTGTTTAGTGGTCCACGAAATGCGAAGGCTCAATCCCCACATGCCAATCTCCGCGAGATGTCGAGGTGCGGGCTGAATGGTGAATCCTCTGTAGGTCACCGCTTTGGTCATTTGCTCTTGGCTGTCTACTTTCTCGGTAGGTCTTTGATCGAGGCCTCGACCTCAGTGGCTATCGTGGGCCCGCGCCAGAGTGAGGCATCTCCAAGGCCATGTCCCGGGACTTTCCGCTGAACTCATTTCGGTCGCTGTTCGACCGTCTCACCATCGAACTCTTTAACCATACTGAAGAACTTTATGGAGCCACGAGTATCGCGATGCCCCAAACCAAGAGCAAGATTGCGACAATGATCATGAAGAGTTGCACATCGCTCAATCGCTCCATGGAGGCCCTTATCTCAGGGGATGAATCGAATAGAAAGGAATGCCCCAGCAAGGAGCGCGCCTGGGGGAATCTCATGGAAATCCAAAGGTTTCCAAAAGCGACCGCATCTACGAAGTGAATCAATCTGATTCGTATAGAATAAAAATGGATTCAGGGCGCCTGCATCAGCGGAGCGCCATCTGGAGTGTTAAGGATACTGCTTGGCGGGAACGGAAGGGGATTACTTAGCCGTGAATCTGGGTCAGCCTGGAATCCGATAATAGGTAAGACTTTCGGTCCGCCCACATTTATCGCACATTCCATCTTGAGTGACCGCGCCATGCCGGCGAAGACTCGCCCAGCTAAACCGTATTTCATTTTCGGTCCTGGGTCTTAACACCGACAACATACCGGAACATCTGGAACAGTATTTGTCCGTTGTAGTCATCATTGACTCTCCTTTCCAAGGCCGTTGCCTTGGCCCCTTTAGAGAGGATCCCCAGACTAATAGGCCTTGATCGGCCGTAGTACTAGGAAAAAGACTAGTGACAACATCTCCCTCATGGCCCTGAAAAGACCGCGTCACTGGAACACTCAGAATTGTTTACAAAACAGACCAATTGAGGAAAGCTTTCCTGTGTCTTGGAGGACACAGGGATGCAGGACAATCCCTCAAATTTCCGCACGATCAGGCTGACTCCCGGTCAAGAAGCCGATGGAAGCTGGCGTTGCCAGTATGCGATTCTTGAAGACGGGAGCACACCGTCAGACCAACGAGTAGGGTATCCCGAGGGAACCTTTGCGACACTCGCCGAAGCGGTGGCTGCTGCAAGGAACGTCGCGCAACGCATCATCGATTCATTCAAACCCACTACCTAATGTTCAAGTGGCTTGGTGGGAACCCGTCGATACAAGAAACCTCAGCGTCCACTAACAAATATCCATTTGCCCTCACCTGCTTCTACGCACCCGTGCTGAGACCCAGACCACCGGCGTTACTTGGTGGTCCGACAGCCCGGATGGTTGCAGGGGCAAGCGGTTCCCTCGGTATGGGCGGAACGGCATTCGTCAGAGCAGAATTCTTTTCCCGCTTCAGCGAAACATTTACATCGAGGATGGGCGCATGTCTTCTCGGTCATGGCTGTCTCCTCAATTCGCACGCTGCAACGTCGTCGTATGGCCTTGGTCCGTCACATAGGCTTTGACCAGGTCGCCCGGCAGCACTTTGTAGAGCTTCGTACTCTTGTCGACCTGAATCTTTCGGTCTATGCCGTCCTCATCTTTTATGTAGTAATGCTCTCCCACGATATTCATCAAAACTCCCGTGATCGAATCTTTCGTGAGGCGCTCTTTGATGGTGGGACTGGCTTCTTTTTCCGCCATGGGATCTGCTGCGTGTGTCATGCCGATTCCGGAGCCCAATAGTCCGACCACAAGCATGGATAGTATTCCTGTCTTCATATGACCTCCGTGTAGGTTTCACATAGCCTTGCATAGGCTACGTGTATCCGAAGCTGGGAATACACCTTGGACAGACCATTGGTTAAAAACGAGATAGTGTGGTGGTGTAACGAAATTATCAAACCCTTCGCCCCTCGAGCACGCATGACAATGAGACACCCTCAGAACCCTTGAGGCAGTGAGCGCGTAGTCCGACCCGTCTGAGGTTTCCCATCCAATCAGGGGTAAACCGCACGAGCATGCTGTGCGGAAAGTGAGTATCACAGGCGGAAGGACCAAACTGCCATCTATGTTCCAAGTGTGCGACGAAGCTGAATGTCTCCCTGCTCTCAGCGTTGTTGATGGCGGTCCTGCTCCCTCGGTCCGCCTCTTGCAGAAGCCCGAACGGATTGAAACGTTGTCGAGGCTATTCGGCAGGGGTTCCTGCTAGTCGACCGATTGTCATCCAGCGAGTCGCGATCTCAACGAAGGGGGCGACCATGAATCTGCGCTGGTTCAATGTTCTAGGATTTGTGATGTTGTTCCTCGCGCTCTTTCTGAATGAAATCGTGTTCTTGAATGTGTGGCACGGGTCCAATTTCTCCTTGGTTGCTGTCGCGGTCGCATATTATGTCGTCGCAATTGGGCTCTCACTCTGGGGAGGCTCACATCGCCCGCAGAGAGGCTGACCCCAAAGAGATAAATGTCCAGCAGATCTTGCGAGGAACACAATGAAACCTATGGCACCGCCATCGTGAAAGTCCGCTTCTACGAACTCGCGCTCGACGGATCTGGTGATCAAGAAGTTGGGAGCATTAGCCTCGAGGGAGGACTCCTCGTCGTGAATCCGGAGAGCCGGCTGATTCTGACACGCTTCATCGAGAAGCCTCTCATGGTCCATGAGAAAGGGAAGTCTGTCCGTCTCCATCCGCTGAAAGAACCCGAGGCCTTTCTGCGTGCCTTGTCACGTGCGATCCACGACTCATACCTCTGGGCCGGTCCTCTGGAGGAATGAGCCATGCGCCTTCGCCGGCGAAATGTCCCGTTCCTTCTGTTCGTGGCTCTGATCATTGTCTTCATCGTGTATTTCTTAAAAGTTGTCGCCTGACATCATGAGATGAGGACGTTCGAACCGATTTCGCGTGCCCGTATGCTCAGGGAGGCTTTGTTATGGGAATAGTCAGATTGCCGCAGTGTGTGACGTTCCTTTGCAGGACATGTTGGGCCGTTGAAAACCAGAATAAATCACCTCGATCTAAAAGGGTGGCGCTCGGAATTTGCCATGAATGTGAAACCATAAATTGGCTGTATTCTCATCGAGCAAAGCCTGCGATCAGGCCGAAGACGTAACCCCGGACCATTGCGGTCAGGGAGACTGCCATGCTACCACCGAATCCGAAACTCCTCTGCCAAACGTGCTTTTTGGATATCAAGCCCATCACCGCACTCCCGAAGGTCTCGTTTTCCATCGGTCGATGCCAACAATGCGGCATTAAACCGGCTCGCCTCTTCTTGGCAGAGAGCGGTCGCCCAAGGTCCCAATAAGCCTCACCCTGGCCTTCCCACGTCCACAGTTCGAAAATGTTATTGATGGATACTCAACAGGAGTTGCAAGCCATGATCCCAAACAATCAAGTAACCTATAATGAGGCTGAAAAACGCTATGAAATGACGTTCGGCAACCTGGTGGTTTACGCCAATGTCCACAAGGATAAGAATACGCTCTATATAAATTACGTTTTTGCGCCGCAGGAATTGCGCGGGAAGGGTGCGGCCGGGGAATTCATGGGTAAATTAATGGAAGTGGTGCGCGAAGAAAAACTGAACGCAGTGCCCATATGTGGCTATGCCGCCAGTTGGCTCCGGCGACATAGTGAGTATCAGGATTTGATTTCTGATTAGTAAGATCATCGTCTTGCTGAATCGGTCGGCAAGGTGCCGATATATGCGCTTTCCCCTTCGCCGGCAGACCCTTCTATTCAAGATCTGCAACGTGATCTTCCAGAATCTTCGGGACGTATTCCGCCAATAATGCGTGTTCCAGTGCTGCCGCACCGTGAGGTTGTTTATGTGTCATTACTGTACCGGTCGGCAATCTCCTTCGGCTGACGCCGCAGCCAGCGCCTCCACGGGTTTTTTTCGAACCGCTCGCGAAGCCATTCCTCATCCCAGTATTGGGCCACGATCGGATCAAAGTCGAAACGCTCGGGCAGCAGTCGCCAGTGACTGATCTTCCGGCGGACAAAGGTGCGCGGAGCCCGCTTCCTGCGGCACCAGGTATAGATCACTTCATCCTCGCTTGGGCGATAGATCTCGACGACCCGTCCCGTAACCACGCCGGATTTATCTTCGTAACGGATCCAGATCGGCTGGCCGGCCTCGAACGCATGGCGTTCGTCCTCGGCTGTGAATAGCCGACTGTGCGTCTCCGGCATGTCGACCAGCTCAGCAGGTTCCACGGTGAGATTGGACCCCTTTTGCGATGGCGTGTCGTGGTGATGCGGGCTGGCGCTGCCTTGGCGCTGACGTGACGAGCGGCGAAATCCCATCCACGCACCCCAGCCCATCACGACAATGAGACAAAGAATGAGAAGGTCCACGCATCCTCTCCAACGGATATTTGCCCGCCTAAATACGGGCAGCTTCAGGTTCAAGATCTAGATGACGACGGATCGATGACCAGTCACGCGGCTCTTCCTCGCGAGCCTTCGTACACGAGGCTTGACAGGATCTTCCCGGTCAGAACCCGGTGGCCGATGCATATATGTAGAAAGGGGAGAGGTTAGGTCAAAGGCGGATGAAAGACCGAAGTGGCCAACACCGGTAAGTAGGGGATTGGATGCCCGACGATGCAAAGACGCAGCGCGTTCGAGGGACGTAATTCAGGTGCGAGAGGCAGGACCAAGGGATCTCCGCAGATTGATCCCGTGAGCATGTCGGAAGTGGTGAAGAGGCTCAACATGGTCACCGGCAGGCCGAACATCTGCACCAGTACACAGACGCACAGCATGACGACGAGCCACAGGGTTCCCCATGGAAGAGTAACAAGATGGGTGGTGCCGAGGGACAGAATCGAACTGTCGACACCAGCCTTTTCAGGGCGTAAGGAAAACACAATAAATCAACCACATAGAAGGAAAAAGGCGTGACAAATATACCAATCCATGCTCTTCAAGATCAAGGGCTTACAAGGCGTGGCGCCACTTTAGCCACTTTCTATATCTACTACTAGGGCTACGCGTGTCCAGAGGTCACACTGGTAAATCGTCGCCGTAAGCAGTAAGCTGAGAATAGTATTTGCTTGATAGAAGACTCTCACGCGAGAACAAACCCGTGAAGCGGTAATCTGTCACATTCCTGGCCGGCTCGGTCGCTCGAAAAAGGATGAAGGGCGACACATGGCCCGCAATCAAACGCCATTCAATCTGGACACCTTCCTCAGTCAGGCCGGCCACGGCACCACGATTATCTCGTCCTCCCCAAAACAGATTCTCTTTTCACAGGGCGCTAAAAGTGAGGCGGTATTTTATATCCAGGCCGGCAAGGTGAAAGTGACGGTGGTGTCTGAACAGGGTAAGGAAGCCGTCGTGGCAATCCTTGAGCCGGGGGCTTTTATCGGAGAGTCCTGCCTCGTGGGACAGACGATTTGTCCGGCCACGGCAACCACCATGGGAGACTCCCGCCTTCTCCGCATCGACAAAGCCGTCATGCTCCGCCTGCTTCAGGAGCAGCCCCAGTTCTCCGAGGCATTTACGTCGTATTTACTGGTGCACTCGATTCGAGTCCAAGAGGATTTAGTGGATCAACTGTTTAATTCCAGTGAGAAGCGGCTGGCGCGTGCGCTGCTGTTGTTGGCCCACTTTGGCAAGGAGAGTAAGCCGGAGACGGTCATTGCGAAGATCAATCAGGAAACGTTGGCCGAGATGATCGGCACCACCCGCTCTCGCGTCAGTTTCTTTATGAATAAGTTCCGCAAGCTGGGGTTCATTGATTACAAAGGCGGGTTACGCCGGAACAACGGATTGCACGTGCATAGTTCTCTCCTCAATGTTGTGCTCCACGACTAGAATCTTCATCTGATTCCGCTTTGTTGAATCAGTAGCGCCAGGCCGCATCCTGCCCATCTAGTATTCGTTCCCTTGAGCATTTGTGAACAGACGGCAGCCGGCCCTTCCATTATGCTTTATCCATAATGGAGAAGGTGTGGATGCAGATAAGAGGCTTGGTTCCATTCGATAGGAATATGCCTGGTGCGTCATTGGGCGCGGAGGGAGGATGTATGCTCTGCCAACGCTGTCGAGGACTCCTTGTACAAGACACCTTCGGTGAATTGAACATCAAGACCAACTCCCTAGATCCAGCCACACGCTGCATCAGTTGTGGGTGTATCGAGGATGCCGTCGTTCGTGCCAATCGCTTTCAGAGTGTGGGGAGAACGCGAGGGATCTCGCGCAGGAAGCCTGCCTCTCACGCGCCTGTCTCGATGCGATGAGCGGATGGTACAGGTCGATTGATGGGCATTCATGAACATGCCATTTTGAATGAAGGAGGGCTCCATGTCTCTGTACATACTTATTCTTGGAATCGTGATTGGATTGCCCGTGTCATCCTTCGCTCAATTTGAGGATAGAGGTGAGTATGTGGAGGTGTCGAAAGGTGCGAGGTTGTGTTCCAATAATAGCCTAGACATCGCGAGCGCGTTCCTCGATCCGGAAAAGCGTTTCTGGCGCGTCACGAGCAAAGCGCGGACCAACGGCACGCAAACCGTGGACGCGTATGTTCTCGAAAGCTCATACAATCGCCAAAGCGGCGAGACCACAACCAAGCCACGTCAATACGATGATGGTTATGCCACCTTGTTCAAGAGGGTCCTGGAGCATGAGGGCATGCTGGTGATGGTCAGTCCAAAAGATGGTCAAGTTGAAGCGACCGTCGTGATTTGCCCAAAAAAGAAATAGCAGTCTCCTCCGTTGAGCCCCCCCTGCATGTACCGGACTTTTGAGAGTTTTGGCTGTAGACAGACAATCTTCGTTAGGGAAGAAGGGAACATGGACCATGGGGCTCTTCTATCGTTACAGCAGAGTGTGCTGGAAATGTTGGATCGTTGAAAACCCGAATACACCGCTTCCGGCCAAAGGAGCTTCGTTCGGAATCTGCCGTGAATGCGGAACTATAAATTGGCTCTATGCTCATTGAGCGGAGTCTGCAATCCGGCCAAAGACCGAACTCTGAGCGTCTCCGGGTCAGAGAAAACTTGCCACTCCGCCAGGGTGAATTGTAGAAAATTGTGCGTAGGCTCAATGGCCAGGCCAGTCAACCGCGGAGTTCGGCACCGCCATCACAGCGAACCGGCTTAGGCCTCGCCGTGCATCCTTGTTAGACGGGCATATCATGCCCGCTCCGGTTTGTGGATGGCCCATATTAGGGCGCTGATCCATCCGATTCCAGTCCAGCCCAGTATGAAATTGAGTGCGCAAATCGCAATCCAGTTATCATGCATTCGTACCGCAGCGACGATACTTGGGATGAAGTAAACGATCAGGCCCCCCGGTGTTTGCATAATATACTCTTCGTAATTCGGCATGGTCCGCACAGGAGATGCTCAGGTTCCCCTTGTCTCGAATCCTTACGCTTGTCGGGTTATACGCTTCGACTCCTTATATCTGGACCGAGCCCAGCATGACTCCCTGACAGAGCGTCGCAACCATCGACTTCTCATGAGGGTTGAGTGCTGCGTGTCGGGGAGGGGACGGCGAGCTCTTTTGAATCGATGAGCCGTTGCGCCGCTTGCAGCGCTTTCGCCTCCGCGTCCGCGTAAGAATAATTCCCCCCGACCACAAACCCCTTGGGAGACGCTGCCTGTGTATTCCCGAGTTCAATCACTAAAAAATGGCATCCCCAGTGTCTATCCTGTTCTCCGAGCGTCAATCTGATCGAGCGTCCCTTATAGGTATGAATCGATGTGGGAACTACCTGGACATAGACAAGAGGGAGATCTTTTGCATCGCATTCCGCACAGAGACCGATGAAGCTTGGGATGGGAGGCAGAGTCGCGTCATCATCCGACCTCTGCCGCCAGCATGCTCGACAAATCCAAATCACATTGGGAGGTAGTGGGGGAGTGTGCATGATAGCTGCCTCCTGCTCGTACACCCTCTGCGGCCATCGTCGCTCGGCCGTAAGGCATTCGGGTTGTGCCAGCACACCATTGTTTTGTGAGGCTCGGGCGGACAATAGCATCGCTGTCAAACGACGAATGGTCAAAACTGAACGCTTATCAGCTGATTAATGGAATCCGTCAGCCCTAGACTTTTATCCAACGAAACTGGCAGGCCTGGTGAAAGCAGAGTGCAAACTAACCCCCTCGCGCCTAGAGCGGGATGCTGAAACGAGAATCAAAGGAGTCCCAAAGATTGTGCCACTTAATGGGCTAGCCTGTGAAACTCTTCAAGGTGACCTGCCTAGAATCGGAGGACGATTCTTCGGTCAATGGAAGGATGGCAACTCATTCAAACACAGTTGGATTCGGACCTGCGAGGGAGCAGGGGTGCACAATCTGCGCTTCCACGATCTCCGACATACGTTTTCAACATGGCTCACGCAATGCGGTGTCGACTATGCAGTGATTCAAACGTTGAAAGGGGAGCCATTGCCCGGTTCTGCCAAGTACTGCATTCACAACTGGGAAAGCCGATTGCGCGATGCAGTCGTGCGGTTGGAAACCTTCACGTTGGACGTTCTGTCCGGTAAAAAAGTGGCCCAGGTGCCACTTACTGCCACTCAAGTGCCACCTGCCTATGACGCGGAATTCCTAAGTATGCGAAATGTGGTGCCGAGGGACAGAATCGAACTGTCGACACCAGCCTTTTCAGGGCTGTGCTCTGCCAACTGAGCTACCTCGGCACGGGAGAGTTGCGATCGTACAGCGATTGATCGTTCCAACATGTGGAATCAGCAAAATCGCCGGACGCATCTTACCAAGGTGGATGATCAGAGTTCCACATGTTTTGCACACAGCGGAGACATCGGTTCAGTCGGCGAGAGAGAGTGAAAAAGTCTATTCAGTGAGCATGGTGTCGGGTATGATCGGGTGGTCGGTTCGGTTGAGTTATCTTTTTGCAGAGGAATACGTCATGGCATCCGTTCATCTCGTGAAGGGAGAAGAGGCAGTTCCTGTTGTCATCCCGAACAGCTCCACATCTCCTTGGACGGCTTGGAGCTATATCGCGGCGAGTGCCGTGTTGCTTGCAATCATCGGCACATGGCTGGTCTGGTTCTCCGCATTCATTCAACGGAATCTGCAGGAGCAGGATATTAAAGCCGCCTGTGGACGAGCCATGCCGGACCAGACTGAACGATGCTTCGATACGGTCGTCATCCAGCGTGGAGGCGTCCGGCGGTGATCCGAACACGTGAGGTGCCAGGATGGGTCTGCTCGGCGGTTGCCTTCATGGTGTTGGTGATTCCGGCTGTCTCCGCCTGGGGGCAAGATCCTGAACCGCAAGCGCGGCCGCGATTGGAGTTATCCGTCGGATCATGGCTGTATACGACAGGCGAAACCATGTGGAGCCATGATGCGTCGGGGCTGAATCCCGTGCTCGGTGATCCAACATCCAAGCTGACGTTTAAGGACAGCGATACTCATATTCTTGACGTTGGAGCCAAATTCAATCTCGCGCGTCGCTTTTACCTGCAAGGGCATTTCGGCTTCTCGGTGGATTTTGATCGAGGGTCGCTGACCGATGATGATTATTTGGTAGGGCAGCGATTATTCTCTCGCACGAGTAGCGACACCACGGGCAAAGGAACATGGTATGTCAGCGGGAATGCCGGATATCGGGCCGTCGACTTTTCAAATGGCCGCGGACATCTGGATCTCCTGGGCGGCTTTCAGTATTGGAGAACCACGTACGAAGCGACCGGGATTAGCCGGCTCAGCTGCGACTCGACTGTGCTCACCTGTGGCCCGACTTCCCCAACATTACCCGCGATCAAGAACACGACCCATTGGATCACTCCTCTACAAATCGGCGGACAGTTCGAATATGAAATCGTGCAACGAGTCAGTGCCAATGTGAAGATGCTCTTTTCTCCCGCCAGTGTCGTGTTCAATGAGGACATCCATTTTCAGCGGGATGATTTGCAGCAGGATCCAAGCTTCTCGATGTGGGGGGTGGGAGTAGGCGCGAGTATTGAGCCGTCCATAAAGATTATGCTGACTCGTCGACTTGCGCTGACGGCGGGCTATCGCGTCATGTGGAACCGGACGTACTACGGGAGATGGAAAGTCCATGCCCTTGGAGGCGATACTGAAACGGCTCCCCTCACTGAATTGCAAACCTTCCGCCACGGTGCCACGGTCGGCCTCACCGCATCCTTTTGATCAATTCGGATCGTAACCTGGCTAGCGTCTTGTGCGTCCGGACGGCAGGGTTTCATCTTCGTATTCAAGAAAGAGGCGCTTGGCCTCCGGATGAAGCTGATTGGGGTGCCCGTATGGAATTCCCAGCGTCCGGAAGAGCGGAGTCAGTTTCCCATTTGGGTGTAAGTAACCGGCTCTGAGGGGGACCGTGCGTTTGCCGTGGCGCACCAGCCGGCAGGTGGTAGTCCGGATTGAGGTCAGCCAATCGGCAATATCCTGAGGATTGCCGATCGAGGCGGAGAGCAACAGCAGTCTGGCCTGCGATGGGCAAAAGATGATGGTTTCTTCCCACACGACTCCTCGCTCCGGATCGGCGATATATTGCGACTCATCCAGGATCACAAGTCCCAACGTATCCAATCGAACATCGATTTCTCCGCTCGCGGCATCATAGAGCAGGTTGCGCAAAATCTCCGTCGTCATGATGAGCAGCGGCGCTTGACCGTTTTCTTGGCGGTCTCCGGTGAGAATGCCCACTTTGTCCGGGCCGAAGATCCGGGAAAACTCCGTGTACTTGGTGTTGGATAAGGCCTTGAGGGGCGATGTGTAAATGACAGTGCGATTGTCTTCCATGGCCCGACGGGCTGCCTCGACCGCGACATAGGTTTTCCCGCTTCCAGTCGGGACACTGATCACGACGTCGGTTTCATTCAGAGCGGACAAGGCCTCGCTTTGCCAGGGATCCGGCACGAATGGTTGCGGAGGAGGAACCCCGATGCCTTCCAGCCAGCCCGACAGTGAGACGGACGACTCGGAGGATTCCGGCTCCGCCCCCTGTATGGACCTCTTCTTGTGAGCGATCGCTGGAGGGCGATGGATGGGCGGCGACGTTGGTTCTGGGCGAGATTGCCGTTCTCCGATCAGTGCCTGCAGGTCGGATTCGAAGCCTGCACGATTGTGGCTCGAGTGTTGAAGAAGCAGCTCGATGATGCGCCGCTTGCCGGCACGGAAGTGCCGATGGATGCGGCCGCGCGCAAGGCGATGCAAGAGGCCCACGGGCTGCTGTGCGAGAAGTTGTTCAAGTTCGTCGGTCGTCATAGTTTTCTCGACAGAGGTGAAGTGGAACGTGTGAAGCGCACGCGGATCGGAGAAGGAAAGCATGTGCTTGCGAACGACCCTTCACGAGCGATGAGCAACGTTTTCATTATGGCAATTCTTCCAAGACGCCACGGCGGATCAGCGTAATCGCGTTCGCGGCACAATCAGCCAGGCCGGGATGAGTGTGTTTCAGCGTCTGAATCTGCGACAGAAACTCCAGGGTTCGGGCAAGCAGACGGTAGATGTCGCCTTCTGCCATGGTGGTCAATCGGCAAAGCCCGATCCACGTGAGGGTAGGATCGGCGACCCAACGTTCGGCCAAGGCTGCGACGTCCGCGCGCAGGAGGGGAGGGTCTTCATACGGAGATAAACTCTCCGCCAATTTGCGAACCTGCCCCAACAGCGAGCTCAGTCCGGGGCTGATGCGCGGAAAGGCGCCGGGACGGTCGTCATCGTGGGCCAGACTGGCCATGATGCCCGTGAGGAGGGACGGCTCTGCGCCTGTGAAGGCTTCGGCACGGATCAGTTCCGTAATCAACAGCGAGTGATCGATACGGATGAGCCTGGCCCATTCGCCTTCAGTCGTGAGTTGGGCCGCCAACGTGAGATACCCAAAGTTCTGGAGCACTTCCACGCGCTCTTGGAAACGATGCCATAAACTGGTCCGCAGCGCTTGAATGGATTTGATGTGGCGCTGCTGTTCCTGGCGAAGCCGCGAGGCCGTGTGGAAGTCTTTCTGGCAGGCTGCGCGTGAAGAACACGTCGGGCAGGGAAAATCACCCAGCGATTGCACGATCGCATCGGGCAGCGGCTCGCTGTGGGTCGGTACGAGAATGGGAAGGACGGGCAATCGCGTCGGCAGTTCTTCCAGCTGATAACTGAGCCGATCAAATGCTTCGGCCGAACACCAAGGGTACATCGGAATCTCTTCGCATTCGTACACGCGGTCATAGACTTCTTTAATGCTTGTGGCCGGGCATTCGGTGACGGCGTTGTCCGGTCGCAGGACGGTGAGCATGGAGTTCTTTTGGCCTTTGCTCCGATATTGCCGGAGCACAATTCCGCGTCCTTTGGTGAGCCCCACCACGCGCCCCGGCGTCAAAAACGGCAAGCGAGCCGAGATTTCCGGAGACTCCGACCGGTGAATCTGATGCCGCGTGGGGCGGTGTCTGCGCGCATGATCGAAGGTTTGCCACTGGGTGATCCAATCGGTGCAGACGCGGGGGCCGAACGGTTCCAGTTGCACATGGAGCACGTCCAGTTTTTGTTCGAGGAGTTCGGCGCGCTGGTTGAGCTGGAATTGCGCGAAGCTCTTGGCCAGAATCCCTTGAATGTGCTCATGAGGATGGGCTTTCAAGAGGTTCAAGACCATCGGGTAGCTGATCGTGAATTGGCTGTCGATCGCCTCGGGCTGTCCGGTCAAGCCTTTGGTCAGCACCGCCAAGTCGATATAAGGAGACGGAGTCACGACCGCAAACCCGACGAGATCCTTCCCGCGGCGGCCGGCCCGTCCGGCGATCTGCTGAACTTCCCCGATCGTCAGGTCGGTGAAATCGCGCGACTTGCGGATGCTCGATTGTGTGATCACGACCGTGCGAGCCGGGAAATCCACACCTGCGGCCAGAGTCGTGGTCGCAAACACCGCATCGAGATGGCCCTGCCGCATCAACTCTTCGATCGCGATTTTCCAGGAAGGCAAGTGCCCGGCGTGATGGGCGGCGACGCCGATCCGCCGTACGATGGGAAGAAGCGGGTGTTCCGCAATGCTGGGATGCTGAGCCGTGACCCGTTCGAGCGTTCCGGCAATGGCCTCTTGCCGGATCGGCGGAAGGACGATGTCGGCATGATCGAAGGCCTCCATGGCTTCGTCGCAGGCCCGGCGTGAAGTGAGGAACACGATTGCAGGTGTGAGGTGCTTCTGGCGGAGGGCGGTGACGAGATCAACCGGATGAATCGACGGCGGCATGCAGCTTCATTCCCTTTGAGATCACGACGAGACCCGATTCGGTGACGGTGAACCGTTGAGCATCGGCTTCGCGATTGTACCCGATTTCCGTGTTGGGGGGAATCGTGACACCCTTGTCGATGATGGCGCGCTTGATACGGCTATGCTCGCCGATCATCACGTTCTCCATGACGATGGATTCGCGAACATCGGCATGGTCTTGCACGCGGACATTGGGAGACAAGATTGAATTCTGCACCCGTCCGCCTGAGATGATACACCCGCCGCAGACGATCGAATCAAGGGCGACGCCCATCCGGCCTCCCTGATAATCCTGCGCGAAGACAAACTTGGCCGGCGGAAATTGCCCTTGGTAGGTTCTGATCGGCCATTCAGGGTCGTACAGGTTGAATTGCGGATCGACGGCGACCAGATCCATATTCGCTTCCCAGTAGGCATCGAGTGTGCCGATATCGCGCCAGTATTTGATGGCCTTCTTATTGGCGTCATGAAATTTGAACGCGTACACCCGCCGTTGCTCGATCATTCGCGGAATGATGTTTTTCCCGAAGTCGTGCGCGCCGCCCCCTTGCGCGTCGGCAATCAGGTGTTCGCGGAGCGCTTTCGTGCGGAACAGATAGATGCCCATCGATGCAAAGGCGTGGGCAGGATCGTTGGGAAGCGGAATGGGGTTCGCCGGCTTTTCATCAAAGCGGGTAATCCGATAATCCTCGTCCACTGCGATGACGCCGAAGCGGGTGGCCTCCTGGACCGGGATATCGATGGCGCCGACCACCGCATCCGCGCTCTTCGCGATGAGCCAGTGGTACATTTCCGCATAGTTCATCTTATACACGTGGTCGCCGGCGAGGATGAACAGGAACTCGGGATGCTCTCCGTCGATCAAAAACATGTTCTGATAGACGGCATCGGCGGTGCCCCGATACCAATCTTCGCTGATACGCTGCTGAGGGGGAACGGAGGCGATATACTCTCCCAGTTCAGCGTTGAGAATATCCCAGCCGACTCGGATATGACGATCGAGAGAATGCGACTTGTACTGAATGAGAACGGCGATCTTACGGAGACCGGAATTGAGGCAATTGCTCAGAGTAAAGTCGATGATTCGGTATTTGCCCCCAAATGGGACCGCCGGCTTCGCGCGTTGGTCTGTGAGTGGGAAGAGTCGCTCGCCTTTGCCGCCGGCCAAGACCATTGTAAAAATGTTTTTCACTGGTAAATTCTAGCAGGACCGGCATGAAATAGAAAGGAAGCTGAATCGTTGACTTCCCGATCCATGCGGATAATACTAGACCAGATCCGGTTCTACTCGTCGGTGTCCACAGCGTGCGAAGTATCTGAAGCAAAGGAGTCAGCATGAAGCGAGATGTCGTGGTCGCCGCACTACCTCGGAGCACCAACAGTCGCGTGACAAAGCTTTCGGCGAAGCCCTCCTCCGGCCAGTTGGACGATGTGGCGTGGCGTCTGGAGCGGTTGGAAGGGCAGATGCAAAAACTGTCCGAACTCGTTCGGGATCATGCTGAAGATATGGATCGTCTGGTCAGGATTGTCGCAGAAAACAGTGAAATCCTCCGTCGACAGTTGCTTCGCAAGCATCATGAAAAAGTTCGAGTCAGAAAGCATCTTCGCGCGGCCGACTCCAAGTTTGAGTAGTCGTGTATCCTCTGGTTCATGTCCTGCCGTCTTCATCCCAATGCGGTCCCTATCGGAGCTCGTGGTGATCGGATAGCCGTCATCCTTCACAAGTTGGTTGGAACGGACGGCTGTCGATGCGTGTGATGCGTGGGTACAGACTCGCGCTGAGTTCTCCAGTCTGGCGCGATATTTGTTGCCCACGAGAGAGCGAAGAAGCGTAGGATACGCTATGGCTCGATGTCCGGCGATTTCCTTCTCCTGCCTTATTCTGATGCTGTGTAGCCTTGCCCTCAATCAAGAGGTGGTCATTGCCGGGCCGCCGATGGGTGGCGATTCCGGCAGCGCCTTCAAGGCCGTGTCTTCACCGCCGCCGATGTTGCGGTTGAGCCTGGAAGAAGCCATCAGTTTATTCCTTCGGCAGAACTTCGATCTCCTGATGGCCAAGTATGGGATCGAGTCGAGTAAGGGACGGGAAATTACGGCAAGACTGTTTCCGAACCCGTATGCATCTCTCGGCCTGGAAACCTCGCCGGTTCAAGGTCGATCGCTGGCAAACAGCGGGCAAGTCTATCCTCAAATTCAGCAGTTGTTCGAACTGGCCGGAAAGCGGGGCTATCGGATCGAGAGTGCCGCATTCGGGACCCAGTCGGCAGAAGCGGCCTTTGAAGACGCTGTTCGGCAGCTCAGTTTCTCGGTGAAAGACGGGTACTATCGCATACAACTGGCGCGGCGCCGGCTGACATTGGCGGAGGAAAACAGAGACCGCTTTTCCCGAATCCTGGAGGTCAATACGGTCCGATTCAAGAAAGGGTACATCGCCGAGGTGGACCTGATCCGTATCCGACTGCAGTTCATCGATTTTCAGTCGCAAGTGATTCAGGCGATTCAAGAAGTCGAATCGGTCCGTTCCGATCTGCGCCAGTTGCTGCGAATCTCCCCCGCAACCCTCATGGAGCTCACGACGGATCTGGAGTACAAGCGGGTGGATCCGAACATCGTCAAGCTCCGCAGCATGGCCTTGGACACTCGTCCCGATGTCCGAGCCAAGCGGCTCACCTTTTCACAGCGCGAGGCAGAGCTGAGGCTTGCGAGGGCCTACCGCATTCCGGACGTCACGGTCGGAGCAGGTTATGCCGTTCAAGGGTCGAAGGGACCGGACAACTCCAACCAGATGGCTTTCAGTCTGGGTTTGCCTTTGCCATTGTTCAATCGCAACCAGGGCGGTATCATGCAAGCAGAGGCGGCCCTAGAGGTTGCGGAAGCCGATCTGGGTAAGACGTTCAACCAAGTCGAGAACCAGGTGGACACCGCGTATCACAATCTTATTCAAAGTCGCCGGCTCGTCGAAGCGTTTCTCAGCGAAGTCCTCAACGACGCACGGTCGACGTTTACAATCGTGGAGCATGCCTATGAGCGAGGTGGGGCGACCCTGCTGGATTTGCTGGATGCGGCGCGGACGTCGAGGGCCATTCAGCAAAGCTATTTTGAAGCGTTGTTCAATTACCAACGGAATGTGATTCAATTGGAAAATGCCGTTGGGCAGGAAATCACGTCATAATTTAGCGACCCACACCCAAGGCCAACAGTCAGATCCAAAGATGAAAAACTTTTCGGGGTGTTTCCCCAAGTCTTCTCTCGGCCTTCTCTCGGCTTTAACCCTCAGCGCCATCATCCTGTTACTTTCAGCCTGTGGCCAGCGCGATCAACCTCCCAAACTGGATGTGGACGCACATCCGTCAGCCAAGACCGGAGTGTCGGCCGGTATGGGCTCTCATGTCGAGACGATGGTTGTCGAGTTCAATACGTCTCGGCAAGGGTTGTTCCTCTCGGGCAAGATCGCCTATGGCGAGGATAAGTATTCACGGATTTCTTCTCCGTTACAGGGACGAGTCGTAGAAGTCAGGGCTCATCTGGGAGACCAAGTAAAGGCAGGGAAAGTCCTGCTTATCGTTGACAGTCCGGACATTGCACAGGCGTACTCGGAATATGTCAAGGAAGACGCGGACTTGCAATATGCGACTCGAGCACAGGAATTGGCGAAGGATTTGTACGAAAACAAAGCGCTGCCTCTCAAAGATCTGAAACAGGCTGAGAGCGAGTTGATCAAGGCCAGGGCGGAGTTTCGCCGGGCAAAAGAGCGATTGCTTTCGCTCAAGGTCGCACCGGACGAATTGAATAAGCCCCTCGATAAACAACAAGTCACCTCTCTCTTTGAGTTAAGAAGTCCGCTTTCCGGAATCGTCGTGGAGCGCTCCGTGACACCGGGCCAGTCGGTGACCGGAGATCCAGATCATGTGCTCTTTACCATCGCCGACCTGGACATTCTGCAAGTCGTGGCCGATGTCTATGAACGGGATCTCGCGCTTGTGCGGGAAGGCCAAGCAGCCGTGGTGAAGGTTGAAGCCTACCCGGACGTTGACTTTCCGGCCAAGGTGACGGCCATCGGGGATGTGGTTGATCCCGCCTCCAGGACGATCAAAGTTCGGGCTCACGTGAAGAACGAAGCCCACAAATTGAAACCAGAGATGTTCGCCCGGCTGCAGCTCAATGTGAGCGACACTGGGCAATTTCTCACCGTGTCACGGGAAGCGGTGCTGGAAGCGGACGGCAAGCAGTTCGTCTACGTGGTCGAAGATGGACCTCGGTACGTCAAGCGGGAAGTGAAGACCGCGAATATCTCTCCGGACCAGGTCCGCATCGTGGAGGGGCTGACGCAAGGAGAACGGATTGTGACTAAAGGAGCCGTCTTGATCAAGGAACAACAGGTCAGAGGTACGTAACAAGGTCTCTGTCCTTTCGTTGCTCGACGAGGTCCCGTGAATCCATGATTGCCAGAATTGTTGAGGTGGCGCTCGTTCAACGGTTCCTGGTCTGTGCGTTTGGGTTTCTGCTTTTATTCGGTGGTCTCTACGCATTCCATCTCCTGGACATCGAGGCCTATCCGGACCCATCCGCTCCAATGGTGGAGTTGATCACCCAATTCCCCGGATACTCGCCGGAGGAAATTGAACGGCAGATTACGATCCCCCTTGAAGTCGCATTGAATGGAACCCCCAAACTCACCGATATCCGGTCGCTCTCGATTTTCGGCCTCAGTGACGTCAAAGTGTATTTCGATTTCGACGGCGACATCTTTCGAGACCGTCAGGAAGTGTTGAATCGTCTGAACTCGGTTCAACTGCCTCAAGGAGTGCAGCCCATGGTTTCTCCTTGGTGGGCGATAGCCGAGATCTACCGGTATGAGTTGACGGGCTCACAAACAACCCTGACGGACTTGAAAACGATTCAGGACTGGCAGCTCCGCCGCGAGTTCAAGCATCTGCCGGGTGTCATCGACGTGACGACGTTTGGCGGCACGACGAAGGAATATCATGTCGATATCGATCCAGGAAAACTCATCAGCTACGGTGTGAGTCTTTCTCAAGTCCTGACGGCGCTGGCGAACAGCAATGCCAATGTCGGCGGCAACTATTTGACGATTGGCGCGCAGAGCTACAACATTCGCGGGTTGGGACTGATCACCGATCTCAACGACATTGAAGACGTGATGGTCGCGGAAAAGGAAGGAACTCCCGTCTTCATCAAGACACTGGGAACAGTGACGGTTGGGCATCGCGTGCGCCTTGGCAAAGTGGGCATTGACGACCGTGACGATGTGGTGGAAGGTGTCGTGCTGCTTCAGCGCGGGTATAAGGCGTTACAGGTCTTGGATAAAGTCAGAACCAAGGTCGAGGAACTGAATGCATCGAAATTGCCCGCTGGAGTCAAGATCAAGACCTTCTATGATCGGACCACTCTGATCCATACCACGGTGGAAACGGTCACCGACATCCTCATCAGTGGAATGGTGCTCGTGTTCATCGTCCTGTTTGTTTTTCTGGGGCATCTCCGCGCGGCCGTCATCGTCGCACTGACGATTCCTCTGTCCCTATTGTTTACTTTCACGATGATGGTGTTTGTCGGACAGTCGGCCAATTTGATGTCATTGGGGGCGATCGATTTCGGGATCATTGTGGACGCGACGTTGGTGATGGTTGAATGTATCTTCTTCCAGTTGGCGCACAGGAAAACACCCGGGATCACGATTCATCAGCTCATCATCCGAGCGGCTCGCCAGGTCGGAAGACCCATTTTCTTTTCGACGGCGATCATCGTGGTGGCGTTTGTGCCCCTGTTTACGATGACCGGAGTGCCTGGGAAGATCTTTGCGCCCATGTCCATTACATACGGATTTGCTCTGGTCGGCGCGCTGTTGATGGCGTTTACGCTTGCACCCGTGCTGTGTTCGTTTCTCTTGAGATCGCCGATCAAAGAAACCGATACGGCGGTGATCGGCGTCATACGCAGGAGCTACATGACGGCTGTTGCATGGGCGCTGGAGCATAAGATAGGTGTGATTGGTTTTGCGACAAGCCTCGTCGTGCTCGGGTTTCTTGGGCTGCACTTGTTGGGCGGTGAATTCATGCCGACTTTGGAAGAAGGAAACTTATGGGTTCGAGCCACGATGCCGGTCGACATTTCGTTCGATCAGGCCGATCAACTGACCAACGAGATCCGCCGCATATTCCGAGAATCACCCGAGGTGGAAACGGTCATGTCTCAACTGGGCCGTCCGGACGATGGCACCGACCCTACCAGCTTTTTCAACGGAGAGTTCTTGGCAAGCCTCAAACCCATGTCTGAGTGGCGTCCACGAATGACCAAAGACAGGCTTATCGAAGAAATCGAGCATCGGTTGAAGACCATACCGGGTGTGGTTTTCAATTTCTCTCAGGTCATCGAAGACAATGTGGAGGAGGCGATGTCCGGTGTGAAGGGTGAGAACTCGATCAAGTTGTTCGGCACCGATTTGAAGACCATGGAAGCCAAGGCGGTCGAGATTGAATCGGTGATGAAGGAGGTTCCCGGAGTAAAGGATCTGGGCGTGTTTCGGCTGATCGGTCAGCCGAATCTGCTGATTCAAGTGGCCCGCGAAGCCAGCGCTCGGTATGGGTTACGGGTCTCGGATGTGAACGCGGTGGTTCAAGCCGCCATCGGCGGTCAAGCGGTAACTCAGGTGTATGAGGGAGAGAAGCTCTTCGATCTGGTCGTCAGGTTTCTTCCCGAGTATCGTCAGGATGTCGACTCCATCGGCAATATTTTGGTGAGCACCCCGGATGGAGCGCGCATTCCGCTCAAACAGGTGGCGACCATTACGATGCAGACCGGAGCCTTTATCATCAATCGCGAGAACAACGAGCGGTATATTCCGATCAAATTCAGTGTGCGCGACCGCGATCTTCAGGGGACGGTAGAAGACGCTCAGGAGAGATTGGCACAGCGGGTCACGTTGCCCGAGGGCTACCGTATGGAGTGGGCCGGGCAGTACGATCAACTCAAGGCGGAGCAGAAGCGGCTGGCAAAGATCGTTCCCGTGAGCCTTGTCATTATTATTTTCTTGCTCTATGTGACCTTCGATTCACTCAAGAATGCCTTGCTGGTGCTGGCCGTTGTCCCCTTTGCACTGGTGGGAGGCGCACTGTCGCTGGTGATCACCCATACCCATTTCAGTATTTCCGCCGCGGTGGGCATGATTTCGACGTTGGGAGTCGCAATATTGGGTGGCGTGTTGCTGGTCTCCCGTATCGAAGAGTTCAGGAAGTCAGGGCTTGACTTGCGACAGGCCGTGCTGCGCGGCGCCGATGTACAGATGCGTCCCATTTTGATGGCGACCTTGAGTGCGGGTATCGGACTGCTGCCCGCCTCCTTTGCGACCGGCATCGGTGCCCAGGCGCAGAAGCCCTTGGCGCGCGTGGTTGTCGGCGGAATGCTGACGGCGGCGTTCTTGATTCTCGTGGTGTTGCCGGTCCTCTACGAAATTGTGCATCAGCGCGATCGTCTTGAAGAAGTCGAATAGAGAGCGCCAGTCGCCCCCTGTGAGGGTGAAAGGAGTTTCGTCATCGTGAATCAATCATACCTATTCCGGTTTGGAATCGCTGTGGTGATCGGTCTGATTGGAGGGGTCACACCGCCGTATGGATCTGCAGATACAACGTCCCTGGTATGGCGGGTCCAAATGCCCTATGAGGCTCCGCCGAAGAATCCGGAGATACCGGATATCTCGATCCCGCCGAACAAGAGCCCGCTGAGTCCCGAAGAACTGCAGCGTGCCGAGGCCTTGCTGCCGTTACTGGAAGGCAAACAGGAGTTTTGGGCCATGGGAGAATTCGTCCATCTGGGAGAGCCCTCCGTCCCGGTCTTGGTCAAGGCACTCACTATGTCCAGTCCGAGAATCCGGTACAATGCGATCGAGACCCTGTTGATGATGAAAGGGGTAGCAGGGGTTTCAGCGCTCATCTCCACGGCAAAGGAGCAGGGTGAAATTCCTCGCGTGAGGGAACATGCATTGCGGGTTGCGGTCCGTCTGGATCCGGCCAAAGCGCCCGAAGCCATCGAGGTGATGGCGAAAGACCCCAATCCGTCGGTCAGAAAGGCTGCCGCGTTTGAAGCGCGGTATGTCCGGCAAAGGGCCGTGATTCCACTCTTGATCCCGATCGTAAGCGATGACGAACGCTTCGTGGCCCTGTCGGCGCTGCAATCGCTGTGGATCCTTACGCGCCATGAGACCGAATTCCACGATTGGGATACCTCGACCAAGCAGGATCGTGCGCTGTGGTCGAACGAATGGGTCGAGTGGTGGGACACCAACAAGGACGTCTTTGAGATTCCGGAACCTCGTCGGTCGAAGCGGAGCTCCTAGCGAAGGGGGAGGTTGCGGGCCAAGAGATTCCTATGTTACGAATATAATGATATGAAAACGAAGACGGGAACCATGCTGAATATCGCCAAACTGGGGAATCCGATCCTTCGCAAAATCGCCGCTCCGGTCGATCCCCGAGACATCAAATCGTCAGAACTGCAACGGTTGATCGACGACATGTTTGAAACCATGTATGACGAGCCGGGCATTGGGCTGGCCGCGCCTCAGGTATCACGCTCGATTCAACTGGTCGTAATGGCCTGCAAGGGCGAAGGGGGGTTCCCCGAGACAGTCCTCATCAATCCGTCGATCGTGTATTACGGTCCACAGCAGGTGGAGAGTTGGGAAGGCTGCCTGAGCGTCGACGGACTGCGAGGGAAAGTCACGAGGCCCTCCTTGGTGCGCGTCAAAGGACTCGATCGGAAAGGGAAGGCCCTGGATTTTGAGGCGACCGGCCTCTATGCGGTATGCATTCAACACGAGCTTGATCACTTGATCGGCAAAGTCTTTCTCGATCGTATGACGGACATGTCCACCCTGACGCAACTTCAAGAGTTCTCGCAGTATTGGCAACAAGAGCCCACAAACGTGATTTAATGCCTTCCGTGCCTGGCCGATCGTGAAATCTCTTTTTCGCGTTCTTCTCTATCTTCGGCCCCATCGGACACTCGCGATCGCGACGTTGGTCTGCGCCGGTTGCGCCACGGCGATGGAGCTGGTTCCTCCTTGGGTCATCAAAATCATCATCGACGACGTGATCCAGGCCAAACAAGCGTCGCTCTTGCCATGGGCGATCGGCCTCCTGGTCGGCGCCTATGTGTTCAAAAATCTGTTCGCCTCGCTGCGGATCAGGCTCAACAATCAACTTGAGCAGACCGTCGTCCATGATCTTCGCCGGCACATCTTTTCCGCCCTCCAACGCCTCTCGATTACCTATTTTGAGAATCGGTCCACGGGCGAGATCATGTCCCGAGTGACAAACGACACGGAGCATGTCGAGCGGATCTTTATCGATGGGCTCGAAGGGATGCTGACGGCATCGTTGACGCTTATCGGGATCACGGGGCTGTTATTCATGCTCAACTGGAAGCTGGCGGCACTTTCGCTCTTGCCGATTCCACTGCTGGCCCTGTCCGCGAGTTGGTTTACGTCCAAGGTTCACGGGTACTATCAGCAGACCAGACAAAGCGCCGCCGAGCTGAACGGCTATCTGCAAGATTCGTTGTCCGGCATCAGGGAGACGATGGGGTTCGGCCGACAAGAGCATGAACAGGCCAGGTTCGACCGGCTGAGCCACGCGTATAGTGAGAAGAACCTCAAAGCGATGGTGCTGTGGTCGGTCTATTCGCCGGGAATGATTCTCGTCGCGGCCTTCGGGACCGTCTTGATCCTGTGGTATGGCGCGGGAGAGGTCATGGAAGGCCGCCTCACACTGGGCGAGATGGTGTTGTTTCTGTCCTATCTGGCGATGTTCTACATCCCGATCAATCAGATTCATTCAGTCAATCATATGTTGCAACATGCGTTGGCGGCGAGCGAGCGGGTGTTCGATGTGCTGGATACGGTTCCTGAAGTCGCCGATCGTCCCGGTGCGGTCGCGCCGAGCCGGCGCGCCCATGGGGAGGTTCGATTCACCCACGTGAGGTTCCACTACCGTCCCGATGTCCCCGTGCTGAAAGAGTTCGCAGCGACGGTGCCGGCAGGAGAACGCGTGGCACTGGTTGGGATGAGCGGTGCCGGGAAGAGCACGTTGCTCAAGTTGTTGATGCGGTTTTACGATGTGACAGACGGGGCGATCCTCATTGATGGAACAGATATTCGGGACCTTCCGATTGCGTATCTGCGAGAGCAGATCGGGTTTGTGCAACAGGAACCGTTTTTATTCAACGGGACGGTGAAAGACAATCTCCTGTACGGCGACTTGAACGCGGATCAGGATCGGCTGGAAGCGGCGGCGCGCGTTGCGAGAGCGCACGAGTTCATTGCGGCATTGCCGGAAGGATATGACACCTGGATCGGTGAACGAGGGGTCAAGTTGTCGGTCGGCCAAAAGCAGCGGGTTTCGATCGCGCGGGTGTTGTTGAAGGATCCACCCATCGTTATTTTTGACGAAGCGACGTCCAATATCGACACGGAGACCGAAGTGAAAATCCGCGAAGCCTTGACCGACCTGACTGTTGGTCGAACCACGTTCATCATTGCCCACCGTTTGTCTACCCTCCATGATGTGGATCGGATTTTGGTGCTCGATAAAGGTCGGCTGGTGGAAGATGGCCGGCATGATGCTCTGCTCAGTCGTGGAGGGGTCTATGCGGGCCTCTACGAGGCTCAGTTCCAGGTATGAGCGCCTACCGGGAAGACGGCAAGAGTGGCCGGTCTTGACATTGCTTTCTTCCGAGGCTCACATTTAGCCGTACATTCGTGAATTGAGAGGGCACTGCGTGATGGACCGATGGGTCACACAGTGGGTGGACCGGCTTCGCATTCAACACAAGGTATGGGCGGCGCTTCTCTTGCTTTGTGTGCCGCTTAGTGTCGGCATTGCTCTTCATCTCTATTTCGTCCAACAGCTGCTCGTGCTTCAACAACAGCGGCAGGAAGTCATGCTGGCAGAAGAGGAAGTACATCTGCTGGGGAGACTGGCCATCGACATTGAAGACGGATTTCGCGGCTATGTCTTGACTCAGAGCCCGGCTTTTCTTGCTCCCCTGGCCGACGCGGAAGCGAGACTCGATCAAGCGTTGTCCAATGCCACCACGTCGCTCGCCAGGCTACCGGGTGCTTCGAACGGTCTCGAGAAGATCGAGCAGCACCTAAAAGTGTTGTTGCGATCGAAGCTCGATTTGATCGCGGACATTCGAAACGGACTGGCGGAGAAAGCGCTCGCCTATGTACGGTCTGGTGAAGGACTTCGACTATCCGATCTCCTACTCCAAGACCTCCGCACCCTCGAAGACCGCTTGGAACGAGAACGCAACTCACTTCAGAAACAGGCCGATGGGCTGTCACAGCGAACATTTATCGGACTGTGGGTGACCTTGGCCGGTGTGGTTGCGCTGGGATGGATTGTCTCACGAGTGTTGGCTCAAGCGCTCACCGAGCCTATCACGCGGCTTCAATCCGCCACGGCAAGGATCGGAGCGCAAGTCGATGTGGCGGGAATTACTCAACTGTTGGCCGACGGTGGAAAGACAAAGGACGAACTCGGTCAGTTGGCAGACGCCTACCTCGCCATGGCCCGCCGCATCGAGACGAATCTCAAGGAGATCGAGGCGCTCAATGCCATCGGGCAAGAGATCAATGCCAGCGGTCCGGACGAGCTCGACCAGGCGCTCTATCGAATCACAGACCGAGCGGTTGGATTGGTGCGCGCAGATATCTGTCTGCTGCTGCTGTGCGATGAACGGGAGATTTCTTGGATTGTTGAAGCCGCCTCCGGCGACTGGAACGACCGACTGAAGAAATCGGTTGTGCCTTGGAAAGAACTTCCGATTTGTGTCCAGGCGTTTGCGACGCGCGGGACGGCCGCCGGGGAACGGTCTCGTTCGGACGAGTGGCTCTGGACGAAGGGCAGCAACCTGATAGAAGGCAGCGTACTGGCGGTCCCGCTGTTGGCGGACGGAATTCCGTTCGGTGTCCTGTCGTTTATGAGCGAGCGACCACGGGCGGGACATGAGTGGAATCAGCGTTTGGCGGAAGGCTTGGGTCAGGAAATCTCGCTGGCCATTTTTAACGCGCGACTGCAGAGGGCGGCCCAACAAAAACAACGCGGATTGATGACACGCCTCCGGCAACTCGAGCATTTGGCGGAAGCGTTGGCTCATGATCTCAAGGGACCCGGAGCCCGCATGGAAGAACTTGCCCGGTTACTCATTCAACAGGATGTCGGGAAGCTCGATGCAAGGACAAAGCGCTGGTTATCGCTTATTGAAGAAAATGGAAAGGACCTGGTGCAGCGGGTGGAAGGTATCCTGACGGTGGCTCGTGTGGGTGCGGAACCGGGGATCGCCGTAGCCGTCGATCCGGCCGCGGTCATCCGTGAGGTGATGAAGGTCCATGCCGAAGAGATCGAACGGCTCCGGGCGGTCGTGTCTGTCGAACCAGGACTACCGCTCGTCGCCTGCCATGATGCGCATCTTCGACAGGTCTTTGACAATCTGATCTCGAATGCGCTGAAATTCGCTCGGGAGGGGGAGTCGCCTGCAGTGAAGATCCGCGCTCGTGTCCATGGTCCTTTGGTCACGTTCGATGTGGAAGACAACGGCATCGGAATTCCCCCGCATCAACGCACTCGAGTGTTTCAACCGTTTGTCCGTTTGTTGATGTCCGACACGACCGGAAGCGGGATCGGGTTGACCATCACCCAGCGCATCGTGGAGCTATACGGCGGCAAGGTGTGGATTGAAGACTCCGAAGGACCCGGCTGTACGGTACGGTTCACAGTCCCGGGTGTGCAGGAGTCCGTGGGGATGTTCAACGAGCGGGCGCAGTTGTCCACACGACTCGATGCGGCCGGTGTCATTCGACGGGAGGTCCCGTGAGGAAGGATGAGATGATGACCTACGGTGGAGTATCAGCCTTGCGATCAACCAGAGCCAGATCAACGGCGCCATTCACGATTTTGGTCGTCGAGGATAACGCAACGGACGTGGAGTTGATGCTGCATGCCCTCGAAGCGGCGGATCTGAAGCCGCTGGGGGGAGACTTCGACATGGAAGTGCGTCCCACGGCCGAAGGGGCCTTGCAATTGATCAGTGAACGGGCCGTCGATGTGGTGCTCACCGACCTCGTGTTGCCAGGGATGGACGGGCTGGATCTTGTCAGTCGCCTCCAGACGATCGATCCGGAATTGCCGGTGTTGGTGGTGACGCGGATGAACGCGGTCCCCATGGCCGTAGATGCGATGCGGCGAGGCGCGTTCGACTATGTGCTCAAACCCGTCAATGCCCAGGATTTAGGGATCCGTCTCCATCGGGCGATCCGAATCTCCGAAATACTGCGGCGGCATGCGATCTACGAACAGCAGGATCGCCGGCAATTCGAAGTCAATGGCTTCGTGGGGGGCAGCATTGCCTTCGAGCAAGTCAGGCGAAGTATCAGTGAGGCGGCCCAAGTCCAGTCCACAGTCTTGATCACCGGGGAAACGGGAACGGGAAAGGGGATGATCGCCCGAGCCATTCACCAGCAGAGCTCAAAGGCCGATCAACCGTTTCAGGTGATCGATTGTACGACGGTCCCTGATGGAATGATGGAGTCCGAGCTGTTTGGGCATGTGCGGGGTGCCTTTACGGGGGCTATCGCCGACAAACCGGGGCTCATTGAACTGGCGAACGGCGGCACCGTATTCCTGGACGAAATCGGGGAACTGCCTCTTCTCCTTCAAGCAAAACTCTTGCGTGTTTTGGAGGAAAACGAAGTACGTCCGGTGGGCGGAACCAGAGTTCGCCGAGTAGATATGCGCGTTATTGCAGCGACCAACCGAGATCTCGAGGCACGGGTGCGGGCGGGGACCTTCAGGAAGGATTTGTATTATCGGCTCGCCGTCGTCTCGATTCGAGTGCCCCCGCTTCGGGAGCGCCGTGAAGACGTTCCCCTTATCGCGCGCCATATGCTCAGCCGCCTCGTTCAAGCGATGGGCAAGGCTCCGTGCCATCTTGATGAAGAGGCGGTGCGCGTGCTGATGTCCTATGCTTGGCCCGGGAACGGGCGAGAGCTTCGCAATGTCATGGAGCGGCTGGTCATGTTTTTGACCAGCGATACCATTTCAGCTCGAGATGTCCAACGGGTGCTTCAGCAGGATGATACGGACAGTCTTGTGTCAGTGGACCCTGGTTTGGCCGCCCTTCCGTATATGGAGGCGAAGGAGCGAGCGCTCGAAGAGTTTACGAAGTCCTACCTGCGGGTCAAACTCGCGCAGCACGGCGGTGTCATCACGAAAGCTGCCGCAGACAGCGGAATTCCTCGTCAACATTTCTCACTGCTCATGAAACGATTTTTAGGGAGCGACGATGGTCTGGAGAGTCAGTAAGAGTTGTCGCCCGTAAGTAACAGTCCGTCTATAGCCGATCCTTCTTCAGGAATTCTCGTCTTTAACCTTCTACAGTCACGTTTATTTTTCGTAGCAAAATGATCGCCTAATCGAACTCATAATCCATTTCCCTAGGTCATTGCGACATCTTCTGGTCGGCGAATATATAAATATGCCGATATAAGATATTGATAGATCGAATAAAAAATAAAATTTATCATATGACGCATACCATCATATTCGATCGGCACGAGACGAGTCTTCCTCTTTTCTTCGGCGCCTTCCAATAGTTCAATTGTTTCCATTCCATTTCATGTAGTTAGCACCATCGATTCTATCTGGGCGTAGTTCTTTTCATCTTGGCAACGCTTTTGCTCTCAACCCCTAACGGTATTCGTAGTCTTCATACACCTACGATTTTGCTTGGAACTAAAAGAGCTCGGATGACGACCGAAAAGTACGAAAAAATTGCAGTCCCCAACTTGAGGAGGTAGCTACAATGTTCTTGTCACGTCGCCAATTTCTGAAGGTCTCCGCCGGCACGGTCGCCGCTGCCGCCGTGGCGGACAAGGTCCTGGCGTTGACCGCGCTCCAGCCGGTGATCGAGGTGGGCAATCCCCTGGGGGACTACCCGGACCGCTCCTGGGAGCGCGTCTATCATGACCAGTATCGGTACGATTCCTCCTTCACCTGGGTTTGCTCGCCCAACGACACGCACGCCTGCCGGATTCGGGCCTTTGTGCGCAACGGCGTGGTCATGCGCGTGGAGCAGAACTACGACCACCAAACCTATGAAGACTTGTACGGCAACCGGGGGACGTTCGCCCATAATCCCCGCATGTGTCTGAAAGGGTTCACCTTCCACCGGCGGGTCTACGGGCCCTATCGGCTGAAAGGCCCCTTGATGCGGAAGGGCTGGAAACAGTGGATGGATGATGGCTCACCGGAGCTCACTCCTGAATCCAAGCGGAAGTACAAGTTTGACAGTCGCTTCTTGGACGACATGCTGCGCGTCTCGTGGGATACCGCGTTTACCTATGCGGCCAAGGCCATGGTGGTGATCGCCACCCGTTACAGTGGCGAAGCCGGGGCGCGGCGGCTGCGGGAGCAGGGCTATGCGCCGGAGATGATCGAAATGATGAAGGGCGCCGGCGTGCGCTGCTTCAAACACAGGGCCGGCATGCCCATTCTCGGACTCATCGGCAAGCACGGGAATACCCGTTTCAACAACAGCGTCCTGCCGTTGTTGGACAGTTGGATTCGCAAGGTCGGACCTGACCAAGCTCAAGGAGGCCGATACTGGAACAATTACACCTGGCACGGCGATCAGGATCCATCCCAGCCGTTTTGGAACGGCACGCAAAACTGCGATGTCGATTTGAGCGATATGCGGTTCACCAAAATGAACACGAGCTGGGGCAAGAACTTCGTTGAGAATAAAATGCCGGAAGCGCACTGGAAGCTCGAATCGATCGAGCGCGGCGCTCGTATCTGCGTCATCACTCCGGAATATAATCCGACGGCCCAACGAGCCGACTACTGGATTCCTGTTCGGCCGAATGCGGATGCCGCACTGTTCCTCGGCGCATGCAAGATCATTCTCGATGAGAACATGCAGGACATCGACTATATCAAGCAGTTCACGGATTTGCCTCTGTTGGTCCGGACGGACACCTTGCAGTATTTGGATCCCCGGGAAGTGATTGCAGACTACAAGTTCCCCGACTTTTCACACAGCTATTCGGGCCGTGTCCAATCGTTGAAACCAAATCAGATCGAACGATTAGGCGGGTTCATGGTCTGGGACTCGGACAAAAAACAGGCTGTCCCGCTGCATCGCGAACAGGTCGGCTGGCATTTGGACAAAAGCGGGGTTGATCCGGCTTTGACCGGCACCTATCGTGTCAAACTCCTCAACGGTCGTGAAATCGACGCGATGCCGATTTACCAGATGTACTTGGTACACTTCCAAGATTACGATTTGGACACTGTGCACCAGATCACGCGGGCGCCTAAGGATTTGATCGTGCGTTGGGCTCGCGACAACGGCACGATTAAACCCGCGGCGATTCACAATGGCGAAGGGGTTTGCCACTATTTCCATATGACGGAGATGGGGCGGGCTGCGGCGCTCGTCATGACCTTGACCGGGAATATCGGCAAGTTCGGCACCGGTTGCCATACCTGGTCCGGGAACTACAAAGTGGGGATTTGGAATGCCACTCCCTGGTCAGGCGTCGGCTGCGGCGTCCACCTATCGGAAGATCCTTGGAATATCAATCTGGATCCCAACGCCCATGGAAAGGAAATCAAATACAGGAACTACTATTACGGTGAAGAGCCCGGCTACTGGAACCATGGCGATACGGCGTTGATCGTCAATACACCCAAGTATGGCCGCAAGGTATTCACCGGCAAAACCCACATGCCGAGTCCTAGTAAGCTACGTTGGGTGGTGAACGTCAACATCTTGAATAACTCAAAACACCATTACGACATGGTGCGCAACGTCGATCCGAACATCGAATGTCTCATCACGCAGGATATCGAGATGACGTCCGACGTCAATCACAACGATATCGCCTTCGCCTGCAATTCCTGGATGGAATTCACCTATCCGGAAATGACGGCCACCGTATCGAATCCCTGGGTGCAGCTTTGGAAAGGTGGCATTCGCCCTTTGTACGATACCCGCAACGATCTCGACACCTTCACCGGGGTGGCGGCCAAACTGGCCGACATGACGGGCGACCAGCGCATGCGGGACATCTTTCAGTTCGTCTTTCAGAATCGGGTTGACGTCTATGCACAGCGGATACTCGACGCCTCCAGCACCTTCTATGGCTACAGTGCCGACGTGCTGTTGAAGTCGGAAAAAGGGTGGATGGTCATGGTGCGCACCTACCCGCGGCATCCACTCTGGGAAGAGACCAACGAGTCGAAGCCGATGTGGACGAGATCCGGGAGAATCGAGACCTATCGCATCGAGCCGGAAGCCATTGAGTACGGAGAAAACTTCGTCGTGCATCGAGAGGGACCTGAAGCGACTCCTTACTTGCCGAACGCCATCTTCACGACGAATCCCTACGTCCGGCCCGACGACTACGGTATTCCGATTACGGCGCAACACCATGACGACAAGATGATTCGGAACATCAAACTGTCATGGGCGGAAATCAAGCGCCATAGCAATCCCTTGTGGGAGAAGGGCTATCAGTTCTACTGCGTGACACCTAAGACGCGCCACCGGGTGCATAGTCAATGGTCGGTGAACGATTGGGTACAGATCTACGAATCCAACTTCGGGGATCCGTACCGCATGGATAAGCGGACGCCGGGGGTGGGAGAGCACCAGATTCACATCAACCCGCAAGCGGCGAAGGATCGCGGCATCAACGACGGCGACTATGTGTATGTCGACGGGAACCCCGTCGACCGTCCGTACCGCGGCTGGAAGCCCAGCGATCCGTACTACAAAGTCGCGCGGCTCATGATCCGCGCGAAGTACAACCCTGCTTATCCATACCATGTCACGATGGCGAAGCATGCGCCCTACGTCGCGACTCCGAAGTCGGTGAAGGGCCATGAAACCCGCCCGGACGGTCGTGCCATCGCGATCGACACGGGGTATCAATCGAACTTCCGGTACGGCGCGCAACAGTCCTTTACACGCAGCTGGCTGATGCCCATGCACCAGCTCGACTCGCTGCCGGGTAAACATGCGAACGGACTCAAGTTTAAGTGGGGATTTGAAATTGACCACCATGCGGTTAATACGGTCCCGAAGGAATGCTTGGTCCGCATCACCAAGGCGGAAGACGGCGGGATCGGGGCCCGGGGGCCGTGGGAGCCGGTGCGCACCGGCTTTACGCCCGGGCAAGAGAACGAGTTCATGATCAAGTGGCTCAAAGGCGAACACATCAAAATCAAGGTCTAGCGGCGGGCTCGTGAAGCCTGAAGCGTCGCTCGTGAGATACGAGGGGCGCTTCACGAACAACGAGCAAGACGCGAGGCGGGATGCGAACCACTGACGACTTGCGTATAAGAAGGAGAATGTCCAATGCCTGAAGTCTATAACTGGCAACTGGGGCGGAAGATGTTGTACCCGTACGAGGAACGACATCCGAAGTGGCAGTTTGCCTTTGTGTTCAACATCAACCGGTGCCTGGCGTGCCAGACCTGCAGCATGGCGGACAAGTCGACGTGGCTGTTCTCCAAGGGGCAGGAATACATGTGGTGGAACAACGTGGAGACCAAGCCCTATGGCGGGTACCCGCAGTTCTACGACGTGAAGATCACGCAGCTGATCGAACAGGTCAACCCCGGAGGGCAGGTGTGGAACGTGCGGGTGGGCCGCAAACACCATGCGCCCTACGGCGTGTTCGAAGGGATGACCATCTTCGATGCGGGGGCCAAAGTGGGCCAGGCCGCGATCGGGTACATTCCGACCGACCAGGAATGGCGGTTCGTGAACATCTACGAAGACACCGCCACCTCCATGCGGGCCTTGGTCGAAGGGATCGACAAGACCGGCTTCTCCCGGGACGAGCCGTGGAAAATGACGGGGAGCAGCCTGCCGGAGCACGAAACCTTCTTCTTCTACCTGCAGCGGATCTGTAACCACTGTACCTACCCGGGCTGCTTGGCCGCCTGCCCGCGCAAAGCGATCTACAAGCGGCCGGAGGACGGCATCGTCTTGATCGATCAGAACCGCTGCCGGGGGTACAAGAAATGTGTCGAGCAGTGTCCGTACAAGAAGCCGATGTACCGGGGGACGACCCGAGTCAGTGAAAAGTGTATCGCGTGCTATCCCCGGATCGAAGGCAAGGATCCGCTGACGGGCGGCGAGCCGATGGAAACGCGCTGTATGGCGGCCTGCGTCGGCAAGATTCGCATGCAGAGCCTGGTGCGGATCGGGGAGGACGGCCTCTGGGCGGAGGATCGGTGGCACCCCCTGTACTACGCCATTCGGGTCGAGCAAGTGGCGCTCCCGCTCTATCCGCAATGGGGGACCGAGCCCAATGGCTACTACATTCCGCCGCGGCACAGCCCGCGCGGCTATGCCCGGCAGATGTTCGGTCCCGGGGTCGACAATGCCATCGAGAAGTATCTCGTGCCGAGCCGGGAACTGTTGGCCGTGCTGCAGCTGTGGCGGGCCAGCCAGCAGATCGTCTTCCGCTATGACGTGATTCCCGGGCCGAAAGTCTTCGAGACGCAGATCCACGGCAAGCGGTTCGAGATGTACAACGATACGGTCTTGGGCTTCAACAAGTCGGGCAAGGAAGTCGCCCGTATTCAGGTCGAGGAGCCCATCTATATTCGCCCCGCCGAACGCGTCACCTGGCTCTAGGCCTGGCGCGCGGCAGCCCCAGACCGTGGCACACCCACCCATGGTCTCGGAAGCAGGAGCGGAGGTCCGACGAGGAGCTCCGCTCCTGCTTTGCTAAAAAGTTGTGGTTTCGAGTACCTGTGGAATTGGATCGATAGATCCTGTCCTTTCCATCGCTCCTATCTCTTCCTCATGCGCTCAAGCTCCTTGTCCCTCGATGGAAACTTTTGATACCATTCAGAGCAATCACTTCCAGGCATGCTAAACGCTTGCCGGCACCAGGTAATAGTGCGGCAATGGATTGGCTTGGCCTGTGAGGTTGCGGATGAGCATGAGCGGCCGGTATATTCCATAGAAGAACGTGAGGCGGTCGATCGATGGTGCTGTTGTATGAGAGTGACCCGTTGGATGACGAGCATGCGCGAGGGCGTTTCTATCACGTCTGCCGAGGAAGAATCGATCGTATCCCGTTGAACGTTCCGGAACCGGATGTGCCGTACGAATGCCCGCAATGCGGAATTGATCTCGAAGCCGAGGATTTTTTCGTGGCGCTCCAAAAAGGATCGGTGTAGCACATGGGAAGCGGTGGAAGGAAAACGGTGGCGGTCTCGCGCGGCCTCATCATGCTGTGTGATACCTGCCATGATCAGGTGGTGGCCGAGAAACTGCCGGATGCCAAGAATTTTGTTGCTGATTTTGAAGCCCTGTTCGATACCATGTGTCTTGGCTGTACCGATATCAATCGACCCCTCATCGACGACATGGCCGGCAGCGGAGAATAGCCTCCTTCCGTTTTCCCTCTTGGGATATCCCGTACCTTCCGGACCTCGTTAACTCCGACGACTGAAGGAACGGAGCCATGCGAGACGTTTCTTGGCTCGGTCAAGATAGTCGCGAGACTTTTGCCAGCGTTGCTGTAACTGCCCATACATCCCATCCAGTCGAACTTGCTGTTCTGCAGAGAGTTTTCCCTTCAGATCAGCCACCCCTCGAGTCAGGATGTCTTCCACTTCCGCCTGGTGCGCAAATCTCAACTCCAAGATCGCGACATGGGCACGCGTCACGAGGGGTTCGATATCGGCTTGCTGAGCAGGTGTGAGCGAAAGTTCGTGTGTGAGTCGTTTCATGAGTCTCTCGTGCTGCGCAGCGGGCCCACGCTCGCCTCGACGCTCTTGCTCATAAGAATGATAGAACCAGCTTCCGGCGACTCCGCAGAGAATGCCGGCGCCGAACAGGACGACCAAACCTGCCCACAATGTGCCTCGTGACATGGCGCAACCCTCCTCCTCACGACGTGCTACTCGAAGAACAGCGGAGTAGATTCAAACTCCTCCGTCAGCAATCCCATCCCTTCGTGTAACGGTGCTTGCGACCAAGCCATCATCGAGACCGTCACGATCAGCGCAACGGCGGCGGCGATGGCGGCAGTCTGCCAGACAATACGCTCGACGCAAGTTTGTGGATTCAGCGGGGTTTCGACATTGCGGATGTCGCGCATCACCTGCTCAGTCCAGCCCGGTTTAAGAATCGGCACTGGTCGAACCCGATGCGCTTCGGTCAAGACGCGCTCAAGTTTTTGCAAGTTCTCATCTTCCGGCGTCATGTTCGCTCTCCCAATGATTGTTGATGAGGATCGTGCGAAGCGCCTGTCGAGCGCGGTGTGCTCGGACCTTGACGTTGATGATGCTCCATCCCAATAGCTGTGCCGCTTCGCGAACGGAATGCCCCTCGAGATGGACCAAGGTCAGTACCGCGCGATTCTCCGGAGAGAGTTGTTCAAGTGCCCACTCCAACACCTCCGCCGCTTCCCGTCTCCGGGCCTGCTCACAAAATTGGTCGTCCGACTGGCTCGCCAATACATGGTCCATCCACTGTTGATGTTCAGCAGTCAGGGCGCTGACCGGCAGCGCCTCGCTTTTCCGCGTCCTCCAGAAGTCATAACAGGTCCGTACGGCGATCCCGGCGAGCCAATGCTCAAATGCGACCGAACGCGAGAATTGTGCTAATCCGACATAGGCTCTGACAAACACATCGTGGGCGATTTCGTCGACACGATCCGCGGGGACTCGCCGACTGACGATTCGAATGACATGCTTCTGGTATCGGCTGATGAGATCGGCAAAGCGATCGATCTCTCCCCGGCCAATACGGCGAAGAAGCTCCTCGTCGTCTGTGGTTGCCCGACCTGGCGGTGCTTCATCGGCCATCGGCAGTCCCACCACACTGAGCGCATTCGTCGGAAGCGAATGGACACTCATCATACCACTCCGGTATGCCATGGTCTGGCATGCTGACGGCTGATGGAACTATCCGACTGACAAGCCATCTTCTGAGTTGTTCATCTCAATCCCGTAAACATCCATGTTGCCGTTTGAAGCGTTGGATTGCTCAATCCCATGCCCGGCTTTCCCCTCTGTTTCTTAGTCGCACGAAGATTGGAGAAGGTTACAGCCAGTTACAAAGGAGGATTGATCCCGGGGTTTGGTAGGACATTTCCCAGTTGGGAGGACAGCTTCGAAACCTTGGATTCCTGTTGGCTGGGTCACTCGATACCGGGAGAGGAAGCCGGAGAGGTAAGTCATTCATCTATTTGCATTCTTTCCCGTTGAAATACATGCAGGTTGATTCGCCGGATTTCACTTTCCAGCTCTTGATCAGAGGGAGCTGATCCTCACCGCGCATTTCGACCACAAAATCCACGAGTCCGGAAATAGGCAGCTTTTCGATGTGCGGCTTCGCCGGGTCCGGCACTTCGATGTAGAACACTTTTCCGCTCGTGGAAATGAGGATCTGATTCTGCTCCTTGTCGATGTAAATCACCGGACTGTAAAAACTCCGGTCTTCGGCGTAGACCGGTGTCAGCATCGAGGCGAATAGGTACGCTATAAGAGAAAGGCCGTAGCTCAATTGTCGTCGCCGAACGCGCACGTGCAACACCTCACAACCGGTTCAAGGGAACATTATTACATTCCCGCGAAGATGTGAACCGTAAAAATCAGGTTCAACGGATGAGGACATCGGCGAGAGTGACTCGGCCGGACCTGATCCAATAGGTCTTGATGTCTGGTTCGGAATTCATGAGCGAGACGAGAAGATACGCGGGAAGCGGCAGATTGATCTTCGGCCAAATCTCTTCATAGTCGGTGGCGATCTTGATGTCGGTAACCGAGGGCCGGGCCGGATCGTGAGGATGGGAGTGATAAACTATTTGAAGGTCCAGACCTTGGTTGCGCATATCCTTCTTCGCGGCCGAGAAGTCCTGCATGTCCATGACGAATGCGATTTCCGCGCGCTCAGCGGGGGACAGCCGTTCAAGGTGTGCGGCTTTCGCCGAATCGAACGAGGACAGATGTTGAGCGCCCTCCATCGCGACGATGTTCTTGATTCGATACAGATGGCTGACGAGGCCATCGGTTCCGGCCAGAAGCCCGCAGCATTCGTAGGGAGTGAGTTCTTTTGCGTGCGCGATGATGTCGTCGAGGATATGCTGTGGAATAACCAAGTCCGCCACGATCATTCACTAGATGGTGCAGCTGACTGCGTAATCTAGACTCAAATCCTTGATTTTGGGGTTTGGTCCGCAGAGCGGACAGGCCGGATCCTTCGGGCGATTGACTTTTCTGAATTTCATGTCGAGGGCATCGTAGATCACCAGCTTGTCGGCCACTGTTTCTCCGATACCGAGGATCTCCTTGATGGCTTCCGACGCCTGCAGGATTCCCATCGTGCCCGCCAAGACCCCAAGCACACCGGCCTCCTGGCAATTGGGTACTAAGCCGGCCGGAGGCGGCTCGGGATAGAGACAACGATAGCAGGGATAGCCCTGGTGCGGCTTAATGGTCGTCAGTTGGCCTTCAAACCGAAACATGCTGGCCGAGATCAGCGTAGTCTTGGCAAAGAAACAGGCGTCGTTGACCAAGAATCGCGTCGTGAAGTTATCGGAACCGTCGAGCACGATATCGTACTGCGAGACGAGCGGTAAGATATTCTCTGCGTCGACCAGCTGATGATAGGTCTTGATGGTAATGTCAGGATTGATCGCCGAGAGAGTCTTTCGACCGGATTCAACCTTGGGTTGTCCAAGCGTCGCAGTCGAGTGCATGATTTGCCGCTGGAGGTTCGAGAGGTCGACGACATCCCCGTCGACCAATCCAATAGTTCCAATACCGGCCGCGGCGAGATACAGACCGGCCGGAGAGCCGAGACCACCTGCCCCAATCAGAAGGACCTTAGCCTGGTTGAGTTTCAACTGGCCCTTTCCTCCGACGTCTTGAAGGAGGATGTGCCGGCTGTACCGTTGGATTTGTTTCTCGGTGAGTTCCATCTGATTCGTCTCTCGTCGTTCGTGAATCGTGAAGCGCGATCTTAACGCGAGATATGCTTTACGAAGTACGCGTCACGTTCTGTCATTCCACCACGTTCAATTCAATCGGATCGACGACACAGCCTTTGGCGCGTAACCCGGCGACCGCCCGTTCAATCTCCATCGTGTCACCGGTAAATTCCACATCCGCCCAGCCTGTCGTGTCGCGGACATCGGCTCGTCTGACATCGGTCACGACGTTATATTCACGTCCGATCTGATAAATAATCGGCTCCCGAATCTTGTCTTCGGGAAAACGAATATGGAAGCGAAAATGTGCCATGGCTATCCTCCCGCGATCGCCGGAACGATGGAAACCTCATCGCCATCCTTGAGGGAGGTGTCTTTCCCTTTGAGGAAACGAATGTCTTCTTCGTTGACATAAATGTTCACGAAGCGACGGAGCTCTCCCGTTTCATCGCACAGGCGATCTTTGATGCCGGGATGTGCGCTATTCAACACCTCAATCAGCTCTACCACGCTGCCGGCTTTGGTCTCGACCTCACCCTGGCCTTTGGTCAGGGGACGAAGGGGAGTCGGAATACGAACTTTGATCATGCGTCACCACCACCGTTCTTTCCCATTTTGAATGTCTTTTCGAAGGCCACCAGGCTGGGTTGGATGCGTACCGGGCGACCGACGGAATCGATCACTGCTTCCTGGGTCTTCAGGCCGTTGCCGGTGACGTAAGCCACCGTCACTTCATCTTTCTTGATCACTCCTTGCTTGACGAGCTTCTTGAGCACACCGATTGTCACGCCTCCGGCTGTCTCCGCGAAGATGCCTTCGGTTTGGGCCAGCAGCTGGATCCCTTCTACCACTTCTGCATCCGTCACCATGTCCATGGATCCATGACTCTCGGTGGTGGCCTTGAGCGCATAGTACCCATCGGCGGGATTGCCGATGGCAAGGGACTTGGCAATCGTCTGCGGTTTCACCGGTTTGAAGAAGTCGCGCCCCGCCTTGAATGCGGTGGAAATCGGCGAGCAGCCTTCCGCTTGGGCGCCGTTGATCTTTGTGTGAACGGCGTCGATCAGGCCCAAGGCTTTCATTTCGTGCAACCCCTTCCAAATCTTGGTCAACAGAGAGCCTGATGCCATGGGAATGACGACTTGATCGGGCGTTCTCCATCCAAGTTGCTCCACAGTCTCAAAGGCGAGCGTCTTCGAGCCTTCCGCATAATATGGGCGAATGTTGATATTCACGAAGGCCCAGCCATGTTCAGCGGCGATCTCGCTGCAGAGGCGGTTGACATCGTCATAGTTGCCCTCTATCTCGACGACGTGCGGTTTATAGATCAGATTGCCGAGCACCTTCGCGGCTTCAAGGTCGCCGGGGATGAACACGTAGCAGTGAAGATTGGCGGAGGCTGCGTGGGCGGCCACCGAGTTCGCCAAGTTGCCCGTCGATGCGCAAGCCACGGTTTCGAAGCCTAGCTCGCGCGCGCGTGTGAGGGCCACGGCGACGACGCGATCCTTAAACGAGAGGGTCGGATGATTTACCGTGTCGTTCTTGATGTACAGCTCGTCGAGTCCGAGATAGGCGCCGAGATTTTTGGCGCGCACGAGCGGAGTGAGCCCGGCGTGCGGGCCGACAAAATTCGTTCCCTCCACCGGCAGCAGATCGATGTAACGCCACATGCTGCGTGGGCCGTCCTCGATCTTCTTGCGAGAAATGGTTTTCTTGATTTCGTCGTAGTTGTACTTCACTTCAAGCGGGCCGAAGCACATCTCGCAGACGTGGATGGCTTTTGTCGGGTATTCCTTGCCGCACTCGCGACAGACCAGCGCTTTCATTTTGCTCATCGGCTCACCACCTTTTCAACGCTATGCGGATGAACGTTCGGCACATCCGGCATAGGGGTCCCCGTCATCGAACAGCTCAGTGATCGTCGGATGCTCCCCGCAGAGCGCACAGCTCGGGTTCCGGCGGACTTTGATCTCTCGAAACAGTGTCTTACGGGCGTCGAAGTCGAGCAAGCGATCCGTCAGCGGTCGTCCGATGCCCAGCACGAGCTTCAGCGCCTCGGTTGCCTGAATCGTTCCGATGATACCCGCCAGCACACCGATGACTCCCGCTTCCTGGCAGGAAGCCACCAACCCCGGCGGGGGAGGCGCTTTGAACACGCAACGATAGCAGGCCGATTTCTTTGGGATGATGGTCGTGACACGCCCGTCGAATCGAAGAATGCCTCCGTGGACCAGCGGTTTTCCCGCGAAGAAACAGGCGTCGTTGATCAGAAACTTCGCCGTAAAGTTGTCGACACCATCGATCACGACATCGTAATCGGCGAAGATCTTGAGCGCATTTCCGGCCGTGAGACGTTCTTCATACATCGACACCGACACGTCGGGGTTCAGCGCTTGGATCTTTTCTTTGCCTGACACGACCTTGGGACGGCCGATGTCGGGCGTATGGTGAAGAATCTGACGTTGGAGGTTTGTCAGGTCCACGACATCACTGTCGATCAACCCGATCGTGCCGACTCCAGCCGCGGCTAAATACAAAGCTGCCGGTGAGCCCAGACCACCGGCGCCGACCAGGAGAATCCTGGATTTGGCGATCTTCTTCTGCCCCTTGCCACCGACTTCGGGCAACAGAATATGCCGGCTGTAACGGTTGATCTGTTCTTCAGTGAAATCCATTGCGTCGCTCGTCGTTCGTGAAACGTGAAGCGTCTGAACTTCCGGACGAGATACGCTTCACGAGGTGCGCTTCACGCACTAGATATTGAAATACTTTTCTATGCTGATATACCGTTCGCCGGTATCGCAGAGCACTGTGACGACATTCTTACCGGGACCCAGTTCTTCGGCGACCTTTTGGGCGGCAAAGACATTCGCGCCGGCTGAGATGCCGACCAGCAGGCCTTCTTTCCTCGACAGCTGTTTCGCGGTTTGATAGGCCTCGTCATCCGTGACAATGATCACGCGATCGAGAATTTTTCGATTGAGCACCTTCGGAATAAATCCCGCGCCGATCCCTTGAATCTTGTGAGGGCCGGGATCACCGCCGGACAACACTGGTGAGCCGGCCGGTTCAACCGCGATGATTTGTACGTGTGGATTCCTTTCCTTGAACACTTCGCCGCATCCTGTGATGGTTCCACCGGTTCCTACGGCGGCCACGAAGGCATCGATCTTTCCTTCGAGCGCATCCCAAATTTCCAACGCCGTCGTCATCCTATGCATTGCGGGGTTGGCCGGGTTCGAGAATTGGTCAGGCATGAAATACGACGGATTCTGGGCCAGGATGCTTTCCGCTTCCTTGATCGATCCTTTCATACCTTCCCAGGCCGGGGTCAAGACCAACTGGGCCCCATACGAGGACAGCAAGCTGGCCCGTTCCATGCTCATGCTTTCCGGCATGACGAGGATCAACTTGTACCCGCGCACGGCAGCGACCAAGGCCAGGCCGATACCCGTGTTTCCGCTGGTTGGTTCGACAATGGTTCCGCCCGGCTTGAGCTTCCCTTGGCGTTCCGCCTCGTCGATCATGTTGAGGCAGATCCGATCCTTGACGCTGCCGGCGGGATTGAAAAACTCCACTTTCCCATAGATCGTGGCTGAGCCCGTGTTTGTCAGGCGGTTGAGCCGGACAAGCGGGGTCTTGCCGATCAGTTCAGTGATGTCCTTGTGCAAGGTCGTGCTCACCGACCCCCTCCCATATAGAAGAGAAACTCTATCTGATCACCTTCATTGAGGTGGGTCGTGGGAAAATGGTCACGTTCCAGCACCTTGTCGTTGACTTCTACGGCGACCATATGCGGCTCGATGTTCTTGGTTTGCAACAGATCGAGAACGGTTCCGCTCTGGATCTCCTCAGGCTTTCCATTGATCTTGACCTGCACAAATTCTCCCAAGTTGGCTTATAGATTGAAGAATTTTCAAAGTAACAAAGGCGCGCTCCGCTTGTCAAGGATGCTCCCTGTGTTCATGAGAGGCAAGGATCTTGGATTGGATTCAGCAAATCCATGGATGATCGTGACTCGAGCGAGAGTGACTTGACTTTGAACCGCCTCGTCGCCACTATGCCGCTGGTAAGGATGATGGGATGTGGAAAAAGAATTTCCTCTTTCGCGCTGCAGAATCTACTCCTTTACCTGAGTCTGAGAATGAACTGTTCCATGACACAGAACCGGCTCTGGATAGCGCCGGCCTCGTCTTGGACAAGTTTCTTTCCGTCTGGGTTCAAGGCGAGGGGACGGAGGACAAGCCGGATGCTTTTACGAATCTGTATGTCCGGACAGCGATGCTGGATGTCGGGAAGCAGGTGAGTCTTCTTCAACCCCTCCAAGGACGGTCTCATCAGATCAAGCAGCTGCTCACGCAGGAGCAAAAGCAATTTCTCCGACAATGGCTCCAGGTTCAAGCGCCACAGGCCTGGGAATCTTCGGAAGACCACTTCCGCGATCTCTTCGAGCTGGAATGACCCGGCCCGCTCAGTCCCGGTTCGGCAATCGGCTTTGTGTCGGTCTCTGGCTTGCCTGCGCAGTAATGGTCCTGATGGGGTCGCGTTGCGACGTCTCAGCTGCGTCGGTGGACGTCTGGTATTCCCCCGAGGATAAACCGCTCGAACGCGTCGTGAAGATTTATGATCGTGCCAAGCGGTACATCTTCGTGGCCGCGTACGGTTTGACATCGCCTCTCTCGGTGAAGGCGCTGGTCGAAGCCAAAAAACGCGGTGTTGATGTGCGTATCCTCTCGGATCGCGATCGGCTTCAGGATATGAAGCAGCAGACGGCTCTTTCAACGTTGCGGGAAGCCGGCATTCCGATCAAAATCAATCGACATGACGGTCTTATGCATTTGAAACAGGTCGTCGTCGATGACGAGGTCAATACCAACGGATCCATGAATCAGACCACCAGTGGAAACCGTTACAATGATGAGCGGGTGGATATTATTCGAGACCATGCGATTACCGTCAAAGCCCGTGAAAAGTTTCTCTCGCTCTGGACAGACCAGGAGCGATTCACAGAGTGGAAATAGCGAGAGAGTCACAGTCTTGAGACTTTGGAAAGAAGGCGCAATCTTGGTTGCCGCTCGGATGCATAGTCGAGTGGGTATAGATATGAGGAGCAATGGTTGAGGAAACGGATATTGCGGTGGTTGGAGCAGGTGGGGGTGGGGCAGTGCTTGCCCTGGCACTAGCCCAGAAGGGAATCAAAACGATTGTTTTCGAACAAGCGCCTGGACCTCCACAGGGCTTGCGAGGGGAAATCTTGCAACCGAACGGACAGCAAGTTCTCGATCGCTTGGGATTGCTGGGCCGATTGCCGGTGGAGTCCACGCGCATCGTGCATAAGTTTCATTTCTGCCGCGTCGGCGGCGAGCGGCTGTGCACCGTGGACTATGGGGATCTTCCACCACCCTACAATCGGGCCGTGGTGACATTGCCCAATGTGGCTCACCATTCGATTCTGAACGCGATCGAGAGCGAATCCTCCGTCTCGCTACGGTACCGCACGACCTTTATGGAGTTGCTTCGTGAGAATGGCCGGGTTGTCGGGCTGACGGCCCAGCAGGGAGACGACCACGTAACCGTGAAAGCGAAGGTGGTGGTAGGTGCCGATGGGGCGTTCTCAAAAGTTCGCGAAGCCTTGCAGATCCCAGCCGATCTCCATCTCTACCCGCAAGGGTACCTGATTGCCATGTTGGAAGCCGCGGTTCCTCTGAATGAAGCCAAGTATTTCGTCGGCAAGCGGACGATCCTCGGCATGTTTCCCGCCGCGGGGAACAAAGTCTATGCGTTCTATATGATCAACGCAGGGTCATACGACCGTTTGAAGGAGGGAGGCATTCCAGCCCTACAAGAGGCCTGGATCGGGATCGATCCGTCCAGCGAGGCAATATTTCGGACATTAGCCGATTGGAAGCAAACTGCCTTTATGCCGACCGGGCGTGTCCGCACTCCGACATGGGTGGCCGACGGGGCGGTGCTGATCGGGGATGCAGCGCATGCCATGAATCCGCATGCCTCGCAAGGACGCATGCAGGCTATGGTGGATGCGATGACACTGGCAGACCTCTTACCTGAGTGTCTGGCAAAGAACGATTATTCCGCCGGGACGCTGAAGGCGTACGAACACGCGCGTCGGCCTCACGTCACGATGCTGCAGAAGTTGGCCGACGAACAAGTGTTATTTTGGAACACGGCGAATCCGGCCATCGCGTTTCTCCGCGATCGGGTCTTTCGCACGCTCGATCACAACGCGCGCCTGCGCTATCGTGTCCTGTGCACCACGGCGGGACTCCGCAAGACCCCTCCATTTAGTCCTCTTGATCGGATCATGGCGGCTGGATTCCTGCCGGATCCGTCAGCTCGCCACATCGCAGCGGGAGGCATGCAGTAGGATCATGTCCCCGATAGACTGGACTATAGACGGCTTGCCCGATGAGACTCAAAAATTATTAAAGTCTTACATAAATGATGTCACAAAAGCATATGGAAATGAAGTAGAAGGGATCATCTTATATGGTAGCGCGGTGCGAGGAGAATTCCTGCCGGGGCGTTCCAACCTCAATGTGCTGTTGGTGATGTCGTCTTACGATCTTGCTGTCTTGAAAAAATATAACGCCATTCACAAACGCTGGAGCAAAGAGCAAGTGGTTGTTCCGTTGTTTCTGACGGCAGACGACCTCCAATCCGGTTCATCCGCATTCCCTCTCGAATATCAAGATATTCTCGAATGCCATCGGCTGATCTGGGGGCAAGATCCTTTCGTCGGCCTCAAAATTGACCCTCGGTATTTGGCTGCTCAAGTCATACAGGCGTTACGAGGCAATCTCCTCCGTCTCCGCCAGCGGCTCGTCGAAGGACAAAGTTCAGAAGAAGCCATTATCATTCTCTTGCCGCTGTCCGTTACGGCACTCCTTCCGGCACTGCGGGGTCTGCAACGATTGCTGGGGCGTCCGGTTCTTGCCCACGGAGAGCCTCTCCTGAAGGACCTCGAGTCCTACTTGAAGATCGATCTTGCGGGGCTTCATGACGCGCTATCACTCAAGCGTGGGCACATTTCTCCAGGCCAGAAGGAGATTCCAAGACTCATGGACCGATACCTCGACACTCTGACTCGACTCGTACACTCCACAGAAGAGTGTATCAAGCGATGATGCTTCGATCCGGCCGACGACTTGCCAGTGTGACTGTGCTGAGTTCGATCGTCGTGCTGTGGGCGGCAGCCGCTCACGCGTCATTGTACGATCGGCCCAAAGAGCGTGTGCCTCTTCCCAGTCCCATCGGATATGTCAGCGATCATGCGCAAGTGGTGGAGGCAGAATGGAAGGAACGCATTAGGTCCGTCTGCATAGACCTTGAAAAGAAAAGCGGCGTGGAAATGGTCATCGTGACGGTGCCCACGATTAAACCGTATCCATCGGCCAAGGAATACGCGGACGCGCTGTATGAAAAATGGCAAATCGGCTCCACGCAGCAGGAACATGGGGTGATGGTGCTGGTCGCCGTGCAGGAACGACAGGCGGCGATGGCCTTAGGGCGAAAAATGTTTCCGGTGATCACACCAACTGTCAGGAGTGAGGTCAGCCGAATCTATCTTCAACCTGCGATTGAGCGCGGGCATTTTGGTGAAGGTCTGTACCGATCAGCTGTTGCGCTGGCCACACCTGCGCAAGAGGTGAGGTTCGATGCCCCAACAAGGACTCGGTTTCGAGGCCTTGGGGTTTGGATTACGCTCGGCACCACCATTGCGATCATTTCATTTTTCTGGTGGATCAGCCGGCCGGATCTGCGGCACCCCTACAGGCGCATTCAAAATGGTGAATATTGGGGAACGGGTCAAGGCGGATTCGGAGGGAACTGGGGCGGCTTTGGCGGCGGCACGAGTGGGGAGGGGTGGAGATAGCGGAGAGAAGCGAAACTGACCCACGGATTTGGTGCGACTCATCTGTGCAGTGTCCCATACTGCCGGTTCTCAATTTTCTAACCATAGTGGAGATTCAGCAATGAACAGTACCTGTATCTGGAGCCGGTTCCAGTCGACGCTGAGCGTCGTTGCAATCCTATCTCTATTCATATCAGGCTGTGCAACCACGGCCCATGAAAGTAAGACCGCTTCAACTCCCTCTCAAGACATCACCGATGCCGCGATCGAACGCTACATTCGCACCCACCCGGAAGTGATCGTCCAATCGCTGCAAGCCATGGAAGCCAAGCGGCAGGCTGAACTGCAAGAGCGTCAAAAAACAGCTGTCGCGGCGAAACAAAAGGAGCTGCTGCACGATCCGACATCACCGGTCAGTGGAAATGCGAAAGGCGAGATTACCGTGGTGGAGTTTTACGACTACCGCTGCGGCTACTGCAAGAAAGCGGCTTCGGCTGTTACGGAACTTCAGAAGGAAGATCGCCGTGTGCGGGTGGTTTATAAGGACTTCCCAATATTGGGCGAGCCGTCGGAGCTTGCGGCCAAGGCCGCGCTCGCGTCTCAGGCGCAAGGCAAGCACCAGGCATTCCATGAAGCGTTGCTTGCGTCTCATGCCGATATGACCAAGGAAGCGATCTTGAAGATTGCCATTCGCGTTGGCCTCGACGCCAAACGTCTGGAGGCTGACATGGCCGACCCAAAGTGGCAGGCTGTCATCGAGAAGAATCGAGCGCTCGCTAACGAGCTCGGCATCTCGGGCACCCCCGGCTTCATCGTGGGAACCGAACTGGTGCCTGGAGCACTGGATTTGAATGGACTGAAAGAATTAATTGCTCGGGCGGGATATGGAAAATGACGAATGCGGAAATCAAAGCCGGCCAAACGAAACCAATATGGACTGGCAGTCACCTCGCGGCGCTTGACGACGGCCGCGAACCGGCCGAGAATGTGCGCGCGCGTGGGCGTGTATAGTCTCTTGCCGAGACCAACAGGATCCTAGAAAGTGAGCCTCCGGCTTACAACGAGAGACGAGGGTAACTTGAGGGACGGAAATATCAACCGGGGAGTCCTCAATGATCGACATCGTTCGCTGTCGGCATGGGATGCTGGTTGGCGCGGCGTGGTTGTGCTGCACCACATTTCTGTGCAGCCTCTCGATGGCCTTCGCGGAAGAACCGGCACCGCCGGCCACTGCTGACACGAGCCATGAAGAGATAGGTCAGACGGCAGAAGGTGTCGACAATCAGGGACGAGGGGGCCTGCCGGGGCTTGTTGAACCCAACGCCACCGTACATGTGACCGCGCCGACAGCGAGTCTCGCCACTGTCCGAAACGCGATCCAGGTGACGTCGAAGAGCGTCTCCGTGAACCTCCGCATCGCCCCGAACCTTCCGGTGACGGTCCCCGTCGAGATCAGCGTCGCATATATCTCTCCTGCCCAAACCCAGCGCCAGACGAAGACCTATAATCCCGCCACCGGTCTGACCCTTCTGTATCATGAGGCCGAAGGGGACGGTAAGCCTCGATCTATGCATCTCGATATCACGGTGCGCGAGCTGGTTCCGAATGGGCAATCTTTCTCATCCGGTAAAGATCTCACGATCATCCCGCTCTACGACGTCTCGCTCAGTCAGTTGAGGTTCGCTATGCTTTCCGCTTGTGATCTCCATGGGAAAAATGACATCACCTTGCGCTGGGACTCGCCTGACGGACGGAGGAGAGAGGCCAAATTTGTCGTCGCCAAACACGGGGAAAAGGTGATCAGGCAGTTCTCGTGGGGCCACCGGGGAGTCAGCGCGCAGTCGACTCTCGTTGAGCCAAGCATGCAATTTGTTGAGCGTGATCCCATCCCTGATTTGGGCTTCAACCCGTTACGTCGTTCATCAACTCCGTTAGTGCCGGGACCGAAGAAACAGGTGTTTAACTTTGTCTTGGATGAGAAGGCATCAGGGCCGTTTGACCAGACGACCGTGATCGCCGGATGTCAGGCGAGGATTAAATACCGCATCGACCGCAAGGTGATGACGTTTGATCGATTCTAGGGCATCTGTTTTCCTGCACACGACTGTGCGCGCTATCGACACGGAGTAACGTGCAACGGCGACGTGAGCCACTTAGTCATTACTTCCGAGCACTTGATGAAGGCCCTTCGGCTCGAGAGTGGATCGGAATTCTGATGATCCCAGGCGGCGTACTCACTCCTAGCACTAGGAAGATGGATCTACCACGGTGATAGGCCATCATTGAGAAGAATCTGGCTCTCAGCCAAACTCAAGATCATACCGTTCGCGAAAAAAAAGAACAGACCCTGACTCATTAACGGCTCACTCAGCCGATCTTGGGCTGCACAAGCCAGGTACTAGCTATACACATCTACCATGTCCTCCTTGTTCTGGCTTTTCTTCTGTACGTTGGTTATCGGTGTCGGCATCGTGCTGTGGTTCGGCGTTGATACTAGACGCGCGTACGCACGGATCGCCGGCAACAGCAGGATCTTACCGTCGCCGCCGGGAAATATTGAATTCAAGTGCGAAGGCAACGGGGTTCCTGTCCTGGTTATCCACGGAAGCGGAGGAGGGTACGACCAAGGTGAGCTCATCGCAAAGGCCCTCCTAGACGAACACTTCGAATGGATAGCGCCGTCTCGCTTTGGATACCTGCGCTCGACATTCCATCAAGGCGCGACGTTTGACGACCAAGCTGAGGCCTATGCCCACCTTCTCGATAGTCTTGGCCTGCATAAGGTTGCCGTCCTGGCACTCTCGCACGGTGGTCCGTCGGCGCTGCTGTTCGCGGCACTGTACCCTGAGCGGGTCTCCTCGCTTACGCTACTGTCCTGCGGGGTTGCGTCTTCGTTGGATGCGGGACAGGTCGAGGCAAGTCAAAAGGGGGAGGCGCTGACGATGATTTTCAAGTTCGATGTACTCTACTGGCTTGTCAGGAAGTTTCTGCGCAAGCGCCTGATGCGCTTGATGGGTGCCAGTGAAAGCGTGATCGCGAATTTCTCAACCGACCAGCGCACCTTGGTCAATCAGGTAATCGATTGCATGGCACCGGTCACTCCACGATATGCTGGGGTCGTGTTTGACAACAAGGCAGCGATGCCGAATGCGCGGGTGCACGCCATCCGCGCTCCGACACTCATCTTGCACGCAAAGGACGACAGTCTTCAGCTCTTTCGAAACGCAGAGTACGCGCTGGCCAATATCCCCGGGGCCCGCTTGGTTGCCTTCGATCGGGGAGGCCATCTTCTGCTTGCGGTCGAGCAGCCGGCTATTCAAATGGAAGTCAGGAAATTCATCTTGACCCATGCCGGCAAGTAATCCAGCAGGCTGGGGCCAAGATCGTTGTTCCGATCGGCGATCGCTCCTACGGGATGCAAGATTTTCGAATCGCAGATCCAAACGGTAACGAACTCAATATCGGACAGGCGCTCGCAGACGACAGCTGGCGCTGACTACTCGCTCTCCACCTTGCCATAGACCTGCCTCTCTCGGTGAACGATGGCCGTTCGAACAGCACATTGAACTACGCTCACAGATCGCGATCGGTCAACAGATTAAGGCGAAGCGAAACTAAGCGGCCATGATGAAGTAAGTACATTCTAGTAAGGTTGTCGCTGAGAACCAGTAGGTGCCCTAGTTGTGAGGAGTGCGATTGCATGTCAGCATCGAAATGCCGGATCGCTGAGTACATATCGCCGCGGGGCGCTTCGTGTCATGGCTGCAACGGCCGTGCAGTGAGTGGTAAGTGTGATGGACACAAATAATTCATCATTTAGTCGGAGCTTTTGGATCACTGGTATTGTTTTCATAGCGACAATTTCAGCCTCGTGTTCATATACAGGCCGACATGTGCTTGGGTTTTGTAAAACATTCGATGAGCTTCCGCTGACTCCGTCGGTTCAGACATTTCCGTCCGTCGGACTTGAAAATCTGGGGATTATCAAAGTGATGAATGGGACCGGCACTGCGACACTCGATCACGGAGCTTTCATGCGGGTCGAGCACAGTGTAGATATTCCGGACTACGCAAATAAGGCCACCGTTTTTCTTAACGGTTGGAACTTGAGTTACCGTGGTCCTGACGACCAGCATGTCGTCGGGCTTGCAACGTTAGTCGGTAGGGTCAGACTTGAGGGCAAGAAGCTGACATGGAATGCAATGGGTATCCTCAGCGACAATGATGCCGCTGAAGCGTACGCGTGGACCTACCACTATACCGTCATCGCCTGGAACGACACGGCGCTTAATGTGCTCGTGAACCACGACGACACCGACAATTTCTGTCAGCCGGGGACCGGCGCCTCGGACAACTTCTATTTCGCCGATAACAGAGAAACCTACACGGCTCTTTCCTCGTTTAGTTCGTTTCTCCAGAACCCCGACTTTCCTCCAAACGGGCCCGTTGCCATTCTCCCACGCGGGTTTGGATTCAGTTGGACCAACGACCACAAGTTGCTGCAACTGGCATACAGTTTGGATCACAGTGAAGCCTTTGCTGAGTACGGCAAGAAATATAAAAAGGCATTTGACGAGATTCCCGCTCCGTTGCCGACTCCCGCCAGCACCTTGGACGCGCGTTTTGTAAGTTGGAACACCTATGGCATTCTCAAGGACAATAGTCTGAGAAGGGAATATCTATTCGGCGAAATGGTCTCTGCCGTAGGTGGGAGTGATGTTGGAGCACGGCAACCTCCTTTTTCGATTCTGCCGCTTCAGAGTCCTAGCGGAGATGCCTGCATTCCTCAGGGCGACTTTCATGGTGTGCAGGCCGAAGACTTTGTCATTGAGAATGTCCCATTCGATTACGCCATACCGATGCTGACGGGTTGGGAGTTGCGTTACCCGTGTAATGATGAAAATGTTAAGGAGATCGGGATTTGGATAGATAGATGGGAATATGTGAAGGACCCTGCCGTCTCTACGGGAAGATTGAGTTATACGCTTTCTTCAGTCCTGCATGACAAGGATAATGATCCCGGACACAACCGCCGTCACAAAGTGACGATCCTTGGACTAAAGCCGACGAGCGCTGTGACAGCGAAACCGGGTGCGCCACGGTAGCGCCTTTCAGTCCGTCGGGATGGTCGATGCTGCGTTGTGTTACGCAAAGCCTTCTCTCGGTCCCACTGGAACTGCATGAAGCCATTCTAGAGGAGTGACTCAGTATTGTTCATGAGGCTCCGGCCAAACTTCTGCATCGTGAATAGAGTGCCCACGTTGCCATAGACCTGCCTCTCTCGAAAACGTAGAATGTGCCCAGCTGTCCTTCCTTCGTGGAGATCAAGAGCTAAGGGAATAGGCACATGAAGATCGCCATTATCGGTGCCTCGGCCGGTATCGGGCTTGAGGTGACGCGTCTCGCCCTTCAGAAGGGCCATGAAGTGAGCACCTTGTCGCGGCGGGTCGTTCCACTCCCAGATCACCCCAATCTAAGAAGGGTGCAGGGCAGTGCGACGAACCTCAATGACGTCAGGGCTGTAGTGGCGGGAGCCGAGGTTATCCACGTGACACTCGGCACAAAAAGTCCTTTCCCCACAACGATGTTCTCCGACTCGGCGCGCCTCTTACTTCAGGCATTACAGGAGACCGGTTCTTCCGCAACGCTTCTCGTGCTCACCGGGTTCGGTGCAGGCGATAGCTGGAGCTACAACGCTCTCCCGATGAGGATCCTGTTCACACTGTTGCTCAAGACAGTCTATGCGGACAAGAGCGAACAGGAGCGGCTGATTGCCGAGGCCTATCCACGCTGGGAAATTGTGCGGCCGGGCCGGTTAACCAACGGCACAATGACGGGCCGTTATCGCGTACTGGATGAGCTGGTCGAAGGGATGCGGATCGGGGCTATTTCCCGATCTGATGTGGCGCACTTCATGGTAGCGCAGGCGGAACACCCGACTTGCCTTGGCAAGTACGTGGCGCTTACGTACTGACGTCGATCAGGAGGTTCTGTCATGAAGTCAAACACCAAACGGGTATGCATCATGTCGTTCGTGGCGGCATTGGTGATCACGGGAGACGCTGTTTCTGCGCGAGCAGCAGAGGTTGAACCGATTTCGGAAGGGGCGCCGGTTCTGATGGTTCAGGCACCGGTTGCGCCTGAAGCCCCACAGTCGAGCACTCCACTGTCTGAGAACGCGCGCATCCTCGTGGGGCACTGGCGCAAGACGACCATCGTGTTCGAACAGCCAAAGGACGAACATTTGGTCTTACATGCCGACGGTACGTTGGAGAACTGGATCGTGACGGCTTCCAGCCGCTCGCCGATGACGCCTGGTGTGTGGAGAAGCGAAGGGAAGATTCTTGAACTGCTATTAGAAGGACAAGAGCACATCGCTCAGCCGTTTACGATCCACGAGGGGCAGCTTGTGTTTCCGAACATCCCAAACCGGCGCCGCTTCTGGGAAAAAATCGAGTGATCGAGCGGCAAAAACAAATACGCGGCGCTCATCTCCTGAAAGCGATGTGATGACTTTCGCCTCAGAAGCCCCTACCATTCTGTATCTTTTTCGATCCAAGAGTGAATCAAATCTGATTCAATTAAAATCTCTGTAAGGGTCTAACTCAAGCCAGCACCGCCGAATTCATTTGGGGATGCTCGCTGTGAAAGATTCTGACGCCATAGCATCGAACTTGCTAGCAATAACATATGAAGGTTTGTTCGCGTTCCTGCAGGGTTGAGGAGAGGTCGATGACTGTGGCGGTTTGTCTTGAATGCGGACGGATGAAGGCTGGCGCATGGACGTCCTGCCCTCACTGTAACTTTCAGCCACATGGTGAGGAGGAGCTAGCCAAGTCATTGATGGTGTCCGACCAGTGGGTCCCATCCGACATACTGGTAGAGTTCGCCGCTCGCCGGCAGTTGGGTGAACAGTTCAACTTCGAGCCGGAGTTGGTAGAGCAGTTCAAACAGCGGGTGGTGGCTTTGATCCCGCTTACTCAGGATGGGCTACCAGTTCGGAGCCAGGATATGCAGCAGCTCCCCGCCGAGATACCGGCCTTATCCGTTGAGGCTGCGCCGTTCCGCAAGCCGTGGTGGCGGTTTTGGAATTAGGAGAAATGACGGTTCTCTCGTCAATGTAAGAAAACGCTACCGAACGGCAGATTGATCTAGCGGATTCTGTCTAGGAACGGCCCGTCCTTCCTCCAAGTCTTGTAAGTCCGACCAAGCAGTGATGTCGGTCCGGGATGGATCGATGGCGGCAAGGTATTTTTTGAACCGTGCTGCACTCGCAGGAGAACTCGGTCCGCGGTTCAGCAGCTTCTGATTCCATTCTTCCAACTCGGCGGCCGTACGCGGCCGTGCCTGCCGTTCAAACCATCCCACGACTCCTTCATCGGCAGGATTGGCCTGGACAGCGTCCGTGAATTGCCCGCTGGTGATTCCCGCAAACTCCATCAGCCGTTCGTCCATCGGGCAGGGATAGATGTATTCGCCTTCGGTGCCGGCAAGCACGGCGCGACACTTGTCGATCATGCGCGCGAGATGGGCATAGCCCGCCAGCCTGAATCGCATGCTGCGGGGGAAGTTTTTCCGCAGATCCATAATCAGAGCAACTTGTGGTTCTTGAACGTCAGGTGTTTGACCACGACCTGCCCCTGCTCGTAGGAGATAATCCGTCTTGTCGCCGGCAGATCGCATGCGCCGACGCGGACATGGCTGTCGGTGAAGCTTTCGACATTGGTCAATTTGCCGTCGGTGGGTGAATAGTAATACACCGTGTATTTGGTAGTGAGATTCTTCTGATCCTGCGTGACCGAACTTTCTTCAACATTGATCGTAAACGCAAACGGATTCATGCCCGGATGGGCCATTTTTCGATTGATCTGTGTGATGCGATTGTCCTTAACGCGGTAAAAGGAATTGGAGCCATGGATGTTCAGCTTGGCGCCGAATGGATGGCCATCTTCCTCCATCGTGAGCGAATACTTCCCGTCGGATTCTTCGAAGCTCCGCGGCCCACGATGGACTGCGATCATGCCCAGCTGCTCTTGCGCCCACTTTTGTGTTTCACCGTCGGTCAACTGAACGGAGACTTCGCGGGGACTCTTGACGAGCACCGAGCCGCTGGTTTCTTTCCCGTTCACATTCACCGTGAGATCTGCCGTGAATCCCTGAAAATCCTTCGGCCACCGGGCGGTCGATTCGAATGCTCGGCGCAGGACCGAACGAGCTTGCGGGTCATCGGTTATGGTCGATGCTTCTTGCGTATGTTCCATGATGGCTCCTCTTAGAGAATGTACCAGACTGGTATAGTTATACCGAGGCCCGCGGTATTGCTCAATAGTGAAATCCCCTTGATTCGTCGGCATCTCGCCCTCAAAAGCGTGAGGACGCATTGCGGACAGGCCATACATTCGATATTCAAAAAACTTTATAGTTCTGATATACTTCGACAATTTTTAGGTCGGGATGTTGAGACCTTGTAGCCCCGATCAGCCGTGAGTCTTTGAGAAAGGGTGGGCATGGAACGACGAGCTGCTTCGCATACCGAAGAAGAGGAGATGAACCAACGCCGTAAATTGTTGAATGCGGCAAGGCGAGGCGACACGAAAGCCATCAGTAAACTGTTCGAGCTCTATCAAGTTCGCGTGCTCAGTGGAGATCAGCTGGCAAAGGTCAACAAAACGTCCATGTATATGGCTCCCGTTAAGAACTCACATGGGAGCAAGTCCAAGGCTCTGGACAAAAAGGCGAAATCGACCGCTTCGGCGGCGGTGAAGAATGCGAAGACGGTTCCAGCGAAACCAGCCCATAAAAAGCCGGTCAAAGCAGCTAAAGGCACATCCAAGCATAAGTGAAGGACGATTAGACTACTGCACAACCACTCTTAACCCTCCCCCTGCGAGTTTTGCCGCAATATCATTCGCCTGTTCCGTCGACCCGGCGAAGACGATCGCCTCTCCGTCGTGATCGATACGCCAAGCCAATTCAAATGCTTTGGTGGAAGTCATGCCGGGAATGAACCGGCAAAAGAGCTCGATGACTTGTTGGTAGGTGTGACAATCGCAGTTGTACACGACCACGCGCGACTCGAATCCGACGTCCAAGCCGATTTGCACATCTTCACTGGTTCCCGGAATCGTCTGTGGTGTGGAGGGTGTCGGCATCGAACAGAAATTCTAGCAGATCCGATGGAAAGGGTTCCTTTTTAAGCTGTTCGATCGCGAATCAGTAAACCGGATTTCTACACCTTGTCCATATCGATCACTTCGGTCGCGTCCCATAGGTTTTTCAATTCGGCGTCGGCTAATTCTTTCTCTCGATCCTCGGCAGTTTCTGCGCCAAACGTTTGGGCTGGTGGGCTCGATGCCGCGCTCGTGGGCGTATCCGCAGGAGCCGGCAATGTAGCCGGATGAGAGCGGCGACGTTTCTTCGTCGGATCCATATTTACCGGCATGACGTGCTCTCCGAAACTTCTGTTAGTGTCCTCCGGTTGCGAGCGTCTTGTCAATCCGGGAAGCGCTCGTTCATGTGAGACGGTACAATCAGGATAACCTTGCCGGACTCATGATGCGTCTGGCCCTGACTCACTCAAAAGAGTTTCTCCGCCACGGTATCGGCATAGTGCCGTCCCAAGGGAGTGAGCCAAACTCGATCCCGATCCGAGTTGAGCAATCCGGACTCCACAAGTTCGTCGATCTGAAGATCTCGCTCTGCCTGTTGAATTGTCCTTTGTGGGACACCGCGAAGGAGGCGCAGCCCGAATACCAGGGCGTCTCGCTGGCGCTCGGAGGTCGAAAGCGGTGTGCGATCCGTTATCGGCGGACACTGGGTGCTCAGCATGTCCGCATAGGCTTCGAGATCCGCAACGTTCCCAAATCTGGTTCCATCGAGATAGGACTGAGCGCTTGGGCCAAGTCCCAGATAGTCACCACCGGTCCAGTACAGCAAATTGTGCCGGCAGGCGAATCCGGGCTTGGCATAGTTGGAAATCTCATAGCGCGAAAATCCTGCCTCAGTGAGGAGGCCTTCTGCCGCGGACTCCATGTCGGTTTGAAGCGCATCATCGGCGGGCACGATGAGGTTTCGCGCCACGTCATGTGCGAGCCGTGTACCGTCTTCAACCGTAAGCGAGTAACAAGAGATATGCGATGGTTCAAGCGTCAGGAGCGATTCCAACGTATTCGTCCAATCCGTCAATGACTGACCCGGTAACCCGTACATCAGATCGAGGTTGACATTTGTAAACCCGGCGCGGCGCGCGGCCTGAACGGCAGTTGCCGTGTCCTGAACCCGTCCAAAGCGTCCAATGGGCGCAAAATCCTGGTCGTTCATCGATTCCGCCCCGAGACTGATCCGATTGAATCCGGCATCAGCTAAGACCGAAAGATCTTCGACAGTGACGGTAGATGGATGAGCTTCCACTGTGATTTCCGCTATCGGACTGGTCGGCCATGTGTCTCGAATCAGATTCAGAAGCGCGGCCAGGTGATCGGCGGGAAGGGACGTCGGCGTCCCGCCGCCGAAATAGATACTGTGCAGGGATCGACCGTTCAGAAACTCTTGCCGGCGATAGAGCGCCATCTCTTGGACGAGGGCGGAACGAAATCGGGCCATACGATCGGATTGAGCGATCTCCAGGTAGAAGGCGCAGAAATGGCACCGACGGCGACAGAAGGGGACATGAATATACAGGCCGATATCCACTGGGGCTGTCATCGTTCGAATGACAATGGAAGAGGCTTGGAAAAATCTCTCGTCAAGACAACCTCGATCTCATCTGTCGGGGACACCCCTCGGTTGCGGATGTGGGAAGCCCACCCTCCCTGCTGACGGAGCGATTCAAAGACGGTCTTGATCAGTTGCGGTTTGATGCGAGCTTCCCACTCGCGCACCCAGCTGTGCGCATCCTCGTCGCCGGCATAATCGTCAGGGAACGAAGCTTCGAGTGAGAAGCGAAGGACGAAAGATTTTTCTTCTTGATACATAGAGTTCCTGTCGTTGCCATTCAGCCGGTGTGATTTTATAATACGGGCTCACACTAAGGAGTCGTGACCTATGCCTATCTTCGAATATGTGTGCCGTGAATGCAATCATCGTTTTGAGTTGCTGACCCATGGATCGACGGCGGCAGTCTGCCCCAAATGCAAGGCCACCGAGCTCGACAAGCAGTTTTCCTCCTTTGGAGTGGGGGCCACGGCTGGCTGGGCTTCATCAGGCGGGTCAGGTGCCTGCGGCAGTTGCGGTGATCCCCGAGGACCCGGCGCCTGCTCGATGAACTAGCCACATTATTCATGCGCGCTTCTACTGCAACCGTCAAGACGCCGCTGCGACAGGCTTGGCCGCGCGCAAGCTCACGGCCAAGCGGGCAGGCTCGCCGCTCGGGCGGTCGACATACTGTTTCAAGTATGCCTCCCTTCCTTGCGACTCCGCGTGCCCGTCTCGCGTGGCGCCTTGGCGGTTTCGTTGCGAACCGCTATGAACAATGTGGGCTGAACCATCCATGAGCATGGCGGGTGAACAGGCGCTGCAACAGGCGATCTCGACTATTTTGCAGTCCGATCCTCTGATCAAGCTGCTGCAACAAGTACGATTGGGCCGCATGAAATCGGCGGACGCGGGATTGCGCGCTGTGACGGAATCGTGGCTCGGCATCTATGGCAAGGCGCTGACCACGGATGGCCTGACTCAATCCGGCCTTCGGCGACTGAATCCCGCCCCTCGACTTGGGGTCCTTGTCGAGACCGGGGTGCTCACCGACGAACACGCGGGCGTCATGGCCCTGAGGGCCTCTTACGATGAACTGCTTGCTCGCGCTCCTGTTGAGTAGGCTCCTCGCCCCCCTGCTTTCGCTCCTGTGCTTGTCTGATCTGATCCTTGCGCCGGCTGGAGTACGATCGGAAGATGCGGCGGGACTTCATCCCCTGAAGATGATTCCCTTGGCGCAGCTTGATTCTCTCTTACCATCGGGTACTCATCTCTTGATCGAACGGAGCGCCATTGAGGCGTTTCTGACGGCGTTGGAAGGGGCGCCTCCCGACTGGGCCGCGGTGTATGGCTCCGGCCACCATGATCCAGGCCATGACGATCGGCTCTTCAACCTGAATCGTGAGCGGGATGCAGCTCGCGAAGGGAATCCGGCTCTCAACCGGCATGTGGCATTTGTGTGGACCGGAGAATTGTCGCAATTCGATCCGGAGACCAAGGGGTATTCGGTGGCGGTCGGGCCTGAGTTCAATGCAACAGGTTGGGGGATGGTCCGATTCAAGCCCGAGGAGTTGCCGAGCAATCTGCGGGTACGACCGGACAACACACTCGCTGATCTCATCCGCAGGCGCCTCGCCGGACATGAGAAGGTGGAAGTGATTGTCGTAATGGCCGGTGCTTTGAGTCCTTCCGAGTCGATCATCTACGACTTCTCGCACGACGAGGAAGGCGTTGGTTTGATCATGCCCGTGGTGAGGGTCGAGCAGGTGGAGGTTGTATTCAGAAAACCATAAGCGCCCTGATGTTCGCGAAAGATAAGGTCTGTTGCCCCTAGACAAGGATAGCCGGCTAGTGTGCGTCGTTGGCGCAGCGAAACCCGGTCCCACTGGGGCGGCTGTCCATCGTTCCCCAATCACGATCGCTTGTTCGAAGGCTTGCCGCGGGTTTCAGCCATGACCCGCCGCGCATGGCTTTGATCGCCCCTCGACTTGGACCCTGAGGATCGCTCAGAGGCGCATTCCGGTAATAGTTCGGATCGTACCAGTCCTGCACCCATTCCGCTGCATTGCCGGCCATGCCGAATACACCGTAAGGGCTGACCGATTGGGGAAAGCGGTCCACCGGCATCGTCAAGATTTCTCCCTGTATGCCTTTTTCTTTGGCCAGACGAGCTCCGTCGCCCCTGATCCAGAAGGCGTCCCATTCCGCTCCGCTGTTGAACTCGATCGTTCGTTGTGCCCAATAGCTGGCGCTGTTGGCTTGTGTAAAGTCCCAGTCGTTTCCCCAGGGGTATCGCCGGCCGTCGGTTCCGCGCGCCGCCTTTTCCCATTCGGCTTCAGTGGGCAGGCGTTTCCCGGCCCAATGACAATAGGCGTCGGCATCTTCCCAACTCACGTTGACGACGGGATGGTCTTCGATGCCGGGAATAGGCCGATCGTGTGCCCAAAGCGTCGCGGCTTGGCTCGAGTTCGCCGGAGCGCGATGACCGGTCCCTCGAACGAATGCGGCATAGGCCTCGTTGGTCACCTCGTAACGGTCGAGTAGGTACCCACTGAGAAGGACACGACGTTCCGGGTGTTCGTCAGGAAAGCCGTCGCTCCCCTCGGGCGTTCCCATCGTAAACTCTCCGGAAGGAATCAAGACCATGTCGCTCGGAATTTCTGCGCCGTCAGCGGGCGGTTGATGGCCGACGGCGATCAACAGCACGCACAACCGGACAAGAAACCCTATCATTGGGGCTTTGTGAGACGGCAGACCTTGGCGACGGCATCGCGATAGGTCAGCCACAACGACAAGCTTCGTTTGACGCACGTCAGGACCGATGGTCGAAGCGCCGGCGGTGTGTAGTTCACGACCATGTCATACGCATCATATCGATGTCCTGCTTCAACCAGTTGGTGGGCTCGAACCAGGTCCATGCGGTTGGACGAAACACCATGATGACGGACGAGGGGGTGAATGCCGACGATGGATTCGATGTCTTCGGCGCTTTTCTTCTTCGACGGGGCACGAAGTTCTTGGCGATCCTTCACACTCCCTTCGACGAACACCGTCAAGGTTGCAGCGGCAAACACCCAATGGCGGTGGTTGGACATTCTCTCCAGCCAGGCTCGATAGATTCGGGCCGCGGGCAGGAGATGATCGCGTTCGAAATCCTTACGGCTGAAACCCAACCCTTCCATCATCGTCAGGAAAAGTTCAGGATGGGATTTCCCCAACGAGAGACCTCCGGTCTCTTCCTCGTAGATGTTTTCGGCCAACATGTGACGGACCGGAAAGGGCGGGTTCTTTCCCAGGATCCGCGCCAAGTAGACCGGAAAGTCTCGAACATAGACGGCGTACTCGTGCTGGAAGTGAGTCTTGAGCTGGGATTTGGTGAGCCTGCCCGAAGAAAAATGCTCCCAGGCCCAGTGATGTTTGGTGTCCATGATATCGAGAAGCGCTTCAAGGAACACAGATTTCTTCATGCGCGTGGACACGATACCTTGCCTTCTTGGGTCGTGCGTCGTTACAATTTGGGTCGAAGGGAACAGCCGATGAACCCGATCACGATACAGAATCCCGACGAAATCCTGAATGTGTTGGCCGACGTCACCCTTCGTGGGGCCGGTTTTACGACCGATTCGTTACTCGACTATGTGTTGGAAGAGGGGTTTACCGAACCCATCTTCCTCAATGCCAGCGGTGAAGATCCTACCGCCTTCTTCAAGGGCCAGCCGAACGCATGGGCGATCTACCAAGTCCGTGAATGGAAACGCGTGCTCACCATTTCGGGAGGTCCAGGCCAGGAACGGCGTGCCCGAATCACGGAAACGCCGTGACATCTTTTTGAGTGTAAAGAGATGGGCGGCAAAGTGCAATCAATGGAAGGGTTTCAAGCATACATGAGCGAGCAGTAAGCGGCGTATGCGGCGGATGATCCATCTCACCAACGCGCAGGACGTCGGCGAGCTCGCGATGATCAAAAGCTTGCTCGACGGCAACCGCATCGCATACGTCGTCCATGGTGAACATGTCAGCAGCTTGTATCCGGGGATGCCGTTCTTTGTGAGCCGCATCTTGGTCGATGTGGCCGATCAGGTTCGTGCCGAAGTGTTGTTGAGCCGGCTCCGGCTCTCCATTCGCGAGACACAGGCCTAACGCTGCCGCCCGGTAGCCTACGGCTGGATTTTGGGGTGGGGTTTCTCGGTCGGGAAGTCGCGAGAGCGGCGTTCGCCGGATCCTTCGTACCATCCGCCGATCAGGATTCCCTCTTCGAAATAGAGATAGCGGTGACGGACGACCGCCGCGCTTTCCCAATCCTCGAAGATCCATTCCTCTTGCCGTATTCCGTCTTTGGTGAAGGTGGTATTGATCGTCTGTGGCCCACCCCAGGACTGCAGCACCTGCTCCTTGCTCATGCCCACCATGACACGGTGTTGTTCGATGTGTTTCTGAAAGTCAGGGTCGCCAAGCTGAACGATCAGCGGCCAAATCACCGCCATGAGGACAAAGAGTGCGAGACCGGCATAGATGATGATCCTCACCGGGCGGCGGCGAATAAACGACGGTTCTTCGGGTTGTGATTCGGGCAAAGCCGGCTGAAGGTCGGTGGTCATGATGTCTCGCGAAAGCGGCGCATGCTAACAACGGCGTGTGATGGAGTCAAGGAATGGGCTGTTTTCAGTAATCAATTCCAAATGCCGGGCGAAACGATATACTGACAGCTATGTCGTATCGAGAATACCGGAGCGTCATTTCGGTCTGCTTGGCCGCTGCGTTCGCCGTCTGGCACTGGGGCGTCGTCGAGGTGCACGCTGCCACCGTGTATTCCTACATCGATGATCAAGGGACCCCGGTCTTTACCGACTCACCGGAGACGATTCCTGAAAAGTATCGCGCCAAGGTCAAGACTCACGAGCGTCCCGATCCGGTGAAAAAGTCGCCCTCAGTGGTGGATACGGTACGGGATACGGTCAAAGAACAGGTCAAAGGTTTCGGGTTTCAGCTGCCTTCGGTCGATATGAAGAATCCCAGTTGGACTCAGTCGCCCATTCTGACTTATGCCGGTATTGCGGCGATGGTCCTGTTGATTATCATGTATTTGAGCAAAAACAGTCCCATGATCCGGTTGCTGGCCATGGGTCTGCTGATCGTCATTGCGATCGGCACTCCCGTGCTCATGTATACGAGCGACGGGGGTCCGATGGATACCATGAAGAAGAAGGCCGCTGCATCGGGACAAGCTCAACTGGATCGCCTACAACAAGTTCCGCAGTAAGTCCCATCACTTCCAGTAGAATACTGTCGATCATTCCGAATATTTTGGAACGGGAACAGGCCTGGCTCGCGGTTTATCGGGAGTTAGTCGCTGGTTGAATTGATCAGAATATGGATTGGTCATGGGCTCATGGGTGTGCCGCTGGCGCTGCGTCACCAAGGCAAGGCTTTGCGCACTGATTTCCACACGATCGATCAGGGCATCGGTTGTGAGCCGGTCGGGAAGACCTTGCAATGAGAATAATTGAAAGCACAGGGTCCAATCGAGCTGATCCTTGCCGTGTTCTCTCACGATGAAACGCGCTTCCGGTGAGGGCTGGCCTTTGAACAACAACAACCAAATGTTGGATCGAAAGGCAGGGCTGGTTGCATCGGCCGAAGGACGAAACTCTGAGATGATGGCCGGGAGCCGGCTGATCGGCACAGCCGGGGATAATTCGATGTCCACCAGCCGCACGATCAACGGTCGGTTTTCTTCGTGATCGTTCGGATCGACTATGTAGCTGAAGGAATAGCGGATATCGATGCCCTCACGCTTGTAGGTGTACACATCTTCACCGTTTTCTGGGGAGACCAGCTTGCTGAAGTAGTTAGACCAATCGGCGATCGGGTAATAGGTGAAGACTCGCAGCGCGGATTTTCGGTCCCGTACCGCCTGCGGCATGCCAAGTTTGTCGTGCAGTTCTTTCTGGGAGAGCCCTAAAAAGCCATCCTCGAAATAGGCCGCCGCATGAGAGAGGCCCGGAAGGAGGATAGGGATTCCAAGGACGATCAACGCCGCCAGAGTTCTCGCGGCAACCTGAGGAATTGACATGGCTCCCCATGGTATGCGGATCGGCCGAAAGGTGTCAATTTGCAGTCTGGCTTCTTCACGAGTGGCCGACTGTCGGAGCCGTTGGCGTGCTGAACACCTTATCTCATCGATCACATATCTCTGGAAAGCGGCGCCTGCTACACCGTAAAACCTCTGTTGATAGACTTGCCAGGAACACTTTGCTCCAGTAGGATCAGGCGCAATATCTGATTGTGAAAGAAGGGGGTTTTGGCAATGGCGTCCGCGCCGGGAAGCAGCGAGCTCGAACGGCTTCTACATGAGCGGATTCTCATCCTCGACGGAGCGATGGGCACGATGATCCAGCAACGGAAGCTGGATGAGGCCGCCTTTCGCGGGGTCCGATTCAAAGATTGGAAGAAGGATCTCAAGGGTCACAACGACCTGTTGAACCTCACGCAGCCCACGGTTATTGAAGAGATCCATCGGCAGTATCTGGAAGCCGGCGCGGATATTATCGAGACAAATACGTTCAATTCTCAGTCGATCTCGCTGGCGGATTACGGGATGGACACCCTGGGCTATGAATTGGCCAAAGCGGGAGCGGAGTGTGCCCGACGGGCAGCCGTGGCCGTAGAGCAGGCCCAGCCGGGACGGCGCTGTTTTGTAGCGGGAGCGATCGGACCGACCACAAAGACCTCGTCGATTTCCACCGACGTCAATAGTCCTGCTTCACGTGGGACGACTTATGAAGAGCTGGTCACAGCCTATGACCAACAAGTGAGGGGTTTGCTCGACGGTGGCGTCGATCTCCTGCTCGTGGAGACCATCTTCGACACGTTGAATGCCAAGGCGGCATTCTTTGCGATCCAACAGGTGTTCGCGTCCGGCGCGCGGCGGGTCCCGATTATGGCGTCGGTCACGTTCATTCAAGCCGGCAGCAATCGTGGTGTGACCGGCCAAACCGTCGAGGCGTTCTGGAATTCCATCTCCCATGTGCCGTTGTTGAGTGTGGGGATGAATTGTGCGCTCGGTCCCAAAGAGATGCGTCCTCTGATCGAAGAATTGTCGCAGATCGCGCCGATCTACGTGAGCGCGCATCCCAACGCGGGCCTTCCGAATCCGTTGTTACCGACCGGATTTCCCGAGACGCCGGAAACGTTGGCCCCCCAGCTCCGGGAATGGGCGGAAAACGGGTGGCTGAACATCGTCGGCGGTTGTTGCGGCACGACGCCGCCTCATATCAAGCAGATTGCGGAAGCTGTGCGCGGGGTGAAACCGCATGCCCTCTCAAAAGTCGAGCCATACACACGACTGAGCGGTCTTGAAGCCGTCACCATTCGGCCGGACTCAAACTTCGTCAACATCGGCGAGCGAACGAACGTGACCGGCTCGCCTGCCTTCGCGAAGCTGATTCTGGCCGGCGATTATGAAGCGGCACTGTCGGTGGCGCGGCAACAGGTCGAGGGCGGCGCCCAAATTGTCGATGTGAACATGGATGAAGGCATGCTCGATTCCAGGGCGGCGATGGAAAAGTTTCTTCGCTTAGTCGCCTCGGAGCCGGATATCTGCAAAGTGCCCATCATGGTCGACAGCTCAAAGTGGGAGGTGCTTGAGACCGGCCTGAGAAATATTCAAGGCAAGGCCGTCGTGAATAGTATCAGTTTGAAGGAAGGCGAGCAGAAATTCATCGACCAGGCGACGCTCGTCCGTCGCTACGGTGCAGCGGTCGTCGTCATGGCGTTCGACGAACACGGCCAGGCGGACACACTGGAGCGCAAGAAGGAGATCTGCGCGCGCTCTTATAAGATCCTCACGGAGCAAGTCGGGTTTCCTCCGCAAGATATCATCTTCGATCCGAACATCCTGACCGTGGCGACGGGCATCGAGGAACACAATAACTATGCCGTGAATTTCATCGAGGCGGCGCGCTGGATCAAACAGAACCTGCCGGGTGCGAAAGTCAGCGGAGGCATCAGCAATATTTCGTTCTCGTTCCGAGGAAACAACGTGGTGCGGGAAGCCATGCACGCAGCGTTCCTCTATCATGCCATCAAAGCCGGGCTTGATATGGGCATCGTCAATGCCGGCCAATTGGCAGTCTACCAGGAGGTTCCTAAAGACTTACTTGAGCTGGTGGAAGACGTGTTGCTCAACCGGCGGCCGGATGCCACCGAACGTCTGGTGACGTTCGCGGAAACCGTGAAGGCGAAAGGGAAAACGGTTGCCAAGGACGATGAATGGCGCCAAGGGACGGTAGAGGAACGGTTATCCCATGCGCTCATCAAGGGCATTACGGACTACATCGATCAGGATACAGAGGAGGCACGTCGGAACTATGCCAAACCGTTGGAGGTGATCGAAGGACCGTTGATGGCCGGCATGAACGTCGTCGGCGATTTGTTCGGTTCAGGCAAGATGTTCCTGCCTCAGGTCGTCAAGAGCGCCCGTGTGATGAAAAAGGCCGTGGCCTATCTCATGCCGTTCATGGAAGAAGAAAAGAAGCGGACCGGTAATTTTCAGGCGCAGGGCAAGATCTTGCTCGCCACCGTCAAGGGCGATGTCCACGATATCGGGAAAAACATCGTCGGCGTCGTGCTTGGCTGCAACAACTATGAAGTCATCGATCTCGGCGTGATGGTGCCGTGCGAGAAGATTTTAGCCGCGGCTCGAGAGAATAAACCCGACATCATCGGCTTGAGTGGGCTCATCACTCCATCACTTGACGAAATGGTCCATGTGGCGAAGGAAATGACGCGCGAAGGCTTTGACCTGCCGCTCTTGATCGGTGGCGCGACGACCAGTAAGGCGCACACGGCGGTCAAGATCGCGCCTTCTTATGAACCGGGCGTGGTCCACGTCTTGGATGCGTCACGAGCGGTGGGTGTCGTGGGAAGTCTGGTCAGCCGAACGCAGAAGCCAGATTTCGTGAAACGAGTGCGGGACGACTATGAGCGAGTGAGACAATCGCACCGCGATCGAGGCGAGAAACCGCTCGTCTCGATCGCCCACGCGCGCGCCAATCGGTTCATATCGGACTGGGAAAAGACCGATATTCCCATGCCGTCGGCATTGGGCGTCCGGATGGTCCTCGATCAATCGTTGGTCGAACTGATTCCCTATATCGACTGGTCGCCGTTCTTTCACACGTGGGAATTGAGAGGACGCTATCCGACGATCTTTGAGGATCCAACCGTCGGCCCCAAAGCCAAGGAACTGTACGACGATGCGCGGCGTCTCCTCGATGAGATTGTTCAGAAGGGACAACTCAAGGCCAAGGGCGTCTATGGATTCTTCCCCGCATCGAGCGTTGGAGACGACATTGAGCTCTATCAAGATCTGTCTCGGAGGACCGTCCTCACGACGATCCATCATCTGCGTCAGCAATCGGAAAAGCCGACGGGACAGCCCAATCTGTCATTGGCCGACTATGTCGCGCCGAAGGAATCAGGCCGGCAGGACTACATGGGAGCTTTCGCCGTTACGGCCGGCATTGGGCTGGACGAACTGTGTAGGCGGTTTGATAAAGACCATGACGACTACAATTCGATCATGGCCAAGGCCCTCGCGGACCGCTTGGCTGAAGCCTTTGCTGAATTTCTCCATAAACGGGTCCGAGGAGAGTGGGGGTATGGCAAGAAAGAACAATTGACAAATGAGGATTTGATCCGTGAACGATACCGTGGCATCCGTCCCGCACCAGGGTATCCGGCCTGTCCGGATCATACCGAGAAACGGATACTGTTTGATCTCTTGTCGGCGGAAAAGCATGCCGGAATCATCCTGACCGAGAGCTTTGCCATGTTGCCAGCCGCGGCGGTAAGCGGGTTCTATTTTGCCCATCCGGACGCCAAATACTTTGCCGTGGGCAAGATCGGGAAAGATCAAGTCGAAGACTACGCCCACCGTAAGGGAATGGACCTCCGCACCGTCGAACGCTGGCTCTCGCCCAATCTGAACTACGAACCGGCCTGACGTTACTCTAGAACATCGACGATCGGCCTGCTGACCACGGATGCCGAGGAACCCCTGCGAGACGTCGTGCCACAGACCTCTAGGCTGTTGTCAGTGAGATGGCAGGCGCATTTCACACTTGAATAATTCTATCGGACAGTGGCTTACTATCGGCTCACTGCCGCAGGCCACGTAAGTCGTCCTTGTTTCCACGGCCTGTAGTCGTAAGTTCGGGTACATGCTCCGAAGCGATGGGTACGCAGAGGAGCAGAAGACGAGAACGGATGCCTCTCTTCATCGGCCGAAACTATCCAATGCCCCATGGAAGCGTTCAAATCTGTCTTGCGATGAGGGCTCGATGACGGCCAAATTCTTGATCGTAGACGATGACCACGACATCATCGAATCGCTCAAAAACCGTCTCAAATGGATCGGTCACGAGGTGGTCACGGCAACGGACGGCCATGCCGCGCTCGAGGTCATCGAGAAAGAATCCCCTGATCTCATGCTCCTCGACTTGGAAATGCCCCATGTGTCGGGGCTCGATGTTCTCGCCCGACTGGCTGCCTGGCGCAGCCAGAAGGAAAAGAGCAAACCCTTCCTTGATCAGCCCGTCGCTATCGTCATGACGGCGTTTGCGACCGTGAACAGCGCAGTCGAAGCCATGAGGCTCGGCGCGTTCGATTTTTTGACGAAGCCGTTCAAGATGGACCATCTCACCGTCGTCATCGACAAAGCGCTTGCCAACCTGTCACTCACACGTCGGGTCGAAACCTTGACCGTCGAACTCGATAAAGCATACGAAGTCGTCATGGGGAAGAGCGCTGCCATGAAGAGTGTGGTCGACATCGCCCGCCAAGCCGTTTGTTCTCCCGTCACGGTGTTATTGTTGGGAGAAACCGGTACGGGGAAGGAAGTCATCGCCCGCGCCATTCATCGGTGGAGCAACCGAGCATCGAAACCGTTCATGGTGGTCAATTGCGCGGCGATGCCCGAAAACCTGCTGGAGAATGAGTTGTTCGGGCATGAAAAGGGTGCGTTTACGGGAGCCACGACGAGAGAGATTGGGAAGATCGAAGCGGCAGACGACGGGACCATATTCCTCGATGAGATAGGGGACATGCCGCTCGCTCTTCAATCGAGACTGTTGCGTGTGTTGCAGGACCGGGAGTTCCACCGCATCGGCGGGCACCAGCATGTACGGACCAACGTACGGTTTATCGCGGCGACAAACAGAGACCTCCAAGCAGCCGTCAGGAACCAGGCCTTTCGCGCGGATCTCTACTTTCGATTGGACGTGATGACGCTGACGATGCCGCCACTCAGGGAGCGGGTGGAGGATATTCCGGAGCTGGCCCATCATTTTCTCGGTCAGCACGCGGCCACAGTGCGCAAACGAGGGATGAAGATCAGCCCGGAGGCGATGGCCTGTCTCTCACGCTATAGCTGGCCGGGCAACGTGCGGGAGTTGGAAAATGTCTTGGCTCGCGCCGTCATTCTCTGCGCGGACGATGCGATCAGGCCGGCCCATCTCCGTCTGTCGTCGCTGCAGCCTTACGAGGCAAATCACTTGAGTGAGGACGCGTCCGATTCTCTGTATTACGATGCGATGGATCGGTGTAGCCGGAAACTGATCGAAGAAGCGTTGAGCCGTGCCGGGTGGAACCAGACGAAAGCCGCAAAGGCGCTGGGCATCCAGCGAACCTATCTCACCAAACTGTTGCGCCAAAAGGGCATCTCAGGTCATCCTCCCCAGAACCGCTAAGGGGCCTTGCGCACCGGTGGCCCCGGCAAGCGGGGATTCCCATATGGGGAGGTATGTCGGGACATGAGAACCGGCTCCTCGTGATCAACCAAGCATGGGTTTGCCCCTGTCCATTTGACCAAGGTGAAGAAGAAACAGGCGCCCTGTCCCGCTACACTTTCCGCCCACAGGCGACCTCGATGAAGCTCAACCAAGTGTTTGGCGATCGGCAGGCCTAAGCCGGTTCCCCGTGTTTTAAGGGAGACGTGCTCCGATCGGTAAAACGGTTCGAAGATTCTCTCCGTTTCCCCGTGCGCAATTCCACACCCTGAATCTTGAACGGCGATTCGGACGAAGCCGTCGTCGGTCGGCTGTCCGGTGATCCGGATGATCCCGTGGTCCGGCGAAAATTTGACCGCGTTATGCAGGAGATTGGTCACGATTTGATGGAGCTTTTCGGCGTCCGCTTCGACCGAGGATAGTGTCGATGGAAACTGGACTTCGAAACGCAACTGTTTTCTGGCGGCAAGAGACTGTAACCCGTCGATTGCCTGAGCGACAACCAACGCCGTATTGACCGCGCGAAGATCCACTGTCGTCTCGCCCAGCTCAATTTTTGACAGATCGAGCAACTCCACGAGCAAGTGCTGGAGGCGCCCGATGTTCACTTGCACCCGTTCGAGCGTCTTCGCTTGCTCCGTTGTCAGCGGACCGTCGACACCCATCAGAAGGTTCTCGAGGCGGCAGGTAATCGAGGTCAATGGAGTCTTGATTTCGTGCGAAGCTGTGGAAACAAAGAATGACTTCCGTCGATCCAGTTCCCGAAGTTTGCTGTTGACGCGCCGCAGTTCCTCGGTTCTGGCCGCAATCGCGGTTTCCAACGTGTGATTCAGGTTGTGCAACGTGGTTTCACGTTCATGAATTGAATGGAGCATATGCGAGAAGACGCGGGTCAGGTCGCCGATTTCGTCGGAAGTCGTCGAGCGTAGGTCGATCTGGACGTTCCCGGCAGCGACACGGCTCGCAGCGTCCGTGAGGCGACGCAGCGACGTGGTGATGTGATGACTAAAGAAGCCAAGGAGGAGAAAACTTAAGACAAGAATGAGGACGGTAATTCCGATGGCCTCCCACATCAGTTTCCGGAGTTGCTCTTGCATCGAGAGGCTCGACATGCCCACTTCGACGATTCCCAGTAGAGGGCGGGGCGTCGTAGGCGTGCTCAAAACGGGCGCGTCGTATTGTTCGAAGAGGAGCCGCAAACTTGCATCCTGCGCGGTTGAGGACTCACTTTGGCGGATCGGGATGCCAATATCATAGTAGAGGGCGACATCTCGACCGACGAGCAAGGTCAGAATACTGGTGAGGGTAAAACCGCTTCTTGAGGAAAACATGGGGCGGCCATTCACGATGCGGACTTCACCGGTGACGGAAGATTCCAGGCGGAGAGACGGCAGAACCGGATTGACGGGAAGTACTGTGGACTGCGGCGTTGCCAGCAGGCGCTCCCACAGGCCTTTCCCGAGAGCCACCAGCGGCCGGCCGTCCGGCGTAAAAATGGACACGTAAGACACATCCTGAACGGCGAGGATTCCGCGAGCCAGCCGGACGAGCTCATCCCGGTCGCCCGTCACCACACCGTAGCGGCTGTTCACCGCGAGATTTTCGCCGAGGAGGCTGCCGCTTCTGTACAGCCCGCTTGTAATGCTGTCGATTTGCTGGCTGACCAAAAACCATCCGAGGGTGATGCAGGCTGCGCTGAGCAGCATCGCCGCCATGAGCATGAGTTGACCGCGAAGGCCATGCGGAACTCTGGGATATCGAAGCGGGGCGGATGAGACGAGGGGCAACTTTTCCATGAGAGTTCTATCGAATGCTCTTGTCCGTGTTCGGATGCTGTGCGACCGCGCCAGGCCCATAGAGAGTGGCGGCCATGCGAACCAGTTCTGGCGGCGGGGAGATCCCTAAATACTCGGCCACACGCAAGTTGAGTACGAGTCGCGGTTGGTCGGGATTGAGGAGCGAACCCAAGGATTTTGTGTCGCCATGGAGTAACCGAATCGCTTGTCCGCCTGCTTGCTTGCCGAGTTCCCAGGGCTGGAGCACCAGTCCACCTAAGGCGCCTTGGCGAATCATGGTATCGGAGAACGTGAACATCGGAATTTTGGCATCCAGCAGGGCCTTTTGAAAAAACGATACCGAGGCTTCCGTGAGGACGGTGCGGTCCTGGATGACCCACAGCGCATCAACCGTCGGCAAAAGCGCCTTTAAGGCATCGAACACATCGGTTGTCGAGCGGACAGGTGTGGGTACCAGGGTGATCCCGAGACGGCGTGCGCTCCGTCCGGCCTCGGCAAGAAAAGCGATGCGATCGTCTTCTTCATAGAGAACTCCCACGCGCTGCGCCCGGGGCAACAGCTCGTGAAGGGTGGATAATTGCCGGTCGGGGGACACCACGACACGAATGCCTACCATTCGTTCTGTCGGTATCTGATGCGTCTCCGGATTCAGCACTTGACTGAACACGACCGGCGTATCCGGCAATTCGAGCTTGGCGGCCAATGTGGCTTTGAGCCCTACGGCAAAGACGAGCGCCGGGGGGTCTGCGCGCAGCATTCTGGCAATCTCCCGTCCATTCGAGAGGCTTCCCTCAAGGTTGTATTCTTTGACGGTAGCCTGTGGTGGAATCATTGTGCGAAATCCTTGAATCGCTTCATCGTAATATGAAATGTCAGCGGATTTGAGGATGGCGATCTCTGCCGCGACTGCGGAGTGAAGGGCGGGTAGCACGGCGAGCAATCCCAGTGCGAAGCACAGACGGAGGGGAGCAGGCCTTCTATGCGGATGACGATTGATATGCATGGAGATCTCAGACCTCAAAGCCTAGCTCAGTTGCTCTCCATATTTCAAATTGACGTCCTTGTATCAAGTCCGCGGCCGATTCCGTATCGAATCTAATACCGCAGCGTCAGCCATCCCATCAGTCGACTGCCGATGACATCGCCCAAGGGATGCTCCCGGTGCTTGTCGTTGAGCGCGTTGAACGCGGATATCGCGACCTCCGCTTCGCGTCGATAGCCGGCTACCGCGGCTTCCTGCCAGAACCGATAGGCCCCGCGCAGATTCAAGAGCTGGTAGCTCCCGACATGTGGATCGGGCTGGATTACGCCGAAGTCGGAGAACATTGAAAAAGCGGAAGAAAGCGGATAGGTGGCGGCACCGACCCAGTGATAGGTGATCTCCCCGCTGAGTCCGTTTTCCCACTGGCCTCGGAGACCGGCGTTGTATTTGAAGCGAGGCCCGCCGCGCTGAGAAGTTCCCGTGAGGGTCTGGCCGATTTGTTGATACGAAAAGTTGCCGAACCCGCTCAACCATTTGGTCGCTAGGAATTCAAGGCCGGCTTCGCCCCCAAAGATGTCGGCCACTCCACCTTGGATGGGTGCCGGGACAGTCGTGGTGATCAAGTCGGAGATGTGGTTATAAAAGATGGCCGCACGACCCCTGAGCCGGTGCTGTACATACCAACCCTGATACTCCAGTTCATAGGATACGATTTGCTCAGGCCTGAGATTTCCCCTCCCGTTTACTTGGATAGGGGGTGGCGAGGGAAAAGGAACTGGGAGGGTGATGAGCACCCGAGAGTCATGATAGGCCTCAAAAAACGTCGGTGGGCGGTACCCAACAGCCATGGTGGCCCGGAAAGAATGGTTCGGAGCCGGGGTAAACACAAGCGAACCGCGCGGACTGATGGTGGGACTGATGAAGGTATCGAGGTCATACCGCACTCCGCCGACTACTTGGAACATGGGTGACGGCTTCCATTCCCCCTGTACATAGAACCCCATGCGATCCTCGGTGCGAAAGCGATCAATGAAGTTATGCGAGAGGGTATTATGCCGGTAGTTGATTCCGGCGGTGAGGCGCGTGGTGTCCCCCAACTCGATTCCCTGCTGAGCTTCGATATTGTACGTGTTGCCTCGCAGCCTCTGATCAGAACTGAAGCTTCGGTCAGTGAAACGCAGCAACGGCGCAAGCAGGGGATTGGTCGCGACAAGGCCTTCATCGATATCGTAGCCGTTCCAAAATCCACGAATAAAAAAATTCGGTCGTTCATAGACCGCGTGGGCATGCCCAAAATCTGGCACGCCGGTTTGCACAGCCGCATCTGTAATGAGACCGTCGAAGTGATTCACATCAACGAGGCCACCAGAGAACGAGAGCTTGGATTCACCTCCCAGGGCATACTCCGTCTGCACATTGAACTTGTTATCGCGATACGCCAACTCGCTGCCGTTGCGCCACTGCCGGTTTTGATCGAGGCCGTACGAGAGACGGAATCCCAATTTCTTGTAACTGTTGGCATAGATGGCAGCGCTGTTGATCGTGCCGTAGGCCCCCCCACCAACTTGAGCGGTGACACCTTTTATCTCTTCCGGCGATTTCGTGATGATATTGATGATGCCATCGAAGGCATTGAAGCCGTAAAGGACGGAGGCTGGTCCTTTCTGGACCTCGATGCGTTTGATCTCCGGCAAGGTGACAGGAATTGCTTTCCAGTACACGCTTCCTTGCACATCGACATAGATGGAACGGCCATCGACCATGACCAAGAGTTTGTTGCTGACCAGTTGATTATCCCCACGCATGCTCACGTTGAAGTCCGCGCCTGTAACCTGCATCACTTCCAGGCCGGGAATGCGCCGGAGCACCGTGGGAAGATCCGGAGCGCCGGACTGGCGGATATCCTCATCGGTGATGACGTACACGTTAGACGGCGCTTGTGAGATCGGCTGCTCGTGCCGGCTGGCGATGCTGACGGTTTCCTCTCGCATGAAGAGAAGTTCCTCTTTCAGCGCTTGCTCTGACGTCGATGACGTGCGTGGAGGTTCCATGCTCTCGTCCTGTGCACGGACTGAGAACAGCGGAAAGAACGGAACGGTGCAGAGGATCAGGCAAATGAGATACCAGCACATCCCTGTTTGGAGCCTCTCGTATCAGAAACGCCGCAGGGTACTCCGGTCCTAGGGGCGATATCCATGCTTTTCCTCAGTTGCGAAAAACTACGTAGTCCGTGCCTCGTTCGATGCTGCCAAGGTGGATCGAATCGATTCAACCTGAATCCTATTGGATTCAGTTATGCAAACCTAGACATCCTGGTTGATGCGAACGCACATCGAGCGTTCAACCTAAAGCCTCCATTATTGGACGGAGTTTTAAGGGGCGCATGGTGCCACCGCGGACCACAATATCCGGCACGACAAGGGCCATTTCTGTGCCAAGCTTCTTCGAATTGCAACGGGAACATACGAGCGGGACAGTCACTTCCTAAATGCTGTCGTGGTTCTCAGGGATTTCAGCGAGCCGATCCGAAGGGAAACAGTAGTGTTAACGACAGGTAGGCAGGACCGCAGATTATTGTCGCTGGTCGTGAGTGACTTGCTGCTGTTCGGCGCAAGCGGTTGCGGTTCACCGGTTTCCGATGGGCCGGAGAATCCGGTGTCCCGCACGGAAGTTGGCAAGGCTGATGATCGCACGACAGCGGCGCCGGCGCTTGCTGGGAAAGCTCGCACAGAGCCGACGATAGGGGCCGAATTAACCGACACGAGTCTGCGTAGCGAGGACAGATCGCCCGATGTTCGTGTGCGTTACCGAGCGCTGGAACATTGGGAGCAACAAGACAGCAAACCGAGTTGGACCACAATGGTGGTCGCCGTGAGCCATTCGAAGCGGGAGGGGGCAGGCGTGCGGAGAAACCGTCTGCCCCCTCATCAGGGACCGGGCGCGGCGTTCAACTTCCAGTGTTCGGAATTCGGCTCCTTCGCGATACAAAAAACCGCTAACGATCAACTCGACGACTACGCCCACTGCATGGGAACGGATCTCCGCACCGGCATTAGCGGCGGGACTGGGATTGTGGGTTAGGGTGTGGGTGCAGAGCGGGAGCAGCTTAGACCACTGATCTCAGCAGGTCATCCTCTACTTGCACCATGGCGTTTCGTAGAGCATTCACGAGCTGCCGGTACCGCTCTTCGGCCCAGGCGTTGAAGGACTCCGCGTCCGAGAACACGAGGTCCCATGCCTTGGCGGCATCCAGCATCAAAAGCTGTTGAGGTTTGTTGTGTCCCGGGAACAAGACGATGAGGACCGCAGAGTTGCCGGTGAGGCTGATGTCGGTGAAGATGTGCACCATTGAGGCGGACGGAAGCAGAACGTCCCGCGAGGCGGCTTCAGCGATCGGGTGATACAGGCGATGCAACAACTGCGCGGTGACCTCGTGAGGATTGGCAGGGGTCAGGAGGCGCGGGTTTGGTTTTTCCCCGAACAAGTTCTCGGTCAGATAAGTGGCGGCTTCCCACGTCGGCATCGCGCCGGAGGTGACCAAGGCTTCACAGAGGTACGCGATCCAATTTCGGCTTCGGGTACGCTTTCGAACCGCGGTCATCTTTTTTGCCATGCTCGGCAATGCCTTTCCCTCATTGGCCCCGATTGAGAGCGGGTGAGGTGCTTCAGGTAGGTTGAAACGAGTATATCGACGGTACCAAAGTGGGTCAACGAATTGCGGAGAAGTGAGCAAGCTGCGGGCCCTGAGCGCTCTCTACGACTGGCGGAATGTGGTGAGGTCCGTGCGGTCTGCGTATTGATCGCGGATATGCGCCAATTCATCGACCGATGCGACGAAGAGATCCAGCAGCTCGGGGTCGAAATGCTTGCCACGGTTTTTCAGCATCAGTTCAATCGCGTGACTGATCTCGAAGGCCGGTTTATAAACCCGCTGTGTCGTGAGCGCATCAAAGGCATCAGCGATCGCGACGATTCGTCCCTCGATAGGAATGGCCTCACCCTTCAGTCCGCGGGGATAGCCAGTACCGTCATAGCGCTCGTGATGGGTGTAGGCGATCAAGGCCGCGACTTTCAGGAGCTCTGCATCAGAACCGCTGAGAATTCGGTAGCCGATCTCCGCATGTTGCGCGATGACTCCGAATTCTTCCTCCGTGAACCGTCCAGGTTTCAGCAACACATGATCCGGAGTGCCGATCTTGCCGATATCGTGCATGGGGCTGGCGGTACGAATCAGGTCGCACCGTTCGGGAGACAGCCCCGCCTTGCGGGCGAGCAACTCGGAGTAGTGGGCCATGCGCTGAATATGTTGTGCGGTCGAGCTGTCACGGAACTCTGCGGCGATGGCCAGCCGTTGAATGGTCTCTTCGCGCGAGAGGCGGAGCTCTTTTTCGCTACGTTCAAGCCAGTCCAATGCCTGCTGTAACGCCAGCGTTCTCGTCCGGACCATATCCTCCAGGTTCTCGCGATGGAGACGGTTTTCCATCTCAAGCCGGCGGCGGCGGAGCGCGTTGGCGACGTCGATCAGTACTTCGTTCGACTCGAACGGCTTGATGATATATCCAAAGGCGCCGACATCTAGTGCAGCATTGGCCAGGACAGAGCTGTCGAGGCCTGTGACCATGATGGCCGCAGTATGATGATGTTCCCCGAGGGTGTGGCGTACGAGGTCCATGCCGGATTCTCCGGGCATATTGACGTCGCAGAGCATCAAGGCAAAGGGTTCCGATCCCAGTTTTTGTCGGGCCTCACGCGCGTCTGCAGCGCAATCAACGGAATAACCGTGAGATTCAAGCATGTAGGCGAGGAGACGTCTGATCGGCTCTTCATCGTCGACAACCAGAATGTTGCGGTTATCGAGAAGCGCCTGATGCGTGGAATCCAGAAGTGTCGCCATGAGTCGGATCTTGTTCGTTTCGTCGGGACCGAGGATTGTGTTGTGTACTCTCTATCGGCTCATTGGCGTCAGACCTGAATATGCGAGACCGGCGTACCCTTGGTGCACTTTTTATGCCAATGGATTTTGCCTCGATGGGGTCATTTCGTTATTGTCTCATGGTGATTGACTCGAGCGCTGAAGGATAGAATCGCTGCATCAGGAGAGGTTTTGGGATAGACCCCGTCGGATGATCCGATCCAGTCTCGATTCCGATGTCGGAGTATGCGTCAAAAGTTTGTACAGAATTCGTCAAACTCGGCCGGCAGCTTTTGTACATATGAGAAGAGAGCGGCACATCGACTCATCCGCGCTGCTCAACCGAGTGGTTGGTTTGCGCTTTCCCGGAGCCTTCACTATAATTCCGCTTTCACCGGTGAGGAAGGAACTTAGAAATGAGCGGAATTTCAGGGTTAGGACGTTTCGATGGGCGTCGGAAGGATCAAGTCCGCCCCGTTAAGGTGACGCGGAATTTTATCAAGCATGCGGAAGGGGCTGTGCTCATCGAGATGGGAGATACGAAGGTGATCTGTACGGCATCGGTGGAGGAAAAGGTTCCGCCGTTTCTCAAAGGCAAGGGCACCGGATGGGTCACCGCGGAATACGCCATGTTGCCTCGTGCGACGCACGAGCGGTCGCCTCGAGAGGCGGTCAAGGGCAAACAAGGCGGGAGAACGCTGGAAATTCAGCGCCTGGTCGGGCGAGCTTTGCGATCCGTTACCGACTTGTCTCAATTGGGAGAGCGGTCTATCTGGATCGATTGCGACGTAATTCAAGCGGATGGGGGTACCAGGACAGCCTCCATTACAGGTGCCTTCATTGCACTGGCCGATGCCTGTACCGTGCTGAAAAAGAGAGATCTCTTGAAAAAGATGCCATTAACCGACTACTTGGCGGCCATCAGCGTCGGAAAGGTCGGCGGAGAAGTCATGGTGGACCTGGCGTACACCGAGGATTCGATGGCGGAAGTGGATATGAACTTAGTCATGACCGGTCGCGGCCGCTATGTCGAAGTGCAAGGCACGGCGGAACGCACGCCGTTTGCCAAGCAGGATATGGATGACTTTTTGGCGCTCGGGTGGCAAGCCATCCAACGGCTTACCGCCATTCAGAAAGAGCTGATCGGTGAGCTCGATTGAAGGAATGTTAAACGAAATCGTCCTTGCGACTCGAAATCCGGACAAAGTCAAAGAACTTACTGCGCTTCTGGGAGACCTTGGAATCCGCATTCGAACCCTCGCCGATTTTCCTACTGCGCCGGAAGTAGAAGAAGACGGGCTAACCTGCGAAGCTAATGCTATAAAAAAAGCATCGGAGATTGCCCATGCGACGCGGACTCCGGCGGTCGCAGACGATACAGGGCTGGAGGTTGATGCACTGGGGGGGAGACCGGGTGCATTTGCGGCCCGCTATGCCGGCGAAGGGGCGACCTACCAAGACAACTGCAGGAAACTCCTCAAGGAGTTGGATGGCGTGCCCATGGCTGAGCGGACGGCTCGTTTCTTAACAGTGGCTGCATTGGCGATGCCGGGAGGACACTGTCGCGTGACCAAGGGCACCCTCGACGGCGTCATCGCTGAAGAATGCACGGGTTCACAAGGGTTCGGGTATGACCCTGTATTCTTCGTTCCAGGGCTTGGCCGTACGTTGGCTGAGTTGACTGCTGCGGAAAAGAACCGTGTGAGTCACCGTGCCAAGGCATTCGAAGCTCTGCGGGCTGTCGTGCAACATGAGATTGATGTCTGCGCTGAACGCAGCCCCACGGTCCATCAGCATTCCCAGTAAAAGGTACGAACGAGAGACTGTGTCACTTTCCACGATTGACCCTCACAGTGGGAATGAGTCCAGTAAGGTCACGACGATCGTTTGGGCCACCACGAGCTTCGGCCTTCTGTGGGCGTATATTCTTTGCGTGGGATTTCTTGAGGAAACGATAGCTGGGTTTCATGTTTCTACTGCACATGTCCTGATCGCCGTCCTGGTGGGAGTTGTCTTTTTAGGCATCGTGTTCACCTGGGCCGCGACACGAAGGCTGTTCGGCAACACGGCGATCCGAGACGCAGCCCTCGGAGCTTCGACCGTTGTGATAGGCCTTCTGGTACTTGATATCGGATACAGCGTTTTCCTGAACTCGTCTCAGCCTCGCTCGTCAGCTGGTGATCGGTCTTCAGATCCGAACACATGGGTCGGAGAGTTATATCCGGAATTGTACTACCCGACAGAGAAGAATTTTCGTCTGCATAAACCTGGGCGCACCGTCACCGGCTCCCATTATGGAGATATGTATCGGCCGGCATTGTTGGCTTCCCCGTTATTATCCGCTTCGGTGTTTTCCAAGAAGCACGTGACGGTATCGATTAACGATGACGGATTCCGCGAGACGTCCAAGCTCGAGGGGCATAAGATTCTGGCGATTGGTGACTCATTCACATTTGGCTGGGGGGTTGACCAAAGCCGAACGTGGGTGGAGCTACTGGAACACTCGATAGGCAAATCGATCTACAACATGGGAATGCATGATTCTTCCCCCAAACAGGAATTCTTGCTGCTCGAGCATGTGATCGACTCCCGGAAACTCGATCTCAAGGGGGGGCTACTGCTGTGGATGATTTTTGAAGGTAACGATTTGGAAGACTCCTATGACGACCTCCATCCGGCACAGAGTTCCGTCCCGACATCTGGGAGGCTCTTCAAAGACACGATCATTGAAACCCTCTGGGGGCTCCCCTCTGTCGTTCGGCAGGAGTCGGTTTTTGCGAGGTTCAAGGATGGCCGCATTGAGTTTTCAGGCCTTGGCGGAGACGATCGAACCAAAAGTCATTATGTGGTAGATGGGATTGCGTCGCCATTTCCGCTCTACACGTCTTCGCGGTTCGGAGCGACGCTCTTTATCCCCAATCAGCTCAAACGGGCTCAGAGCCCTGAGCAGTATGTTGAATCGCACCCTAATCGACGGCCGCTTCAGAAGACCTTTGAACAGATGCAGTCCTTGGCGCGTCGAGAAGGCTTTCGGGTTGTGGTGATTATCGCTCCAACTGATGTGCGATTATACAGAGCAGAGTTCGAAGATTTTCCGAGCTTGTCAGAAAAATCTTATTTCAATATACTGGTCTCACGGCTGGCTGATCAGTCTGGTTTCGAGGTCGTCAACCTGGAAGAGTCGCTGCGCCCTTATGCCACCAAAGAATTTCTATACTTTCACGATGATGACCATTGGAATGAACGAGGCCATGCGGCGGTTGCCAGTATTCTAAGCGGGTTTCTTCAATCGACCTCGGGGCGTAGCGCAGCCCGGTAGCGCGCCTGCTTTGGGAGCAGGATGTCGGAGGTTCAAATCCTCCCGCCCCGACCAAACCCCACTTCATGCGTACCGTCGGCTATTCATCGCTTTATCGTAATGAGTGCCGGCGGATAAAACCCATCAGTGATCTCAAGGTTTTTAACTTGATCGTGCCGACGCCGAATAGCTGGTAACATGCTCATGACGTCGTCCAGAGCTATTCGACGCGAGCCGGTGAGATAGTAGAAATCATCCGGCTCGCTCCCAGTTTCTATCCTCACTATGAACCCCCTTTTGATCCAAACTATTCGCCTCACGCCGATTACTAGCGGCCCGGGTCAATCATTACATACATTACTCCCACTACGGCACTGACCAACAGAACTTCTATCATCAACGCCATCATAGCCGCACACCTCCTTTCATGTAGAATTCGTTGCAATGCTCGCCTCGCACCTCCGTGTCCTGCATGAGCATTGTCAACGCTGTGATTGCAATGTTTATAGCGACTCAGACTCGTTCATATTCATGCCTTCATCAAAGATAATTCCCTGGGGCTTAAGCGTCTTGGTTAGACTCAGTGATAAAAACCAGCCTCCAGAGTGCAAATATGCATTGTGGATTCTCCAACCTTTGTTAATGCACGGTGCTAAAGCATTTCTTAGGCCACGCGTGATCACGCACAAATTATTGTATTTATGTCACTTTCCACTTTGATGCGAAGTTCAGACATCTCGCCTTCGAATCGGAACGGATTCCAACTGGATCGGATGTGATCCGAAAGGGAGAGGAATTGCGGTTATGGTAATGGTGCTGCACGCTGGCGGTTGGGGGAACTCACCGAGGACTCACCAGAAGACCCGGTGCGACCGTATCTTGAACGATCGTCACCGGGCCTTTGGCTGTGCGGGGATATGAGGGTACTGATTATGGCACTGGATTTTGTTGCGCGGCGGTCAGCTGATTCTTAAATTCGTCCGGCAACTTCTGCACCCAACCATTATAGACATTAGGCACAGGCAACACGCCCTGTCCGCCCATGCCCTTGTTGCCAGTGATCGGGTCGTCGGTCGGGGCTGCGTCGTTAGCCAGCACCACCCACCCGGCAATCACCGGCGAGTCTGGCCCCGTTTGGGTCACAATGCCGTCATTATCCGCATCGTAGTCTAAGACGATCAAACGATTGGAGAACTTGCTGGTGACATAGGCATAGTATCCACCGCCTTTCTTGGCGCCAAAGTTCACGCCGTGGCAGCCGGGATCGCACGCGATGCTTGCAACCAGGGTGTCGTTCTGGACATCGATGATCGTGATCGTCCCGGTCAAGGTGTTCCCCGTGATCACGAATTTCCCGTCCGGACTCACCGGCGTTTGGATCGGCAACCCACCGATGGCTCCATTCCCACCAACGGTGCCCGTAATCGGGTCGTAGTTTTGGAGCAAACTGATGTCCTTGATCTTGTTCCCTGTCGCCATATCGATCACGGAGATACTGTGGCCGAGGTAGTTGGACACATAGTACTTCGTCGAGGTCGGGTTGATTCCGGCGGCGATCGGCAGAGTGCCGGTAGCAGGTTTAGATTTGATCTTGTCAGTAATGAAATCCCAGAACGTGGAATCATTTGTATTGGAGTTGGGGGTCACCATCGTCTGGCCGTCATGGCCCATCCAATGGGCGTGCGGCTGTGCTTGCTTCTCCCCAGGTCGTTGCACCAGAATCCGGCGGTTGATAGTCAAGCTCCCATTTGCAGCCTTGTTCAGCTCAACCACGGCATCTTCCCCGTTAAGTCCCACGTGCACCTGCTCGTTATTGACCCTGGTCATCACGTGAGCGGGATCATGGCCGAGCACGAGTTCCTGTAATAACACTCCGTCTGCGCGTCTCAGGACGTATAAGCTGGTGCCGTGCCACTCAGTATTATAAATTTGCGTCTGATCGTGACTGGCCCACAGATTGTGCGCGTTATTCATTTTTTGAGCAGGCAGCGCGATCTTACGCTTGACGGTCCATTTGTCCGCTCCTTCCACGTCGACCACGGTCACGGTGCTGGGATAGGCGTCCCCCTTACCAGCGCTATGCTCGTACTGCGTATCGACCCACACTTCGCCCACTCCATCGATTGCGGGTGTCTTCAATGCGGGAATTGTATCGCCGTCAAACGCTCCTTGGAGCGCCAGGTTTAGGTCTGGAACGACTGCGGAAGCACCATCTTTGTCAGTGACGCGGACAGGTACCGCAGGGTAGGTTGGCTGATACTTCTCTCCCTCCTTGGTGTAGTCCTTCCAATTGGTCGGACTGGTGACGAGGAAGAATGCACGTAACAGTCTGAGGCCCAGGTTTGAATTGCTGGGGAAGGCGTTTGCTGCAGTTGCAGGTTTACGAGCATCATCCGTGTGGGTGACGCCTAAGAGATGGAGCTTCTCGCCGATGTCGAGCCCCTCGGTCTTCGCATCATCGACAATCACACCAGCCAACATGTAAGGATGCAGCTTGCACACGAACACATGGAGACCCGGGCTCCTCAGGACTACGTCATGGTCGTCCTTGTTCGCTTTGTCCTGATCAAGACGCTCAGCGGGGGTCGCATCGACGGGCCAAATCAGGCTCGTGACGGTGTGAAAGGCCTCAACGCGCGACTGGCCATTCGGGCCAAATTGTGACTTCGTTTGGAGAAACCGTACCCTGTCACCTGGCTTTACGATGGCCAAGGAACGAGTTCCGGCAACCGGAGTTCCAGTATCGAACCAGTAGCCCGGTTCGTCCGTCACGTCAAAGGTCACCGCTGCTGCAGGCCCCTTCCCTTGACTATTAGTGGAACTAGCAACAGGCGAAGCAGCGTCCTCGCCCGAACAACCGGCGACTCCCGCCGCAAGGCAGAGAGCAGCCACAAAGGTACCAGACCGGTTCATCGAACCCTCCTTTTGTCAGAGTAAAATCATTAATGGCGGTTATCTGAATAAGTCGTCGGCCAGGGCTAAGCATTTCTCGAGCCACAGAGGGTTCAAATCTAAGTGATTGTATTACAAAGCCGTTGACTCTCTTCGCATACATCTGATGGCTCGCTTCTGAATCAAAATGGATTCAGGGGGTGAATCAATTAGATACAGGAGAGTAGGAGAAGTAATTACGAAGGTCTCAGGTGGGTTTCCCTGAGAGGCCGAATATGAACGAGGATTTCCAAGAAGAGCCGCTTGCCGGTTAGATAAAGGAGGGAGAGGTTGGCGGCCTTCCTGAGATCCGTTTTTGGCGCAGCAGTTTGGTCAAGTAGGTGCGCTGAAGGCCGAGTTCGGCTGCCGCTTTCGTTTGGTTCCACCCGTTCCGAATCAACGCATTTTCGATAAGCTTTCGGCTATGGGCATCCATACTTTCATGATAAGAATGAAAAACGGTTTGACCATCTGCAGAAATGTCTGGTTCCTGCCTGGGGCGAGTGGGAGCATCAGGCAATAATAGATCTTCCGGTTCAATCGTGTCTCCGGTACATAAGACGAGAGCGCGGGAGATCACATTCTCTAACTCACGGATATTGCCGGGCCAGGAATAATGTTGCAATGCCTCCAACGCCACATCGCTGAGCACGAAACGTTTCTGAAGTCCCAGCTTGACGGGTCGAGAACTGATGAAGTGCTGCGCAAGAGCGAGAAGATCGTCCATTCGCTCCCGCAGGGGAGGCGGTGTGACCGTGATGACGGCAAGGCGAAAATATAAGTCTTCACGGAAAGTTCCTTGACGGATTGCCTGTCTCAGGTCTTTATTCGTAGCGGCAAGAACCCTCACGTCGACTTTGACCGACTTGGTACCCCCGACCCTGGTGAACACCTGATCTTGCAACGCGCGCAGGACTTTGGCCTGCGTGCTCATACTCATGTCACCGATCTCGTCGAGAAACAATGTTCCACCGTCCGCTTCTTCGAATTGGCCTCGCTTCATTGACGCGGCGCCTGTGAAGGCGCCTTTTTCATGCCCGAAGAGTTCGCTCTCGATCAATGTTTCAGGAATGGCTGCGCAATTGACGGCCACGAATGGTTTGTGGGCGCGAGGACTCCAACGATGAATGGCGCGGGCTAGAATTTCCTTGCCGGTTCCGGTTTCCCCAAGCAATAAAACGGTTGCGGTCGAAGCGGCCGCTTTTTTCGCACAAGCGAGTTGTACAGCCATATGCTTGTTTGTGGCGACGATGGGGTCAAGCTGGTCATCAACCTCCTTTCGAAGCCGATTGAATTGGTGATGGAGGGCGACGGTCTCCAATGCCTTCTTGATCACGACGGTCAAGTGATCCGCGGTAAACGGCTTCGGAACAAAATCGAAGGCACCGAGTTGCATGGCCTGCACGGCAAGCTCGATGGTTCCGAACGCCGTAAGGATGACAATGAGCGGGGTCGTGTACGTACCCGAAGTAGGCGGGGTGGCCTCTCCTTTAGGCTGATTCGCATGTGACATATCACGAACTTGTCGTAAGACCTCCAGCCCGGATTCCTGGCCAAGCTTCAAATCCAACAAGACGAGATCGGGCACCTCTTCGCGGATCAGGCGAAGCGCACTCGCGACATCGGTGGCGATGAGGGGCTCATGTCCCATCCAGGTGACGCGATTCTCCAAGCTCATGCGGATATCATTCTCGTCATCCACAATCAGTATCTTGGCGTGCATAGAATTCCCGTCCTTTCGAGATAGGCTTCTCCATCCCAAGGAATATGGCGATGCGCGGCGGATGGTTTATGTTGTCTGACTTGGCTCATGCGGCGATCCAGCAATGGGCAGCGTAAAGAAAAAACGTGATCCGGTCCCAGGTTGACTTTCCACCCAGATCCGCCCGTGATGTCTCTCGACAAGCGTTTTTGTGATGTACAGGCCCAGTTGGGCACCCTGTGATGCAGGCATGGCCGACGGCACCTCAGAAAACTCGTCGAAAATATACGGGAGGTGAGAGGAGTCTATTCCACAGCCGGTATCGGTGACGCATGTCTGTACGAATCCTGATGGGCATACACTAAAATCGACCACGACACGACCGCCGGATGGTGTGAATTTGATGGCATTTCCGACGAGATTCACCAGAATCTGCTCCAATTTGTCGAGGTCACCCTGGATCAATGGAAGATGTTCTCTCGGAGTCACAGCGAGGGACACGTGGCTATCTGATGCGACCGTTTCCAAACCTTCGGTAACGATCGTTGCAATCTGCCCGATACAGACATGTTCCAAGCGAAGATTGTCGGAACGTAGCCAATCAAGCAACTCATTGGCCAATCTCGCAAGCCGAGCGACGCTGTGTTTGATGCGTGTGAGATAGGTACGCTGTTGTTCGGTGAGCGGTCCAGTGACACCGTCGAGCATGTTTTCCGCGAAACTACGGATCGCTGTCATAGGAGTCCGCAGCTCATGCGAAACGACTTTGACATACTTTGATCGGCGCGTGTCGTGGGCCTGAAGCTGTAAATTGGCGAGTGACAGCTCTTCCGTCCGTTGCGCGATGCGCTCCTCGAGATGCTGCGTGAGCTCGGTCAGTTCGGAATAGGCCTTGGCATTGTCGATCGCGGCCGCAACGTGGCCGGCGATCGTTACGAGTATATGGAGGTCCTCTTCGCTGCACTGGCGTGAGCAGCGGTCGCCGGCGAGAAATCCCAATATCTTGGTATGGCTCTGGAGCGGTACGGCGACGAACGACTGCACGTCTGAACGGCGTGCCATCTCAAGTATCGGCGGGTACATCCGTTGTGTGACGGTTTCGACATCTTGGATCAGCAATGGTTTGCCATGAACGATGAGGTCGGCCGTGATACTGCCATTATCGACGACTGGTATGTCGATCCGGCGAATAGCCTCTGCGATCTCCGGCGAGACGCCGATGATTCTGGCAAGTGAAGCACAGTTCCGATCCGGATGGTGTAGGAACACAGTCATCCGAGAAAATCCAAGGTTATCGACGAGCAGGTGGAGCACCGAATCCAGCAGTTGGTTCATATCGAACATGTTGGCGCTCGCGATCGCAGTGCTGGCTTGATGGACCGTGGTCAATTGTCTGACCTGTTTCCTGATCGTGTCGAGGTTCATGGTGATCGCATGATTACGATCATGGAGGGACTGTGTCATCACGTTGAACACCTGTGTCAACTCACCGACTTCGTCGTGGGTGGAGGCTGTGAGTCGAACCGGTGCATCGTTGCGTTCCGCGAGCTGCCGAGCCGCGCCGGCCAGGCTCCTCAGAGGTGTGGTGATGCGTGATGTCAGAAAGTGAGCACTGAGGATGCCTGCCATGATGATGAGAACTGTCATGGCCGATACATTGCGGAGGATCACCAATAAAGCCTCTTTGGCCAGTGCGTCGGTAATTCCGATGCGCACGACGCCGATCACCGGAGAGAGTGTAGTCGGGGTCATTGAACCCTGCTTGTCTTCCAATTCGACCGAAAAGTGTGGCTGGGTGGGCTCGGACGAGGATGCCCGAAGGACGGGCATCGCAAAGTCAAACAAGGTTTCCTTGCGTACGAGATAGGGGAGGAGCCAGTCTGAATGCTGTTCTTGGGGGACTAATGTCTGCTCCGCAGACAGAACCAGTTTGGTCATGAGCGGAACGGTCAGCGGGGCCTGGAGCAGTGATGCTGAGATGCGGTCGTCCGGGTAGAGGGGCTGTTCCGTGGCCGGAGCGGACCCGTTCGACGTCCTCCGTGTGCGTTTGCTTTGCTGTTCCAGGATACGACCGTCTGCGGAAGTGATGGTTACGTAGACGACGTGGTCGATCGTCATAAGACTCTGTATAAATTGGCCAAGCGTGATGCGATCCTCGAGAACGACACCGGCGATCCGAAAGTGATCGTTCCGAACGGTATTGGTCAGCAAGATGTTTCCGAGTTCTTCCAGATTGTCCGTCATGGCCTGGCGTCGTGTTTCGAGGAAATACCAGCTCAGAGACGAACAGGTCATCACGAGAATAAAGCTGAACAAGCTTACGAACTTCAATCGGAGGCCAAAAAACCGAGCGGTGGACTTCGATTCCTGTCCGTCGTGAAGGTGTGTGCTCATGATCAGACCGGTCAATATGTCTCGTCGATAAGGCTGTCGAACTCTTTCGGAATCGTGATGTCCAAATACCGCGCCATCTTCTGATTGACCGTAATCTTGATCCGGTGAACTGAAATTGGCTTGAGCGGCAACTGTTCACCGTTCAAAATCCGTTTGGCAAGCAGGCCGGCTTCACGTCCGACTTCCCCGTAATCGATCGAGATACTGAGTAACGCGCCGAGACGTGTAAATTCAGAAGAGAACCCGACGACCGGAACCCGTTTGGCTACCGCCGATTCCAGAATGAAGCGAATCGATTCATCCGTCAGGACGGTTGAGTCCGGAATGAACCATAAGGCTTCGGATTCGGATAAAAGTGATCGCAGTTGCTGCGGGACTTCTTTCTCGTTCTCGACCGGAAACCCCTGTACTTGGAACTGGTGGTCGGCAGCTTGAGATTCTGCCTCCTTCAGCTTGGCCACAGTCTTGTCGGCACTGTAGATCACGCCGATGCGGCGAAGGGCGGGAAGGAACATGCGCATGACTTTGAACTGACGATCCATCGGAACTTCCAGCAGCACGCCGGCCATATTGGCGGCAGTGAGATGGTGTTTCAATGGATCGAGGATCATCATGTAAAGAATGGGAACGTCCACAATCTCAAGCTGAGCCGCCAGCGCTGCCTTCAGACCGACGGCAACCACGAGCGAAGATGTCGAATTGCGGATTGTCCTGGCAAGTTGCTTTCCCCGTTCCAGATCGCCTCGAAGATCATATTCAGCGTAGATGGAAGTCCCTGGCGCCGTCACCTTGAACCCTTCGATTGCCTCGTTGTAGGCCTTGAGGTCGGATGACTTCAGGATAGCAATCTCGCCCCCGGCAGCGTGAGCGCTCGCAGGGGCAACGGACCAGAGAGCGGTGAACACGAGGGACAGTAGCCATGTGTGTGAGAAGCACACTCTCATCTGTTTACGGCCGGTAAAAGGAAGAGCGAGCATCAATGTGCCGTTCTAGCCATGATCACGGAGACTCTAAGACCACTGCGTCAGGATAGCGCAACCGAAACGTTTGGATCGGACGAGAGACGGTATGTTTCTGTATGTGAACTTGTTCGGTTGAGAATGTTGTCGTTGTATTATTGTGATACAGCAAGCGCTGTGCCATTGGGATCAAGGGTTTCCCACTTCCTCAAATGACGCGGACAGGCTAGGGACACTTAGCCTCAGCGGTCTCGACTAAACTTCGCAGGGTGAATCCAAATAGATACGAACTGAATCCAATTAGATTCTCCAGCCTGGATCGCACATTGATACCGATGGGTAGCGTGCAAGCCACTATTGAGCATTGATCTGAATGGATCTGAGATCCCAGTCTGCCACGCCATGCAGGCCGACTTGCCTGAGCAAGGTGGCTCGCATCCTTCGCAGCGATGCATCTCTGGGATCCTTCGTGATCAATGAGCAGAGACAATCCATTGCGTCGTACCAGAGCCCCATCATGGCGTTGGTACGCACACTCTCACGATCGCAGTTCATATTCGGGGAGGCGATCGTCAGACATTCGCTGAACTCGCATCGCTCGATCATTCCGCCCGCGACGATATCTTGGGAGTGGGAGTCGGCATTGCGACGGGCGGAGACGAACCATCGATACTGGACATTGGGCTCAAGCACGAGTCCGAAAGCCTTGAGGTCGATAGACTGAACCCCTGCGTCAGTGGGAGTGGGGAGCGGGCCTTCATAGACCGGACGAATTTTCTGCGTGTCGTTGAGCGTGAATCGTAGAGGGTAGGTCGTCGGTTTCGAGAGATACCAACTGAGCGTGGGCGTCTGCTTGACGGTCAACCCGACATGGTCGGGCACCAATGCGACGATTTCGGGGTCATTGCCCTCCGTTCCCCGCAATGCTCCCCCGACACGCGCGCGGGGAGTCAACTTTTTTGGCGGAGTATAGACAGGATTTGACAAGTCATCCTGCTGACCTGCCGCTGGGCTGGTCGGTTTGTCTGCCGCAGCAACGAACCTATGTGGTCCAACAATGGTCAGGACGAGGCTCAATCCTGCGATTAGTAAAGCACTCGTGGAAAATCGCATGGATCCTCCTTTCATAGCCAATTGTTCAGCAGGAGAAATGGTGACCAGTAAGCCGGATGTTCATACACGCGGTCACCCAAGAGTTTCATCTGTGCGCGCTGGAGCGCGACGGCTTTCGACAGGGATGGATTGCGCAATTGCCGATAAAATTCGGAAATCAACGTCGCCGACGCTTCGTCGTTGATAAACCATAACGTCGCCAATGCGCTACGGGCCCCGGCCTTCAGTGCGACGCCGGCCAGGCCCAGAGCGGCGCGATCGTCACCGACCCCTGTCTGGCAAGCGCTCAAGGTCAAAAGTTCCAGCGGCTCTTGCCGGAACCGAAAGAGGCCGACCAGTTGATCAAGCGTCTGCATCGTCAATTTCCCGTCGAACGTCAGAAGAAACGAATCGTTTACGTCGGTTGAAAACATACCGTGCGTTGCTATATGCAACGCCCCATAGCGTCCATCGCGCAACTCCTGTTCCAGCCTTGGCGCCTGGAAGGCATTATTCATAAGTTGGTCGCTCGTGTACAGCTGCTCGATCGAGGCGACCTCCTCCGCGACGTAGGGAAGAGGAGGGAAACCCTGGACGGATTTCGTGAGGCCGACGGCTAGGAAGCGCAGCTTATCGCGGTTCAACGGTCTTGGATCGGTCAACGTAATGCCCGGAGTCAAGGCCAGGGCGAATTTTGTGATCAGGAAGGAAGAGCCGTCATGGAGGGACGCCAGCGGAATTGTGCGTAGTGAACTGTCCGGCACGAATACCAGTGTGGTAATCACTGAATTCAAAAGGTCCGGTTCGATCGGACGCACCAGCCAGTCGTACAACTGTTGTGCATGGGGTAGATACTCCCGGGTGGTCCGCTTTTCCACCACTCGGCGAAAAGCCCGGATCTCCTGGGTCAACCGGTCGGAGGTCACGGGCACCGAGATGCGCTTGAGTCCGGAGGGCAGGCTGACAAGCAGCTCCAGACGGGAGGTGAACATGATAGGGTAAATAACGGCAGTATCCGGAGACAAGTAATCGAACGTCGTCACTCTCGAGCGGACCGCATCGACACAGTCGTCCCGAAAATAGTCCCGAAGCTCGGCCGTCTTGTACGCCTCAATCGCATCTCGAGCTGCAAGCAGATACCCTTCGGCTGCTGTGCGCTCATCAGTGAGCGATGCCCGCTGGAGTAAGAGGTCGGCCAGCTCAAAGAACATCGGCTTTATGGCATCCTGGCCGGCGATAGGATCTTCGGAGGATGTTTGCGCCACCTCCACCCGAATCGGTTGGAGCGTGGATACCGCTTGTCGATAGGAAGCGATGGCGTTATCCAATTCTCCGATAGCGGCCAACTGCCGCCCCAACTGCCATTGCCAGCGGTAGAGGGACTCGGGTGCGTCCACCGATTGCGCCGCGAACAATGCCCGCCTGGTGAGTCGGAGCGCTTCATCCAGGCGAGACTCTGTCTCGTAGAGATGGCCGAGATACCCAAGAGCATACGACAAGGTTCTCTTGTCACCCAGCTGTTCAGTGACTGTGGCCGCTTCCTGGAGCATGCCCGCAACTCTCAATAACAGGGAATCGTGCATCTGGGGCAGCTGTGAGGCAAGGCGTTGGTAGACCAGAGCCATACCGATCAATCCGAGAGCTCTGTTGCGGGATGGTGACACGTCCTTCAACTGATCCAGCGCTGCATCGAGAGCCATACGGCTATTGACCGGTTGATTGAGGCGTAGCAGGACACGCGCGGCATTGGTGCGGCCGGTGGCAGCGAGTAGTTGCAAGTTGGCCTTTTGTGCGAAGCTCACGCATTCATCGAACGCATTCAGCGCTTGCTGGTCTTGCTGCTTCAACACGAACAGGATGCCGAGATCGTTCAGCGAAGCGGCCATGAGCGGCGAAGAGTCGTGTTTTCGTGCTAACGCCGACGCTTGATGGAGATATTCCGATGCTTCGTCCAGTCGCCGCAACGTCAAATAGGTGCGCCCCAGATGGCCGAGGACGGAGGCCTCAACCAGGGGATCGCCGCCCATGTGTGCAAGCGTAAGGGCCAGTTCCAAAGACTGGAGCGCTTGTGCGGATTGCCCCAAGGCCATCGATGCCTGAGCAGACAGAATGAGCGCTTCGACTTGAGCCGGACCGTTCCCCATACCTTTATAGAGATCCGCAGCCTGTTTCCAATGGGACAAGGCCTCACCGAACGCGCCGCGCTCAAAATGCTGGCCGCCTTCCCTCATCAATGAATCACCGGGAGATAATGTTTGATGCGATTCTGATTGCGTGACGGCGAACAGCAGCACCATCACGAAGAATAGAAAGCAGATTCCGCGCAGAACGAAACGGAGGGCAGGTCGAGTACATAGTGATGTCGCGTGGTTCATCATTACAATGCCTGGACCACTACCTGGAGATGAATGCCATAGTCTTGGAGGTTGCCGGATGGATGGGGCACATGATTGAGCGGTACGCCCCAGTAGAGTTCGAATCGAGCCCTGTCTCGGGGCAGGACGTTCCAGCGGACGCCGAGACCGACGCTGGCGAGCGTCTCGGGAGACGGTGTGCTGTCACGCGAGATCCAGGCTCGTCCGACGTCAACGAACTGGGCAAACTGAACCATATCTTCGCCGCTGGCAAACTTGAGGAGGGGAATCCGGCTTTCCACGGAGGCGATGAATCCGTTGTCCCGGACCAGCGTGTTTTCCCGATAGCCGCGCACGCTGAAGCGCCCTCCCATCGGGATCTGTTCGAGCGGAAACAACCGGTTGTTGCTGAGCTGGAGATCAAACCGTCCTAGGATCTGCCAGCCGCCCCATTGGTCGAGACGTTTCACCGCCTGGAGTTGTCCCAACCAGGACACAAACCGGCCGCTGGGCAGCGGATCGCCCTCGGGGGTGAGCCTATCGCGCGAATTGATTGTGGCTCCTAGGACATCGAAGCCCAGGCTGACGCGGGAGCGGAACGCAATCACCGAGGATGAAGTTCGGTGCTGATACTCCTGAATGAACCGAAGGGCGCTCACGGTGCTCACCCCGGTGTCGGATGCCCCGGGAACAAAAATAAACGGTTGCCCAGGTAAGTCGAAGGCCGAGGTAATCTTGTTGGAGAGATGCTCGCCGGTGATTGCCACGGCGAGTTCGTCGGTCAAGCTTCGATAGATCGGTTGCCGGAGCGTTAACCCGAAGATTTCCGACTCCGAGTTCAAGTCCAACGCGCGAAACTGGTCGCTGACGACCACAAACTCGTTTCGGCGATACGACGTGGTGAAGGTGGTATCGTACCGGTTCAGTGGCAAGCTGTAAGAGACGTCGATGATCGGGTGCACCCCACGTGAGCCGCCGACGGTGAGGGTGAGAGGATCTCCGTGGCCTGTCACATTGAGGTGGGCCATGGTGATCAGACCTCGCTCTGCACCCACCGTCGGCGTCTGGAAGTTATTGAACTCCAGCCACGTTTTCCACGGACTGGTCTCTTTGACTTTCACGTTGAGAACACTTTCCCCACGCTGGTCGCCTGGGCGCAGTTCGGCATTGATTCGTTCGATGCGGGGATCACGCTGGAGCAATTGCAATCGCTCTTGGATCGGTTCGAGTTTGAGTGGAGGACGCGCGCCCAGGGCCACACGGTCGTTCAAGTAGCCGCGCCGAAACCAGTTCGTTCCTTCGACGTCGATTCGTGACAGGGCTCCCTCTATGATCTGCACCTGAATGACACCGCCCTTCACATCCTGATCGGGAATGATGGCACCGGAGGTGATGTAGCCATTGTTGACGTACAGGAGCGTCAACGCGAGCCGCAGACGTTCCAAATCTTCGGTCGTCAAGGTTCGGTTCGTATAGGCCTTGGTGATGGCTTCGACTTCTGCGTCCGAGAAGACGGAATTGCCGGTGACCTGGATGGCATTCACAAACACGCGCACCTGGCCGAGTGGTTTCTGCACCTCGCTGTCCGGCAGCGGTGGAGGCACCACCGGGAGGGTGGGGCTTGGTGTCGGTGAAGGCGGTTTGAACTCTTTCTTGAGCGGAGCAGGCGGTTCGCCGGATCGAAGCGTGGGGTCAAAGATCGGAGGAGCGACTTGTGCTGAGAGCGGGGAAACAGTCGCGAGGATAGTCATGGCCAGACCACAGGAGAGAAAGGCTTGGGCGATGATCCGGCGCCGGGCTCCTGGAGCCGAAGCACCGGTGCCAACCGTCATGAGTGGCAGCCTGTGGATCCACTCGCAAACGCTCGAACCAAAAACCCTGGCGGCGTCAGCCGTCGAAGGGACACGATCTCGGTCTCAGTCACACGTGCGATCGCACTCGGACTTGTCGTATGCTCCAGTTCCTCTCCAGTGAAATGATCCATCGACACGGGGCTACTGAGCCACCCGCCTGGCTGGGAGGGGAGGGCATCACGTCCGGCGACAATGAACGTGCTCTGTTCGCCGCCGGCAAGTGCCGCACAACGGTTTTGCAAGAGCGCCTGGATTTCGCTCGGCTTCGACGGGAGCTGCGTGACCGTCTCACTCAAGTTCGAGGTCGACGATTGAATCGATACCTTGCCGCTCTGGCCAAACTGTGACGATGCGTCCACGAGGCTGGTGGGATCCTGTAGGAACCGGGCTGTACTAATCGTGATATCTCCCCCGCGTCCTAGCACCGCCTGTGTGAGGATCGCACTGTTGTCTTGTACGATAACTTCTTTCGGGTCGATGGTGATTCTTCCACTGTCTCCAGAACCCTCGAGCACCGACGTGCTGATTCGGCCATTCGCTAAGTGAATACGATCGATCGCGATAATATCGATATTGCCACCTCTCGCTGATTCTGCTTCAGTCGTAATTCCGCCGTTTCGTACCATGAGTTCCCGTCCGGCATCTACTTTGATATTTCCTGCGCTTCCTGGACCGGTACTGCGGCTGGATATGTGTGCACCGTTCTGAAGCGTGACGGAGTTGGCATTGACGAAAATGCTCCCGCCCAGCCCGGGTCCTTTTGTTTCAGAAAAGATACCGCTTCCCGAGCCGTCAATGACTACCGACGCCGCCGGACTGCCTAAGGCCTGGATCGTAATAGACCCACCCACACCCGAACTGCCAGAGAGTATAGAGCTGTTGAGCTTGCTTCCCTCCGAAAGGGAAACGTTCTGTGCATTAATGTTAATCGGACCGGAATTTCCAGCGCCTTGCCCTATTGTGTTCATTACGGATTGGCCAGAGAGCAAGATCATAGGCGAAGAAATCTCAAGGCTGCCTACATCCGATAGGAAGCTAAAAACTCGAATGTCGCTTCTGTCATTCATTAAGATTGATTCTGTTGCGTGGATATTAATTTTAGGAATCGTGGAGGGCAGCGGCTCAGAGAATGTAGAGCTGTATATTCTGGCTTGATTCGACAGAGTAAGCGTTTTAGTTTCAAGATTGATTACACCAGTTCCGCCAGTCCCTTCGGGGTTCTCGTTTGTAATAGGAAAAGGTGGTTGGCCTAAGATATCTCCTTCCAAGGAAATTGCATCTGATGTGACCACAGAGATGTTCCCTGACCTCCCATTCCCACCGGTTGTACGGATACTTCCATTCGAGATGTTGAGATTTCTAATTGCGAGCGAGATATTGCCAGACGGCTCAGTGCTGCTACCTGGTAATGTCTCAATTCTTCCACCATTCTCAATGTTCACGGTAGCTGAAGGAGCGGTGATATTGATTGATGCACTGGTTCCACCATTCGCTCCCATGGTGGCTGTCTGAATGATGCTTGGGTTGTCAAAGATCCCCATGCCCGCAATAGAGATGAAGTCGGCTCCATGAATAGTGATTGGGCCTGCCTGGCCAGGACCGTCACCAAATCCGCGTAACAAGTAATTCCATCCACCGGTTGAGGCAATACGACCTCCTGATAAGATATTGAGTTTGGTAACATCTATTGTGATAGGCTGACCAGAACCCGCCCCTGTAGTAAAAGTTGCAACCTCACCCGAATTCTCAATGGTCAGCCTCGGGGTTGAGATGGTCAAAGCTCCGTCCCCACCACCCCCCAGAGTTCCTGCGAAAATTCCACTCGGTATAATTCCGATATCTGACCAAACGCCAGAGGTGGAAGTGTCACCATATCCAGAAATACTGATGGCTTCTGTAGCGACGACATTCAAGTTCCCACCACCTACAGATGATGAACTTTCATTGCTCGTGACTATCTGAGAAGCTCCGCTTAGATCAAGAGATCCAGTCACAATACTTATCGCTGTACCATCTGCTCCACTGGTTGTAGTACCGAGAACACGACTCCCTTCTGTCAAGGTGATAGAGTCCCTATTATCGCTGGTTGTGGAGGGAGTCCCAGTTGAGAGAGTCGCTTTCGTGACATTGAGTACAAATTCACCGCTGCGAATAGATATAACACTTGTGGCACTATCACGGTTGTCTATCCATGATTGTGGGGAGAGCGAAATGACGCCATAAGTATGGAACACTTGTCCGTCTCGATTGGGAGCGGCTTGCAAATTCTCATAAATGAACTCTCCAGGCGAGTGAGCACTTCCTAGACGAATGTACCCATTTGGCGCAAGTAGTTTAGCTGTTTGAGACGTGCCGCTCTCGAATGCTCCCTTCTGGATCTCGACATTTCCACCGGCCAATGTAAGCTGAGATCCAGTTGAGACAGCCAGATGGGCACCTTGCACGATGATTCCGCCAGAGTTTGAGGTGAGAAACCCAAAGGCTACCACTGGAGCTGCGCTGAGCAGAGCATCTGACCCTACGTCTGGCACTGCGTTAAATAGAGAGCCATCGGTCGAGCGAAGATAATTGGCTGTGGTGAAATTGACTGAACCCCCGACATTTAATGTTGCCCCGGGGCCAAAGACAATGCCAGCAGGGTTCATAAAAAAGAGGTTTGCGTTTGGATAATAAGAGGCACTATCGATAGAGCCGAATAAATGGGAAGGGTAGCCACCGGTAACCCGCGCAAGAAGATTACTGACGGAGTTATCTGGTACTAAAGTTGTGGTTTGGAATTGGCCAGTCTCCAGAGGACCAACGGAAAATTTCCCAAAACTATGAAACAGATTGCTCCCCACCTGGATGCCGTGCGTAATACTATATACGGTTCCGCCATGAGGTGGAGGAGTTACGGTGGTGTGAAGACCTGACGGCGTAATGTCGGTTGATACCTCCGCTTGGATTTCGGTACTGGCAATCAACAGTAGGAGGCAGATTATTTGAGTTAGGATCAGCACAGATTCTCCCTAGATCTCATTTCACAATCTGCACTCCAATACAGCCTCCATCCAGTAAGGAAATGCCCAGACAGGCCCTACTTCCTTGGCTCAATAGCCCCTGAAGTTCTGACAGTAGAGATGTCGAAGGGGCCGAAACTGTCTCGTCTTTAGGGGGACATCCCATTTGCCCATCCTCTTCATCCGGACAATCATCTGGGTTCATTTGTGCCGAGGCTCTTGCGTAGCCAGTTGTGGCAGGAAACTCTATAGACTGACCACTTGCAATAGAGAACTTAAGTTTTACTATGACTTTCCGGTTTCCTGTCATGACGTTGGTAGTTGATGGAGTTGGTGATACCGTCTTGTCAAATGTAATAGTGGGATATTGAGCTGTGATGGCAGACGAGGCGAAAAGCTGTGTCCCAACCGGATGTTCCAAAGCTGACGAAAGCGTAATCTTATTAGAAGGAGAAGCCCCATTGATTCTTCCATTCATGCGAGTGTTGTAGTAGATGGGGCTGTAATCAACACTAGTTGGGCCAGGAACAAACACGTGTTCGAATGTCAAGACGTAATCTGTGATTGTGGTTTTCGCTACGAGTTTAGTGTTTACTAGTTTAAGAATATCGTTGGTTCCACCATCTATAGCCTCGATCCGTGCCGTCCCTCCACTAGACTGAAAGTCAAGATTTGCATTGCATGTTGCGGGGAGGTTGGCGGTTGGTGCTCCACTTCCAGAACAATAAACCGTAGTGCCAGCTAAATTTGTAACTTTCCAGTTTATGGCACCAGCCTCCGGGGCGTGAAGAAGTGGTGTTAGAAGGCCTGTCACCAAAAAACCTAGTAACGTCAATCTTGCCTTAGGCATGTTCTTCTCCCCTCGTAAGAAAATGATCATGTACCGCGTGTCTCGCCTGGGTCTTAATACTTTGAAAAATTATCTGTTCCTGGAGACAATCGCACAGGACTGTTTTCTAATATATTCCGAGTTGTCTACTTTGGCTGTGTCGTCTGCGCTTCCAGCGGGGGTGCGGGTGTTCTTATAGAAAACATTCGGATTCGAATACAGAGCAGCGCGCTGGCAGTCTCGAATATTATTGGCTTTGCATTCCCTCTTAGTTGCCATCACCGTATAGGTCTTTTCTTCAAGACTTAGATGCCCAAAATTAGAGGAAGTGTTATTGCCATTAGGTACCTGCTCATCAAATCGTGTATGTCGCGTACCAAGGTTATGCCCAATTTCATGCGCAAGAGAGTAATAATTTGCCGCACAGCCTACCTGAACAACTGAAAAACCATCCTTCGCATTTGGAAGTCGACCATCAAATTTCGGCGACGCCCCACAATAGTCACCACTGGAAACCAATAGACTTACGAGATCGGCCTTTACCGCATCGCGTAATGCACTCGCTTTGGTTCCAAAATGAGCTGGGTCTTGAAGTTTACCTAGATCATCCTCTAGTACCCCGCTTTCTTGAAAGTCGTCCCGTGGGACTAACATCGTGTCCGCGATTTGGACTTCTGCGTTAATGTAACTGTGTTTAAAGGCGTCATTCGTTACTCCTATGGCCCTGTTAACTACTCCAGTGATATTTCCAAGTTGGTGATTCTGCAAAAAATCTTTAGTATCTTGGGTGTAGAGGATTAGTACATCAATAATGCATTGTCCCGAGTCTTGCTCCTCATGAACCAGGCCACGACGTTCACGCCGGTCATCGTCGGGAAACCGATCTGAGTCCCACTCGTAGATGCGAGTTAGGCCGCTCTCTAGAGTGACGATTTCATAAATTAGCCCCTCACTCGTGATCGTGGCTGTAATTTGCTGGCTCACTGTATCTACGATGAAAATGGCATCGCCAACTACCTTGCCCTCGAGGGCTACAGGGCCCGACCAACGATAGGTGTTCACAAACGTATCTGTTTTTCCTTTGACACGCGTGTATGTGTTTGGTGAGAATTGTAGCGTGACATCGGGAAACAGCCTCAGGGGGATCGGGTGTAATGGGGTGTTGATGATGCGGGGAGCTAACCTTTTCCAGTCCAGTTTACCCTCACGAAAACGACTTCCTGCTATGACCTTGTTATAGAATTTTTGACCGTTCCCGGGTGGAACATAATTGGTTTGACCTTCGCGAGGCATAGTGTCAATGGCAGAGTTATCACCTGTGCTTTTCTCATCAAATAAGTCTAGTATCGGAGTATCAGGATAACCACTGCCTGTGAGCAACGGGACTAAACTCAGCAGAAAGACGGCGCAAACGCGCACACCATCTTGGTAGCTGGGTAGCTTCATTTAGTCATCTCCTTAGTCCAGCGGACCAATTATCCGAATCTCCCCCATATCCACTCTGAGAGGTGGGGATGGTAGTAGCGCTAAAGTGTAATTACAAGAGGTCTAGAAGGTCCTAATATTTTCGTATTGAGTTTTCCAAAAACTAGCCACTAAGGCCTAATTCTATACGGCATATGCAGTTGAACTAAGCACTACCGATTTCAGCAGATAGGGCGCGATCCCTTTTCTGCGCGGTGTATATTCCTGTTGCGTATTCTGAACAATAACCCTTATGAGGCAGTGGCTTTCCCCTTCATTGCCTCAGACGCTAAAGCTCAGCCAATCATTTCCACTGTATCCTGTATCCCCAGTTACAATGGTCCGTGCATCTAAGCTCAGCCCTCTCGTAAAGTCCGTTCAGCTCTGACTTGATCGAATCGACAGGCAATCTCGAAGTTGTGCTCATCGGGATATGCCTTGGCCATCTCATCACCGATACGATCACGCTCGCTGTGGCACTCCTGGGATGTCGGATATGTCTGGAGCAAGGTCACTGTGTTTATTCCGGGTACTGTGTTCATGAGAACGATCACCAACATCCACATGGTGTCTCCTTTCGGTAGACACGCTGGTTCCGTTCAAGGAACCCTGCCACTTGCCGATCTGCTTTTGGTCTGATCGGCCCTATAGTCTGCTCGCACTAGCAAAGGGCGAGCCATGCATGCGACTTCAAATTCTCGCGTGCACAAAAATTCGCGCGAGGGCTTGACTGTCACGCTGCTGCCGCATTTGTCGATGACAAGATTCCTATTTTGTATTTTATGGAAAGGGAATAGTAGTGAACCCAAACAGATTCAACCTGAATCCAATTTGATTCACCGCACGCTGTCGACTATGACTGGAACGGTGGTGAGGGACTTATGAGATGGTCTGCTTGACCACGTAGCAGGACAATGAATACATGCTTACCTCTGGAGCCGAAAGGCGTCAAAGGTTTTCATTGCCTCGTTAGAGGCGGGGGCTTGAGACGGTGTAAAGCGGCGCGCCAGTCAATGGCACCGTGGAGGTGTTCATTCAACTGTGCAAGGACGGTCCGACCAGGGAGCATTTAGGACCTCAGATACCCACGGTACCGTTGCTCTCTCCCGTCCTTGAGAGTCGAGCTCGTCAACGGCTGGCGAGCTGCAACATTCCGTAGAGCGTTCCGAAGATAGCAACCAGTATGTACACTTCCATAAAAGACATCATGATGAGCACCCCTTTCTTGTGTTTACCAGCGCTATTAGTACACCCCCAAGATGAAACCTCCATGATGAAACCGTGAAGAGTTCTTCATAAATGTCTGTTTTTCCATTGTTTCTTCCTCCAACGTCCATCTCATACCCGTGAAACTTGCGGAAAAACGAGGCGAATGTTGCAGCGGCGACAATACCTTTGCAGAGATTCAGGAAGTGCTCGGGCACAAGTCCTTCAACATGGCGTTACGCTATGCGCATATGAGCAGATGCATCTGCGAACGGCATTGGAGTCGCTCGACGGCCTGACACCGGATGTTGCATTGCTTGACCGAATGGCACATAAAATGGCACAAAATGCTACATCCACCAGTGATTGAGTCCTCTCATGTGCGCCCGTAGCTCAGTTGGATAGAGCATCAGCCTTCTAAGCTGAGGGTCGCTGGTTCGATTCCAGCCGGGCGCACCACTTTTCGCGTACTTACAAACCACCGTTCACTATGGGAACCGTCTGGGAACCGCGTGGCGAGACGGCTATAGCCTTCTCCGTGGATAAAGGGGCCATAGGCTCGCCCACGAACCTTCCGAACAATCAGTGATAAAGATTGAAAAGGTTGGTTGCGGGGAGGCGATTCGGTCACGATTTAACCCCACGGTGACCATCGCCTTGACGGCGTGAATTCCCCCCGCTAAGCATGACGAAATCGACCCGTGCTTTCCCGTTCTATTTCCGCTTTCCCCCGCATATACCCCTACGCTATCCCTGCGGTTTCTCGCGCCTATTTCTTCCAGATTGGATACGATAGTTCTGCCACAGTTTAGCCACGACACGAGCACTATGGTATGGTGTAGCCACTGGTTTGGTCGTGCTATTTCAAAGGTCAGAAGATGGTTGGATATATCACGTTTTTCGTGTTGCTTCTAATTGCCGCTGGAGTAAATGCGGCCGAACGTATGAATGGTCTTGTGGAGGTTCCCGCCCTCCATGCAAACCTTAATGCAGGTGGCCCCGACACGCCGAGGGGGCCGGTAGTGTTGTTCACGGAGCCGTCTCTCCAGGCGCCAGTGGCGGTTGTGGTTCGAGACCGGAAGCATCTTGAGTCTAGGGAGCACGGCTATGGGCAGGTTTCAGCAGTGGTCTACGATATCAAGTATCATCTCGATGTACCGTGGTACAAGTTGCGATATTCTGATGGGAAGAACGAGATGTTCGCATGGCTCAATCAAGCCAATGCTGGACAGTTTCGGATGTACTATGACCTTGTTGCTAAGTCCCTGACTCATTTCACCGACGCCTGGGACAAGCGTGTCTATCAACTTCCTGAGGCGTCTGCTCCGTTCACACGCTATGACCAGTTCGGAAGGTATAAGAGTGTAGCGGTGGCAGGTGCACGGTATGGAAAAGACCTGAAAGATCTGTGGTTGCTGGTCGTCATAGTGGATGGCAGCATCTGTCATGGTCCGGATGGCCCTGATGGGAACACCATTCTTGCGACTGGCTGGGTTCCGGCCTACGCCGAGAACGGCTCTGAGACGGTGTGGTATTCCTCAAGGGGTTGCTGAGGGGCGCTTCGTTCACGACTTAACCCTACCGTGCCTATCGCCTTGACGGCGTGAATTACCGATCCAGTGCGGGATCTTTCTGTCCCTCCAGAATCTGTGTTGTTACATCGGAGACCGATTGGCGGATGCTGTCTTTCTCGCCTTCCGAAAGGCCATCCGTGAGGAACAAGGCCTCGGAGACGAATGTTGCGGGCGTGATTCGATCACGAATCTGGTACCCAGGAGGGCTGTAGCCCTTCCTGTGCACAAGGGGTCCGTCGTTTCCTTGCTCCTAAACGAAGGCCTCACGCCCTGGGAGGTGCAGAGCTACATCGGGCATCGCTCTCTGGTCATGACCTGCAATACCTATGGGCACCGGTACCCAGGCTCGAGCCGGGTCGAAGAAGCTTTAGTGAAGTTTCTACCGGAGTAACTGTTCCTTGTAGCCTAGAAATACCCTCAATACAACGGATCTGGTCAAACATACCCCGCAAGATCCGTCTAGGCATCGACCGCGAAAGGCCAGGCTTCAAAAACCCTTCTTTGCCAGTGATATAGCGTTATTGATTTTCTTAGGTTTTTATCTCATCCTCTGCGCTGTTTTTGGCGTTCATTCAAACGTGCACTGATTAGACAAGGGAGGGGTGAATGAGTCTAAAAATAGGTACATGGCGCTGTAACATTAATGGCGTTGAATGCGACCTTAATATTGGAAGCGTCAATGGCGAAGGCGTTATGACCGGCGAACTGAAAAGATTCATACCAGAAGGAACTATTACAGTAGAAGGAATCTGGGACGAAACGTCTCGCAAGCTTTCGTTCACTATTCCGCCAAAACCAGGACCCATAGCGGACCAATACGCGCCAGCGATATTTGAAGCCGTCGTATTTAGTACGCCCCGCAATCCAGCACCTGGTGTCGATGTTATATGGACAATGAGTGGATTCCTTAATGCTGCTGGCCTAGGGTTTGTATTTTCTCAGGGGGGCAATGCGAGGCGAACCACCTTTGGTTGGTTTGCCAGCATCACAGAGGTTGCGTAATCCTCTTGATCCAAGCGAACTGAATATATTCGCCCGACGGGGGACCCAGGCGCGTCAGACGCCTGAGCGATGATGAATTAAAGCGAATAATGTTTACAGTAGAGTGCAACTCTGCATGGTGCGCGGGTGGTGCGTCGAGGGGGTAGGATCAGGGTCGTTTTGCCGCATTCTGCCCACCAAAGGGCTTGAACTCATTGAGGGGCACAACCCCGGAGCGAACTTCTAAGCTGAGGGTCGCTGGTTCGATTCCAGCCGGGCGCACCATGCCTTGCTTGGCGTGTACCGCCGCCTCTTTAGAGTTTTCTGGAATTAATTGGCGGCGGATAGACCCCTTGAGTGTCCCTCCTGTTTCTTCGAGAATTCTTACTCGTGCCGCGCGCTCGTCATCGAACTGTCATAGCGGCGAATACATTCTGATTCTTAGCGTTACCAACAATCGAAGGGCCTACGTGATCGCGAATAATCGGGCTGAGGGGAATGCACCGGTAACGATTCAGGCATTGATGAACGGCTTTCAACCTGATTTTGGCGCGGTATTATGACGTGGGCTCCCGTGAATCGATCAGTCGCTGTGCCTGTTTCAACGCGGCAGCTTGTGCCTCTTCGCGGGATTTAAAGCTGCCTTCAGGTCGTCCTCTGTTACATCTCCATCGTGTTGACTCGAACTCAAAGATGACATAGCGACAACTCCAAGTTCCATCCGCATGCTGATCAGGAGTCCTCAGTTCGACCCAGCGCTTATTGTTGTCGGGCATTGAGGTCTCCACCAGGCTCTCGCCATCCATGACCATGAGCATTCCTGACGCTCAGCTTCATAAGCAAGCCACAGGCCACGGCTGATCCCCGCGAATGCTGTGAATGCTGAGTATCGCGGGTTTCCTCCAGAGGAAAGTCCCATGAGGTGAATCACAGTTGATACATAGAGAATCTAAATGAATTCAGGCTGCTTTTCGGGAAGAGCAGGGGATAGTCCTGAATCTCCAGCATTTGTGAGTCTGAGTCCTCGTGGCCGTCAGTGGTCTGCAACTTGCTGATGGAAATGCATACGCATCTTGGACCGTCCAACCCGTAAGGTTCCAATCATCGGGACGCCGAACGCTGACGACAGTTTACACACGCAATCATGGGATCACCCATTTGCAAACTATTCGAATGTCCTAGAAGAGAGCCAGGAAGGAGGGACCTATCATGAGAGTCAAGCGTCCACTTGTTCAGCAGTTGTTGGCGGGGATTACACTCTTTTTCGTGCTCGGTGCTCTCTCGATGATCTGGCCCGCCATCATGACGCTCTTCCTTGGTGTACTCCTGCTTCTCCAATCGTGCAGCGCCGAACCGACAATGACGGCGCTGTTGTGGACCGAAGTCGGTAATTAGCCAATCTTTGTCGGCTCTTTTCGACGCCCAGGTCTCCCCGCGATGCTCTCGCGAGAAGCAAGAACACCGGCATTGTCTGCCGAAACATTCGCCAGGAAGGGAGGGTTTTCTGATACTCGTGAGAACTCTCCGGCGGGGATAAACCCCTCCAGCGTGCGCTGTATCGTCGTCATGCCTCAAAGCGCCCGCCAGTCGTTCGGGTAAGCGCAGAAGCGGGTTGCATTCCCTAATAAATTCCATGACAAGCGGGTTCCCCCAGTAGACATTCAACAGTGTCGTCCCCTATAGTTTTAGGCGCAATCTCAACCTTCCAAGGATCCGATCGCGTATGCGCCAGTTCCTTCGCCTCCGTGTCGTGATCGGTATTCTGGCTGGTCTTCTTGTTCTCTACGCGCTGGTTGGGTTTTTCCTGCTTCCCTATCTCATCAAAGCGTATGGTATTCCCGCTGCCGCCGAGGGGATCAAGCATCCCGTCGTCCTACGTGACGCGGCGTTCAACCCATTCACGCTGTCTCTGCAGCTCAATGGATTAGAAGTGCGGGATTTAGATCAGACGCCGCTCTTGGGGTTTGAAGAATTGTTCGTCGATCTCGATGTGAGCACGCTGTTCTTTCAGAAGATCTCGTTCGACGAAATTCGCCTGTCGATGCCCTTTGTGGCGGCCAGGGTGAATTCTGAGGGGAAGCTGAATCTGATGTCGTTGGCTTCCCCGGCCGATGACACGGGGTCGAAACCGACTCCGACGACAAGCGAGCCTAAGCGGATGATGCCAGTGGAGATCGATCTGCTGGACATTGACCGGGGGATCTTGGAATACCGAGATGAATCCAAGCCGAAGCCGGTCATCATCGATGTCGTGCCGATCCAGATCGTGCTACGGAACTTCAGCACCATTCCGTCGCAGGGAAGCGAAAACGCCCATGCCTTTAGGGCGGAGATCGGGAAGGACGAAGTGGTGACGTGGGAGGGAACGATCTTTCTGGAACCGGTGGAGTCCGACGGCAAGATCAGTTTATCCGGGGTCAAACTGAAGACCCTCTATCAAGCTGTGCGCGACCAGTTTCAGTTCGATATTCCGCAGGGCGTTCTTGGTCTGTCGGCGTCCTATCATTTCGATCTCCGAGGTCAGGGGCCTGAGGCGATCGTGAACAACGGAAAAGTGTCGTTGCGGAATCTGGCAATCGTGGAACGGGGTGAGATCGAACCGGTGGTGAATATCCCGGCCTTTGATGTGGAGGGGATTCACTTGGATTTACAAAAACAGACGATCGATATCACCAAGGTCCAGTCGATGAATGCCCGGTTCGATGCGTGGCGGGAATCGGATGGTGTGCTCAACTATCAACCGCTGTTTACACCGGTCGGCGGTGGAGAAGCAGTGGAGAAATCCTCGCGTGGGAACGTCAAGGAAGCGAAGCCGGCAAAGCCCTGGTCCATCACTGTCGACGAGGTCGCCATCAAGAACTATGGCGCGTCGTTCGAAGACCGGACGCTTGAGCGCCCCGGCCATGTGAATGTAGATGCGATGAACGTCACGGTAAAGGATGTACAGATTCCGTTCCGGAAACCGCTGCCGATCGATGTGTCGCTGAAATTGAATGAGACCGGATCTATCAACGTGAAAGGGAAGGTGGAGGTGGAACCGCTGGTTGCCGATGTGGACCTCAAACTGGAACACATCGACATCCATCCCTTTCAACCGTATCTCGATCAGTTCCTCAAGGCCGACGTCGTGGAGGGCGCGATTGATCTCAATGGAACGGCGCACTTTGCCAAGGAGCATGTGAACGAGCCCTTGCTGCGGTTTCAGGGAAACCTGGCGGTGAATCGGTTGGCGCTCGTGGATCGGAAAGACTTTGAAAACGTGGTGACGTGGAAAGCGTTGAACGTGAATCAGATCGCGCTGGGTGTTGAGCCGACGGCAGTGAAGATCGCAGAAATCATCTGGCAAGAACCGTCCCTCCAGATGATGATCGATGCCGAAGGGCAACTCAACCTCTCGCGTCTCGCCGCATCGCCTCCCCCCGGCGATCAGGCAGCGGATCAAAAGGGACCCAAGGCCGAGAAGTCTCCAGCCAAATCGGCGGAGCCCGTCCCTGTGACGATCGACCAGGTCAAGTTGGTGAAGTTGGCTGCGACGTATCAGGACCTGTCAATTGAGCCAAAGGTACGGACCAGTCTCACGGATTTCGGTGGCACCATCAAAGGATTGTCGTCGAAGCAACTAAAAAAAGCCGATGTCAACCTGGCCGGCAAAGTCGGACGCGCGGCCCCGCTCAAAATCGCGGGGAAGATCAACCCATTGAGTGAAGACGCCTTCACCGATCTGATCATCACACTCGGCGGGATGGATTTGACACCGAGCAGTCCCTACACCGGCAAGTACGTAGGATATGGCTTGTCGAGAGGTAAGCTGTCGCTCGATTTGAGGTACAAAGTCTCGCAGAAAGTGCTGGAAGCGGAGAACCTTGTGCATGTCGACCAATTGACGTTTGGCGAGAAGACGAATAGCCCGGATGCGACCTCGCTCCCCGTTCCGCTGATTGTGGCGCTCTTGAAGGATCGCAAGGGCATGATTGAAATCGACATGCCCATTCGAGGCAATCTCAAGGATCCGGATTTTAAGTACGGCAAGGTGGTCATCTCGACGTTGCTCAATCTGCTGGGGAAAGTCGTCGCGTCGCCCTTTGCCTTGATGGGAAAACTCGTGCCGGGTGGCGGGGGCGAGGAGGATTTGCAATTTATCGAGTTTCAGCCCGGGAGCGCTTCGCTGGCCAACGGCGAGATAGCAAAACTAGACGCATTGGAGAAGGCGTTGGATGAGCGAACTGGGCTCAGGCTGGATATCACGGGAACGTTTGATGCGACGCTTGACGGCGCGGCGCTTCGGACGATGAAACTGCGGGAACAACTCTTCGCGCTACGTGGTGGAGCGAAATCCAATCAGGAGGAACTTTCGCCACAAGAGGAACAAGGGCTGGTGGAAAAACTCTTTGCCAAACTGCCCGTGCAACCCACAGACCCAACCGCAGATGGGTCAACTCAGCCGACGGTGGAAGAGATGAAGCGGAAATTGGCGGCAGCCGTTCAAATTTCCAATAGTGAGCTGGAAACGCTGGCACGCCAACGCGCTGAGGCGGTACGCGATCGGCTCCTGGAGGATGAAAAGCTCACGGAGGAGCGAATCGGCCTCCTTGATCCGGCCGGTGCCGAGTCCGGACATGAAAAGGTTCGAACTCAGTTGTCGCTGTCTGCCGGCTCATGAGAGCGGCCTCTGTCAGGTAGGTTCTTTCTAGAAATGTAGTGGAATGACGTCCGGCGAGTAGAGGTCGTGATTTTGTTACTTGACGTTGTACCGCATCCGTGTCCCGTGCAGGAGTGACAGCTCAATTTCTGAAGCGCTGAGCTCCCGAGGAAAGAGCACCCCTGAAATCTTACAGGCGTTGATACTGGCGCCGTCCATAATCGCCTTGCTTAAGTCGACCCCTCGGAGGTCGGATTGTCGAAAGTAGCAGTCGCTGAAATCGAGCCCGTCCGCATCGAGGCCCCGGAGGTCGAGACCACGCAGATCACACCCCCGTAGATCGCATGTATCCCCCGAGGCCTTCTTCACGTTGAACTCCTTGATGCAGCCTTCACGCAGCATCAAATACATCGGATCATTCGAAATATGCAGATTCGTACGTGTTGGGACTGTCTTATCCATATCCTGCTCCGCCGAAAGCCTCATGAGCCATATCGGCATGAGGACACAAAACTTGAGGTGGTCAGTGCTGTTCGTCCAGTGTGAATCAGAGCGTCCGGTGTTCGACGCGTGGCGCTCTCCCTCTTGCACTCGCCTGTTGCAAAACAGTATGGTACTGATTCAGCGTATTTTACGTAGACTACATTACGACACAAGGAGGTTTGTCATGGCAGTACGATTGGGAGACGAGGCGCCGAACTTTACGGCGGAGACGACAGAGGGAACCATTAATTTTCATGAATGGCTTGGGAACGGCTGGGGAATCTTGTTTTCACACCCCAAGGACTATACACCCGTCTGCACGACAGAGTTGGGGACGATGGCCAAGATCACCCCGGAGTTCAAGAAGCGGGGAGTGAAGGTTATCGCGGTCAGCGTTGATCCGATGGATTCTCATAAGGGTTGGATCAACGACATCAACGAAACCCAAAAGACGACGGTGAATTATCCCATCATCGCCGATCCGGATAAGAAGGTGGCGACGCTGTACGACATGATCCATCCCAACGCCCTCGACAATATGACCGTGCGATCGGTCTTTATGATCGGTCCAGATAAGAAGGTGAAGCTGACATTGACCTATCCGGCGTCCTGCGGCCGGAACTTCGATGAGCTGTTGAGGGTGATTGACTCCCTGCAACTGACATCGAAGTTCAAAGTCGCGACCCCGGCGAACTGGAAGGAGGGCGAAGATTGCATCATCACTCCAGCGGTGAGTGACGCCGAAGCGAAAGATCTCTTCCCTAAGGGATTCAAGACCGTGAAGCCCTATTTACGGTATACGCCGCAGCCTAACCGGTAAGTTTTGCCGATCATTTTGAATGTAGACGAGCGGGGAAGTGCCCTTCCCCGCTCGTTTCTTTTTCCCCGGTATTAAGGTCTTCCCTGCGAGCATCTCCGTTGCGACTTTATGCCATGCGTTCCATCGGCAAATTATTAAATTATAATACCCACGTAAATATCATGAATTGATCAATAAACGAAAAGGATTCTGCCCCCAGAGAATCCGTGATAGTCTCGCCGGTATCACTTCCCCATCCCCGATGATCCCCGTGCCTAACGGGAGAGTTGTTTGATAAACAGCGGCCGACAGCATCCTTCGTCATCCGAACTAGGGGAAGCCCGATCAAGATCTAGGGGAAAGCTGGGTCTGTATTAGGGAAAAGCCTGGGTTCAAGCCTGGTTAGGAGGGTTCTGTGAGAAAAAAATCTTGCTATGTTTTGACGACTTAGGCATACTTACCGCCGACTTTCTGAGTTCATCTGTCGTGGGCAACTGGTACATATTACTCACAAGGGAGGGCATCAGTATGAAGGGACATTTTAAAAGGCGGTGGTCAAGGTTTGCAGTTGCTGGCGCCGTTATGGCCCTGGTAGCTGGAATGGGATCCACGCTGCCCAGTGCCTATGCTGGTGGCACAATCAAAGCCGATGATGATAAGTGGATTTCCGTTGGTATGGGTATCCGCACCAGCTTCAACGGCATAGAGGGCGCTGCAGGGGGCGCTTACAGCAACGACTTCAAAGTGGACAATGCTCGTATCTACATCAACGGGCAGATCCACAAGTACGTCAAGTTTACGTTCAACACGGAATGTTTCAACTGTAACGTCGGTGGTGGCGCCAGTCAGTTTGGCGGTAACTCCAACATTGGGCTGCTCGACGCGATCGGAAAATTCGAGTTCAACGAGTTGATCAACCTCTGGGTCGGACGTACCTTGGTACCGAGCGAGCGCGGTGAGTTGAACGGTCCTTACTACCATGCGACCTATGATGGCTTCCGGACACCATTTTTCCCGTCTGATTTCAGCGGCAACTTCCCAAGCGGTCCTAATGGAGGTACTGGTGGACAGGCCGGTCTCTATGGTCGTGACAACGGCGCGGTCTTCTTCGGAAAGGTCCATCCATTTGGCACCCACCTGTTGTACGTCGCATCCGTATTCACAGGGAACCGTGGTGGTCCAAATCCAACTGGCAGCTTGTTGTACGCCGGTCGTCTGCAGTGGAACCTGTTGAACGATGAAGACAACCCCGGCTACTACACGAGCGGTACCTACTATGGGACGGCTGGAGACATCCTCGCGATTTCAGGAAACGTGGTGCACCAGAAGGATGGCGCTGGTAATCCTGTGGCCAATGCTGTTTCCGATTTTACCGGTCTCTCCGTCGATCTGTTGTTTGAAAAACTGTTGCCGAACAACCTCGGTGTGTTCACATTCAACGGTGAGTTTAAGCGCTTCTTCGCAAATTACGGCACTCAGGCTTTCGAACCAGGCAATGGCGCCTTTGGAAACTGCTTTTGTATATTCAACGGCCACTCCTGGTCGGTGTATGGCTTGTACTTGATCCCGCATCAGGTTGGTATCGGACGGTTCCAACCCTATGTTCGGTTTACCAGTATTGACCCACGCTACTCTAACACGCGGCAGGAATGGGAAACCGGGGTCAACTATATCATTGCCGGCCACAATGCCCGCATTTCTGCCTACTACCGGTATGGGGATTTCAACGGGAGCGCAGGAGGGTTCTCATTCATGGCTCCTGGTCAAGCCGTGCAAAAAGTCGATTCGTTCCATGTGGCCTTGCAGTTGCAGTACTAAGCACGTCGCGTGAACTAGAAAGTCTGTTCCTCAAATGAGAGCCGGAACCCACATCGTGGGTTCCGGCTTTTCTTTTTTATCCTTCCGCTAAAGTGTTGTTTCCTGCTGGAAGGAGCACGTGGCGGTCTCAGCCGACTAAAAGGTGAAGTGAGGAAACTAGACAAGCACTAGGCCGGCAGCGCGGACCTTTCTCCACGAAGGGGTGGTCAGAAAGGTGTTGAACTCCGATGACATCCCTGGAAACAGACTGGAGGCCTCCCGTATGTGCGGATAGGCCGGAGATGGACGTTGTGGCGTGGCCTCTCTGGTCAGTTGCTCCAGCCATTGGGCTTGCGCTTCCGGTAAGATGAGTACCTGATCTGTTTGAGATCCGGGGAGAATGACCCGTGATTTTTTACCGGTCGATGCACAGATCACCGGTTCACCCAGCCACACGAATCGGCGTTCTGCAGATGAACTGTCTTCGGCTCTCCGGGTCTTGAGCAGACGGTTCAGCCACGTGGACGGCACATGGGGGCGGGGAACGTCGCAATCGAACCATTGGCGGACATCGAGATCGAGTCCCCGCCGCTCGAGATAGTTCAAGAGTGATCGCCGTAGGCCTTCGCCGAGCCAAACCGGGGCTTCTCCACGACGATCGTCATGCAGAAGATCATTCTCGGCAAAGCCCTGAAACTCAGGTCCTAGAATACGGAGGCCATGCCCGGAAGGATTCAGACCGACCGGGCTATGGGCCGTGACGGTAAAGCGGTGCCAAAAGGCGGATTGCAGGAGATCGGCGGCCACAAGTTGACGAACACGTTCGAGCGAATCGACCGTCTCCTGAATCGTTTCCGATGGGCACCCATACATGAGGTACGCATGGATCAGGATCCCGGCCTCTTTGAATCCTGCGGCAACCAACGCGGTCTGATCAACGGTGATACCTTTTTTCATTTTGTCCAATAAACGGTCTGAAGCAGCTTCAAGCCCCGCTGTCACGGCGATACAGCCGGAGGCAGAGAGGAGACGGCAAAGGTCCGGTGAAAAGGCGGTCTCGAAGCGGATATTGCCCCACCAGGTGATGTCGATACGCCGCTCCAGGAGTGCGAGCGCCAGCGACTTCAAGGCAGCGGGCGGTGCCGCCTCATCAACGAAGTGAAATCCCCTCCGACCCGTCTCTGCGATGAGCTGTTCAATCTGCTGAATGAGGCGATCAGTCGGCGTCATCTCGTAGCGGCTGATGTAGTTGAGCCCTACGTCGCAGAAGGTGCATTGTTTCCAGTAGCACCCGTGTGCCACGGTCAATTTATTCCAGTGGCCCTCCGACCAGAGACGATGCATCGGGTTGGTACTGTCGAGAACGGTCAGGTAGCGATCCAGTGCCAGGCCGCGATAGGTCGGACAGCCGATGTCGTTCATCGTGAAGTCGGTTGATGAAGGGTCGTCGGCATAGACCACACGGTCCGCTTCGCGATACATCGTGCGGCACAGAGATCGGCGTGGGCGTCGGCCGGAGAGGTGTTCGATCAACGAGAGGATCGGCCGTTCACCGTTGTCGAGCGTGATGAAATCGACGTAATCAAACACTCGAAGGTCAGCCACACGGCGCAATTCTGTGTTCACGTACCCGCCGCCGATGGCTACCGGCAGATCGGGATAGTGTTGCTTGATCGTTTTTGCGATAAGGAATGCGCCATACAGATTGCCGGGGAATGGTACGGAAAGACCGATCAGCGATGGACGGACCCGCTCGAAATGTTTCCAGAACGACATCAACATCCATTCATCAATCACAGTTGGCGGCTCAGCTAAGGCCGCGGCGATTTGATCAAAGGAGGAGGCGGAGCGTCCGATGTGTTCGGCATATCGGCTTAAGGCAAAATGTGGGGTGATGGTGGCTTGGACCAAATCAGCCAGGTCTTCAAGAAAGAATGTGGCCCATTGTTTAGCCCTATCAACCACGGATACGGATCGAGGGAATGTCTTACGACCCCGAAATCTTGGCCCCTGAGGTAGCACGCCAGGCTGAATCAAGTGCGAGGCGGCATCTGGCGTGTCTCCCTGCAGGAAGGCGATGACGGGTCCGACCATTGCGATGTAGCTGTGCTCCGCTTTCATCATGGCGAGCGCTTCCTTGGGAAGAGAGCCGTCGTAGTCGCGCAGTTGCCTGAAGATACATCGTAGGCCGTCAGGGCTGAACAGGCGTAGTACCATTTCAATGCCCAAGTCAGCTTGGTCGACCTGGATTCTGCGAGACTCAAGAAACCCTGTCAGATAGGCGGTGGATGGGTAGGGGGTATTGAGCTGAGTCAACGGCGGAATCAGCAACAAAACACGAGGGGAAGTCATGACTCGACATAGCATACAGAGAGACTCGAATGCTATGTCCGGCGCGGAGAGCCGGTTGTCAGCGATGTGCTCGTTTCAGTGTCGAGATCGATGTGCGCACATGGTGTGCTGGTCAGTTGCTCCTACTTTCTTAGGTCTAGGATACTGCCGAGCAAGGCATCTCCCGTCTTGAGAGTATGCAGGTTGGCTTCGAAACTGCGTTGCGCCAAGATTTGTTGCACCGTTTCTTCGCCAAGATCGACATTCGAAAGCTCGACCATGGCCGGGCTGCTGCCTGTGTCTCGAAGGACGGTTGGGCCTGCGGAATGATCTTTCTCAACTACCGGAAGGACGCCGCCGGTAGGTACCTCGACAAACTCCGTCTTCGATCTCTTGAAGCCGTCAGTGTTGACGTTCGCAACATTGTGTGCCACGACTTCGATCTGTTTACCAAAGGCCGTCAGGCCTGAGAGTGCGGTATGGATCGCGGAAATCATTCGGCACCTCCGATCGGTTGGGACTGTAATTCAGAGGAAGGTACCGGGTGAATGGGAGGGAGGTCCAGACTGGTCAGGTCGTCGATTGTGTGGCAGCTAGGCTGACCCTGGAACATGTTCCGTCCCTGTTAAGGTCCCTCGGCTTTGCGTCCCACCCTCTCGGGTGGTTTGCCTTTTTCACCCTGTCGAACACTGTATCGGCTGTTCTGCCTGATACTTGAGCGAACGACTAGTTGAAGTGTAGCAGAAGCCGGTGTGTGGGAACTGCGAACGACCGCCACCAACCAGCAGGATCGAACACATAGGACGCAGGCAGACTGCTCACCTCAATCGAGGATGGCGAGTTCCTCCCGAACACTTATAATGTGACACCCCTAGGCTTCTGGCTCAGATAATGAGTATAGGGGTATGCCAGGCCGCGACCAAACCTGTAACACTGACGGTCCTCGGGACAAATCTCCAAGCACTGTTGCGAAACACCGAGTGATCATCGCATCGGGCGCCCCTTGTGAATGTCAGAGTAGACTCCGGCGAGCCACTTCTGTAAAGTGGCGCCATGCTTTCTTCCGACAAATTTGTCCTCTATAGTGATTTCAACTGTCCTTTTTGCTATGCCCAGCATGAGCGGCTGCATCAAATGGATTTGCTGCGTCGCTGTGAATGGCGCGGAGTGCAACATGCACCGCATCTGCCGAAATCGATGAAACCTTGGCAAGGGTCGTGGGAGGCTGAACTGCGGCATGAAGTGGCGGTAGTACAACGACTGGCTCCCGGTCTTCCTATCGCATTGCCGAGCGGTAAACCGAATACTCAGGCCGCGATCGAACAAGCGATCTCGTTGTTAGGACAGGATGTTGCGCGCGGAATGGATTTTGTTCAACGGGCATACCGCGCTTTCTGGTGTGAAGGACAAGACATTTCCGATCCAAAGATCCTGGAGCAGTTGGCGGGAGAGCATTTCACTGAAGACGTTGACGGGCACAGTCGCAGTACCGCCCAGAAATGGGAGACGGCATGGCACGCAACAGGCCAGACCGGTGTTCCATTGATCGTTGCTCCGGATGGAGATTTCCTGGTCGGCTATGTATCGGCAGATCAGGTACGGTCCTTCTTTTCGGGATAGGCCAAGCCGCAATCAACAAAACCGCTCCCCACACGCCAGCTACTTAAGCGCGTTGTGTCATTGCGCTTGCTTGGTAATGCCTAAACCAGTGCTGCGGCTAGCGCAGCCCTTCACGGTCGAGAAACGTCAATTCGGCCACTGCAGATTTATCTAACTCACCTTTCCCCAATTCAATCAAGCGACGGTATTGGCTCAGTGTTGCATGGGCGACCGGCAGAGAGAGTCCGGCACGGTGAGCCAGGTCGAGCGCGATGGTCGAATCTTTTGCGGCATGGGCGGCGGAGAAATAACATTCGTGCGCGCGTTGCTGCATATCTTCTCCGTCGGTTTCCAGCACACGGGAGGCCGCGCCCGTTTGGCCGAAGACTTCGCGCAGTAGCGTGAGGTCGATTCCAAGCGCCGCTCCCAGTCCCAACCCTTCCGCCAGCGCGGCCGTATTACTGTTCATCACCATGTTTACGAGTGCTTTCACTTTTGCCGCCTCGCCGGCCTGGCCGATATATCGCACAGTGGTTCCGAGCGCTTCCAGGATGACCTTCGCATTGGCAAAGACCTCGGGGTTGCCGCCGCACATCAGGTACAGTGTGCCTTGTCGAGCTTGGGTGATGCTCCCCGCCATGCACGCTTCCAGGCATGTCCCACCCTGTGCCGTGACCAGCCGTTCAATATCTCGGTGAACGCCTGGGGAAAGGGTCGCGCAGTTGATGAAGAGCCGGTCTCGGGCTTTCCCAAGAAGGCTGGCTTCGTTGTGCTCAGAGAAGATTGAACGCATTGCCGCATCGTCGGAGATGACTGTGATAATGACGGTGGAACTGCCGGCTACCTCAGCCGGAGTCTGCGCAGCATGGATCTTGAGCTCAGCGGCTAGTGACAATGCAACCGCTGGTTGTAGGTCGTAGACCGAGGTCAGACGGAAATCACGTTCGTGAAGTCGGCGCGCCATGTTGGCGCCCATGCGGCCTATTCCGACGAACCCGATGCCGGCTGCTCTGTTCGCCATGAGAAAGGTTCCTTTCCGGGGGAGCGTGATCGGCGAGCGCGATTGCTAGAGCTGACGATCTTCTACCGATTCAGGACGAAGTTTGCTCCATCGAAGATTGGTTTTCCCATCAGTCGTCGTAAAGCCACGGTCATGGAGGGCAACGATGCTGACCCGTTGTTGCTGTTTTTGGACGGGGTGGAGTTGTGGGATGCCGTCTTTGGTCTGTACGGTTCCACGGAGCGTATCCACGATCAGCAGGCTCGTGGCCGCAGAGGGTTTGATCGCCCACACGAACGTGGCGGATCCGCCCGCATAGGTGCCGGTTCCTTCCCACGCGCCGACCAAGTCCGGATCGACCGTTTTGAGTTGGAATACCGGCACGCTGGTCGCTTCTCGCCGCAGTTTCCACAGTTCAGCCGGAATGTGCGGCGGGTCTTGATCGATCGAAAGCCTCGTCCAGGTCGCCTGGACGCTGCCGGTGCTGGCAAAGGAGTTCGGGGAATTCTTGCGGTATGTCCCTTTCCATCCAAGACCCTTGAAGGTGTTCGCTCGTTCGAGAGACCACAGCCCTGCTTCGGCATTCAAGACACCCTCAAATTGCATCATCGAAGAGAGCGACCACTCCAGGTTCGGCTGGATGATGAGCAGCAGGTCATGTTGAGTCGTACCCTGTGTCACACGAGCGTGCCACGTTCCTATCAGGCTCCCGGAATTCAGAGCCGCTGCTTTCTGGGGCCCGACCTGGGTCCCGGAGGGAGCAGGATGTGTTTGCGTGAGCGCGACAGGAGCTGTGAGAGGGACGGGTTCGGCCTTTATTCCGTGATCGGTCGGGGGGGCGGTGGGAGTGGGTGGGAGCGTCGCAGTCAACGTCGCTCCATAGCGAGTTGCGACGGTCCGGCTCAACACAGTGGCAGATTCACCGAGATGATTCTGTTTGGTCGAGGCGACGATCACTGTCACCAGCGCATCCTTATGCATAAAAGTCAGGCGGGACAAGGTAGGAGAGGAGTCGATTCTCACCGCCCCGTCACCCAAGCCGGGTATCAGGAGGCTGTCGCGACGTAAGCGCTCTTTGTTGAACCAAGTCCGCCGGTCCTTGCCGGAGGCTTCATCAAGCTGAATGGTGACGGCATTGCCTTCGTGGCGTTGAGCTTGGAAGAGACAGGTCATCGGTTCGGTGGAAATTCCCTCCCGAACCGGTTCTCCGAGGGCTCGTTCCGCATCTGCGACCGTCATCAAGGAACAGGGGTCTGTCTTCGACGCGAACAGACTGCCCGTCTCACCACACGAAAGAAGGAATGGAAGGAGGAGAAGAAGAGATGTAGGCGGTAGTGCTCGGCGGAACATGACAATGTTAACTCGATGATCCGTGGTCTCGAATTGTACCGCGAATCAGCCGGGGAGTGCCAGCGGCGATTGACGGGAGGCCGGTCGCTTACGCTGGTGTGCAGGAAGGCCGTTGGTCGAAAGAAAATAGTGATAGTCCGGCACAATCAGCCGGCCACGAATTTCAGTGCGACCCCATTGATGCAATAGCGAAGGCCGGTCGGCTTCGGCCCGTCCTTAAACACGTGACCCTGGTGACCCTCGCATCGGGCGCAATGCACCTCCGTACGAGGGACAAAAATTTTGAAATCGGTGCGGCTTTCGATCACGCGGGGATCGATCGGCTGCCAGAAGCTGGGCCAGCCTGTACGGCTGTCAAACTTGTGCTCGGAGGAGAACAGCGGTAAGTCGCAGCCGGCACAATAATAGATTCCGGACTCGTGGTTCTCATGCAGCGGGTTGACAAACGGGCGTTCTGTATCTTCATGCCGTAATACTCTGTAGGCAGTCGACGACAACTGCTTCTTCCATTCTTCATCGGCCTTTGTCACTTTGACGATTGGAGCGATCTGTACTTTAGGAGGCATAAGAATCTCCTTTTGGCGTTGGATAGGACGACTGCTGATCAGTCGTCCATCCGACACGAACCTTACATCGCCATATAACTGGGTCACCTCTTGATCCTGTTACCGAAATGGTAAAGTCCAGGAGATCGGAATGCAACTGCGATGGAGAGTGTCGTGTGACGCGCTCTCTCAGTCCGGCCTCCGCATTCCATCAGGTGTTCAGAGACGTTCTCCGAAGTAACTTCCACATCTCCGGAAATGAGAGGTTCGGTTCAGTCAGTTCCGGCCGAGTCAGATCGATGAGAATGTTGTAAAGGTGAGTGTTTGGGTTTTGCACTTGAATGACGGGGTACCAACATTCGTACCGCAGGTCCCACCGATCACGACAAGATAATCGCAAATAGCACCTGCTGAGGGGCTTCGCCCGGATTGGCGCTTCCGGACCAAGAACGATCGGGATGGCGTGTTTCCGGTGCCGTGGCCCTTCAGGATGAATGGTTTTCACCGAAAAGTCGCCGTCCCATCCGCTCAGCTGGAGCACGCAATCGAAGGCCGCTCCGCGCCCGGCGTTTTCCAATTCCGGTGTCAACGTAATTACATCTCCGGCATTCATCGTCGAGAGGTTGGTCACACGAAGGGCGGGTTGATGTCCTTGAAACTCTTTCCTGGTTTTCGCGATGAATCCGCGGAGAAAGAACATGCCGGCTCCACCGAGGATGAGAAGCACGAATAAGCTGATCAGCACTGACCAATCCACAATGTTCGTGTCCCGGGTGTATACGCGACAGGGTCTGAGGAAAAACCTACGTGGTGGAGAAAGAGGTGTCAACAGCAGAAGTAAAAGAGGTTCGCTCGGGGTAGCCGTTAGGGTGTGTCCCCTTGAAATCTAGGACATGAGCCTGACGTCGTCGGATAGAGGACTGGCCGGGAACGATGAAAACAGAGCTGCTCCCACGTTCCACATTTCTGGCAGTTGCCAAACCACTCAGTGACGAGGAGAGGAATGGTTGGTTCTGCCTTCATACAGCACGTTCGGCAGAGAAATCTGGTATGAGGTTTGTTCATGATCAAGCTCTTCCCAAAGAATCAAGTATACCTGACCGAGGAGAAATCACATGGCGAGAGGAAGTGCCGCAATTACGGACATATAGGGGCTGTGCGTGGCCCGGCTCAAACGAGGGGCAGCGGCGAGGGGACGCTTAAGAGGCGTCGAGATAGGTGTGACGAGCTTGCCCTCGATCAAACATGCCCGTATTCTACCACCACTTCCAAGGGGGTGAGACATGGGGACCAACGAGTCTGACTCCAAGTTACGCGTGGAGTGGCAAGTGGTGAAGCACGCACCGGTGTCGTTTGGCATAGCGTTATTAACGGTCTGTTCTTTGATCGGAGGAGGGCTTTATTGGCACTTTCACACAAAGCTAGTACTCCAGACAGACAAGATCGCATTTCTCAGAGAGGAAAATGACCGGTTAAGGAACGAAATCGAAAGGCTCGTGAAGATCAATACTCTTCAAGGCGCAGCATTGAAGGAGATCCCAGATACGAAAAAATAGTTGAAACAGGACGGAGCTTTCTTTTTGGCGTGACTGCCAACAATCGACCAGATGGCAACAGTTCAAGCTGTATGCGTGCACCACAAGTCGAAGAATTCTGACCGCTCGTCGATCTTGGGCGAGCCTCTGTTCCGCCGCAGGAACGCTACGAAAAATTTTTCTCTTCGACGGTGATGTCCCGATACTTTGAAATCTGAATTCGCTTGCCGGGATTCTGATGGACCTTCTTGATGACCTTGTCCTCGACGAATTGCCGTAACTCCTGGATGGACATGGGGTCAGCTAAAAACGCCTCGTTGAATACGAGGTGCCAGGACTGCTTGCCGGCGCCGTTGGTAAAAGTGAATGTCGGTCGTATATCCTGACGGAACTTCACATCTACGAATTGCTTTTCGAGACATTCCCGTATGGACTGAAGTTTTGTCGGACCCATTCCATCTTTACCACTTTCACTGTCCACAGATTCCTCCATGACATATAGACGCACCTGTTATTACTGTATGACTGGCACGTGGATAGTCGGTCTTACATCCTCTTCGGCAGCTGCTCCTGGGCACCCTCCTCAAACTTCAACGCTGCCAGTAATCGGCTTGGTTCACGATCGCTCTCATTTAGTCCCGTCCTGAAGCGATTGCCGCTCCTCCGATTGTTCCTTTGTTTTTGCATTGGAGCATGCGTGGAGCAGCCGGTCGAGGAATTTCTTAAACTGAGACCGGGTGTTAATCTAAATACCTCCAGATCGGTACTCGGCCTAGGTCTTGGCGACTAATCGCATTGAAGGGGGGAATGCGTCCTGCATTCATGCCTTGGTCGGAATGTTAGGGAGTCTCCCAGTACCGGCCGAGACAAGAAGATGATAGCATGACAGAAGAACAGAGCAGTGGAAACATTACGAACCGGTAACGGAAACGCTATCGAGGACATGATGTAAAAATTGCGCTGTTCGTGGAGGGCTCCGTTCCTGAAACAGGACGGAGCTTTCTTTTTGGCGTTAACAATTGTAGACCTCACGTCCCTTTACCACGGAGTCACATATGCGGATCCTTGTGGCAGTGGATGAATCCGAAAACGCGTTGCATGCCGTGCGATATGTGGGGTCGCTTCTCCGGCAGACGCCAGATGTCATCGTTACGCTCTTTCATGTGCTTAAACCCATACCACGCGGCTTATTGGAGCATGGCGGATCTGAAAATCCCCACATGGAAGAAGTGCTGAGCGATCGTTTGAGGGAAGAACGGGAGGCGTGGTTGAGGCAGGAAAAAGAGGCAGAATGCCCTATTCTCGAGCGAGCCTGCGAGACATTGATCCGTGCCGGCTTTGACAAGAGCCGAGTCGCCCTGAAGTTTGGACATGAGGACGACATTGCGACTACTATTCTCGAAGAAACGAGAAAGGGACATCACGACACGATCGTCGTGGGCCGCACGGGCACGACTGGAATCACGCGAATCTTCGGCGGCGGTATCACTGACCATCTACTGCGTGATGCGCAAGACGTAGCGATCTGGATTATCACAAGGCCTTAAGCCAAATCATTCTTTCCTATGGGTTTTCCCGGTTAGGTAACTCCTCGCAAACCGGTACGATGATTCTCGCAGGGGTATGACATGTCGAACCAACCTTATCGAGCTGTTTTCTCTGCGGCCTTTGTCTGGGGGAGTCTAATCATATTTCTGATGCCACCAGCACCAACCTTGGCTTACCAGTTCGTGGTTCACGCCACAAAATAAACATCGCGTTAACACCACCGTAACTTCAGTACGGGAGACTCTTGACGGTCAGTGAGTAACGCAACCACCGCGATGCGGAGTCGTGAACTGTGAAAACCGCATTCGCTGCTTTATCAACAGTAGCTATGCAACTTATGGTGACTGTCCAACGAAGGCACCGCCGATCTCGCGAACAAGCTGTGCGGAACCCTTTCATGCAGCTGGCATCGCTTCTGCATTTCTTCTTTCACGGACTTCTCAGCAAATGGTGATGGCTGGAGAAAACGACCATGCTGGATTATAAGCACCGCAAGATTGAGCTAACTCCCAGACGGCAAGCCGACGGAACGTGGCATTGCCAGTATCGCATTATTGAATTCAGAGAAACCTGTTGGGGATATCGCCAAGGATATCCTGAGGGAATCTTTGCCTCTCGTGATGCTGCCGTATCGATAGCCCTGGAAGAGGCGAAACGTATCGTGGACATGCTTGAATGCCCTATCCAAGATCCACTGTCCGAATCCGACTCGGTTCTTGCAACATATGCCAGCCGGATGGGAAAACTGTTTGCGTGGGCTCGATGATAGCTGGTGAGTTTCCGTTAGTTAGATTACGGACAATCGCCCGCCACTCGATACCCGCCTTATCGTGCGGGCTTCCGCCAATCCCGCAGTGGGACGGGGTGAGGATCAGTCTATAATCCTCCCAAAGTATGGCTCTGGTCATTGACCCGCGGGATCGGTATATCTTGCTCCCCGTCATGGGCTTGAGACTGATTTCCCCTGTGCAGCAACCCCAATGGGTGCAAGGTTTATTGGCCACCGCGGCTGTGGCAACGAAGCAGAATTCCACTTTCGGAGGCCGCTTCTATCGAAGCCCCACCGACCCCTTCCCCCCCCGGAAGCACCTTGCCTGTCACGTTCCACCTCCAGCCGAGGCAATCGCGTTACATCACCGTTAAGACCAAGAAGTGTTACCGAGAAAGCTATTCGACTAGACCGCATGGATGATAGCTTTGGAGTGTGCGGTATCACCCCTTTCCGGGCGAGGCACTCATGGAGTACAGCAGATGACCAAGAAAGAATTAGATTCCGACAGGATAGTGGGGAAACTCGATCTCTTGCCGATGCAGAACAGGCAGTGCTCACCCATCGGGATAGGGAGAAACCTCCCGGCAAGTGGTTTGAACAGACTACCAACCCCAAGTACAAGGAAGAGACCTCAGGCCCGTTCCGCCGTGTTCTCACTATTGGCCGGTAACAGTGTCCCTTGCTCCGCGCGGTTTAACGACCCGCAAGGTGCAATACCTCGTAGGCCACTCCGAATATGGCGGCCAATATGAATACTTCAATGAGCATTAACATGGTGTCCTCACCTCCCTTCTCTTCTTTCTTAAGGCTACACGGCGAACATGAATTCTCGATGACGATATCGTGAACACTTCTTCATATATCTGAACCACAAAAAGAGGAACCTATGGAACCGCCCCACAAGTACAGCTAGGACGGCCCATAGGTTCCTCTGAAGTGCCCTGCGAGGGAGGCACTTCTACGACTGGTGGTCCTTTCTATAGACCACGACAGCCGTCACCACGACCCCGAGAAGCGCCGCTCCGAATATCAGCCAGTTGGCGTCCATAGTATCCCGTATCTCCCCTGTCCTTGTTCGATACATCAGCGTACCGCAGTGAAATGAAGGACGAGTGAAGAGTGCGTGAAGAACTACTCATGCAAGGGAGCGTCGGCATCCGGGGTTTCGGCTAGGGGCCCCTCTCGCCAGCATTGCCTACAATGATACTGGTATGCTCAGTATCGGGAGGTCGCATAGGCGCTTGGAATACCATGGGAGGTTGCTATGACAGCGGTACGGAAATTATCAGATCCTGAGATCAGAGCACGCTTAACCAACCTGAACGCTTGGTCCTTAGATCGCGGAAAGCTCTCCAAGGAGTATAAATTCAAAGATTTTGTCACGGCGTTCGCCTTCATGACCAAGGTGGCCCAAGCAGCCGAGGCGATGGCTCATCATCCGGAGTGGTTCAACGTCTATGACACCGTGAAGGTGCACTTATCGACTCACGATGTGGGCGGTATCAGCGAGCGTGACTTTGACTTAGCCCAAAAAATCGACCATATCGCCAAAAGTTAAGTATGTCCCTTCCAGGATCGATCTGGGATCTGAATTGCTCGCGTAATCTCTCCATTTCTCTTCGAGCCGAGATGTTCTGACAAATCATCCGGCATGAAAGGCATGAGGGTGGTTTTCCTGACAGGAAGGATGGATGAAGTCCTTTCATATCGAAGGTTCAGGACGATTCTTCACCTTATCCGGTCCTCATCCAGGAAGTCGATAATACGTCACGAGAGCGCGCTGTCCGCATTTCTCGCAGGTTCCTTCCTCGCTGGTGGGACCATAGTCAGAGGCCGGTCGAGGGGCGAAGAGATGGGCATCGAGGAACTGTCTCTCTTTCTCCGTCTTCACTGTGTCCGGAAATAACGTGTCGATGCATGGTTGGCAGTATTTGGCGGTTGCTATCATCGGGCTTCCAGATTTACTCACCACCCTTAAACGGAATCTATGCACCAGCAAGAGGAACGCGGCTTAAGTACCGTGATGAGTACTCACTGCGCCTTTTGCAATCGAGTGCCCAAGTGTACTTATAAACCGCTCGCCGCAGACGGGTTATGCTGTGTTTCAGTCTTTCCGTAGCCGGCCGACCAGGCGTGGTTTACAACCAGTGTCCCGGCTTCTTTACGCGACAAGAGGGGATCATAGAGCACGGTATAGCGGCTCTGTATCTCCGTTCGAAATGCGGTCTGCGCGTCGGTCGGAATCCCCGCTAGGACCGCCAAGGATGTCAAATATTCGCCATGCCCCTGCGCAATATCGCAACTCACGCCATCATAGGCATGGGCCACGAACTGTTCTAATCGCTGGCGAGCCTTGGCAGAAGGATCGGGGAGAGGGCTGTTGCCGGAGGTGCTCGACGTAAAGTCGCCGGTCAGCTTGAAGGGAGCTCCAACGGTTTCAGTGGTCGGCCCGCAGGAGACTCCGCCCAATAAGAGGATTGGAAGAAAGAGAGCAGCGTTGATTTTCATGTTTTCCTCCTGGGTAATCGAGTGCATTGGAAGAATGAATGATGTGTCTAATTGTTCTTAGCATGGTGCATGCTTCGGCATGGACTAGACAATCCCCTGGCTTCGACTTGAAGGCGAAACAGTCTCGCTATAGCCCCCCAGCCGCGGGCAGCCGTCCTTAGCCGACCAACACAAGCGCATGGAAGCATTCACGGTGCCTTTCACGGTGCTCTGTCTCCTGACTTCGTTAAAGATGTCCTATGAAGCCGCAAAGAAACGAGCCGAGCCGTACAACAAGATGGTGAGAGAGCTGCCGGACATGCGGCGGGATACGATGGAGCTAGTGAAGACAGCGGTGGCAGAGAATCGGCGAGCCTACGTCATCGTCAACAACCGGTGCGAGGGGAATGCTCCGTTGACGGTTCAGGCGTTAATGAATGCGCTGCAAGCAGTCGTGGACTGATGAGGGGTTCGGACATGTAGATCGGGAGTCAATTTGATCATGTATCCCGCATGATAAAATTCACGTAGCGGGGTGAACATGTCAGGTGGATGGCAGATCTACCATCGGCTTGATCACGCAACCTATTGAGATTGTAGATTAGTCGCTCACGACGGCGGGAAGCTTCACGGTTCGAACAGGTTTGTTACGGGGAGGCGATTCCGTCAGGATTTAACCCCACCGTGACCATCGCGTTAACTGCGTGAATTACCGATCCAATGCGGGATCTTTCTGTTCATCCAGAACCTGTGTTGTTACATCTGATACCGATTGGCGGATGCTGTCTTTTTCGCCTTCCGAAAGGCCATCCATGAGGAACAAGGCCTCAGAGGCAATGGCGAAGTCTCGTATTGTTTGCCGATGGTGTAGCCTCTGTGTTTTGGATTTATGCACGAGTTGGTCGATAACGTTGGTCATCTCAGCTGTGTAATATGATATCCAATCCATCTCGTCCTGAGTGAGAGGAATGGAATCTGGCGAAGCCGCTGCAGAAATGAGGTGTTCACAAGTGCGGGAATAGTCCTTAACTTCTTTTCGGAGAGATATCATCGCGCGACTGCCTTTTCTCACCAAAGTCGGCGGTCAGGCCTTCCATGAGGCCGCCGTCAGATGTAGTTATAGGATAGACTGTTAAGCCTAGGCTTTACTGGCGGGTAGGTCAACCGGAGAATGCTGGTTACGGGTTTATAAGCAAGGCTCACGGTCAGGTCATGTCGAGGCGTTGGGTAAGCAATCGACTATTACACGGTCAGGGCCGCGCGGATGGCCTGGTATAACTCCTCTGGCGAGGCTTCCTTCGTCAGGTAGGCCGACGCGCCTGCGGCTTTCATGTCCTGAGCCACTGCGGCACTTGGATAAACCGAGAGCCCGATAATGACGATCTTGGGGAGCGTATCCTTGATCCACCGCGTCGCTACGATGCCGTTCATCCTGGGCATGCTCACATCCATTAAGATAACATGGGGCTGCACCTGTTGCGCCAACACGCAGGCCAGCTCTCCGTTTTCTGCTTCTCCGACCACCGTGAACTCACCAGAGGCATTCACCATGTTTCGCAACTCCTGGCGGATCAGGCGATGATTCTCGACCACGAGCACGCGAACGGGCTGGGATGATTGTGCACTGGAGTTGTCGGAATCGGGGTTACGTTCCATAGCCACACACAGCTGGACGAAGTGGTTTTATCCAAGAACCAAGCGGCGCCAGATTAGCTCACCCTAACAAGAGATCATGCTAGGAGATAGCCTAGCGAGGAAATACGGCAAGCAACAGTAGGACAGAACGGGACGGGTAACGGCCGGAAACATCGGCAACGGGTCACTTACGATACTGGCGATTCACGACCTCACTTGATTCTGCACGTGAATTAATGATCGTTTCTGCCGCGAGGAGAGAGGCCACCCTGGCCCCGCTGGGAGAATGAAAGGTTCCCTCAGAAACGCCTTCACCTCGATCCGCATACCTCAAATAAGAGCTAGTTTTCTGAGCGAGCTGCCGGGCATAAGGCGATGAGGTCAGCTTGGTATTCGATAATAAGTGAGAAGTGCTTCGTGTCCGCAGTTATCGCATATGCCCTGTTGAGTGAGAGGAAGCCTATCCTGACCGAGCACCGCAAACTGGAAGAGGCTGGCCCTATAGTATTCAATTTGCCTTTCGGTCCTCGGAGTGATTGACGACAACCGGTCACTGCACTTCCCACAGTACTTGACTGTTTTAGTCATAGAATTCGTTGGAATGTGGCATGTGATTCCTGCGAGGTTAGCCTGGGAACTGAAAATAAATCAGACCCTCCGTCCGTCCACATTTATCGCATGTTCCCTTCATGTCGACTGGACGAAGCTGCCGGACACTAGTCCGGAAACGCCGAATACTATTTTCACTGCTGGCTCGTAACATCGATAACAAGTCAGAACATCTCGAACAGTATTTAACGGTCCTACTAGTCATGATTGCGCTTTCTTGGGAGTCAATTGCTTTGATTGCTTCTGGATGGTCGATTATCTAGGACTGGGTAGAAAGTGGTACTAGGACAATGCCTAGGACGATTACTAGGACATATGAGGGTAAGCCGCTGCTCAATCCAATCCTAACTTTCTCAACGCGAAGATCTTCAGGATCTCGTCTGACGCCATTTCGCGACATGAAGTTTGAGCCGCATATCGTGGTTGTCTACCATGCCCAAGAACGGCAAAGACACCTAGCTGTCGATTTATTTATCCTCGGTTCTCGTACAAAGATCTGTCTCACGAACAGGCGCACCCTGCCCCCGGCATAAGCTTGGGTTCCCATATCGACTTTGCAACACGAGGACAAAAGGAGGGTAGCGGCAAGTACTAACCGCTTTTTAACTTTGTAGACGGGTCAAAGATGGTCCTGCCAGCATGTTGTTGTACCTTACCCTTACCAGATATCAAGTGAGGCACAACGATCTATTCGCGGCCTACTAATAAGGCCAGCGTATACATCACCCCCACAATGGCACTCAAGATACTCAGTTCGATAGCCAGTGATCCCATCGATTCTCACCCCCTTTCTAAATTGTCGTGGTCCCCTAAATATTGCTGTCCCGACATGTTCGAACAACTCTAGCGTATTTTCTTGATAACGCCAGTTTTTGCTGGTAATGACTCAGAACCCGATGGATCATGGTGTGTCATAGTGCTCTGCCATCGCCGTGGCACCACGACTGCCACATGCTGCATTGTTGTGGTCTGCGTTAAGGCCCAGCCCAACCTGCTCCAACGGCCTTCTCTCTCGGAATGCTAGCAAGTCTGCCAGAATTTCGGTGATCGTCCGACTTAACCGGTTGATTTCATCCACTGACGCGACATTCCCACCTGCTTGCTTTTTTCGATTGAAAGACCGTACAGGTGTACCCGCGTCGATCAACCAGAGTGAACGCACTAACTCATTCCTTCGACTGGCCACGCTTTCTATCCTATTCAGAATCCCCCGAAAATATTCGCGGTCCTTCTCTTTGTAGAGGAGCCATTCCTCGCTGGAGCGTAATTTCTCCACCAGATGTTTAGTAGACAAGTCCCTTGTCAGAACGTGGGCCGTCCGAGTGGCAAGCCCCCATGCGTCCCAGGCAAAACTTTCCAAGGAGATATGGAGTAGGGAAAAACGGATGGTCAGTTTGCCAAGGGCTCTCTCATAGGGAGCCTCAAAATGTGCTTGTGCTCGAAAATTCCTCTCCAACTTTCGGAACGCATCAGCAGCCATGTCACTATCCTGGTTCACCATCCCAATCGTTTCCTGTTTGCTCCTCGTTCTCAGGAACCATGTCGAATAGAAAATTCCATGCCCGAATGGACAGCAAGTAATGAGCCTACGGCGATTTCGCGGAAAGGATATGCATTCACACGTATTGTCGTGTGTCTGGTAACAAGAGGTGCGATGAGGTGGATCATTTGGATACAGGTAGAATCCAAATGGATTCATGCTTTTTAGGGGAAAATGTAGCGACTAAGCGACCGCTTGGCTTCAGCCTAGTCAAGCCAGGGACAATTTCTCAGCGTCCTCTGTCCGTTTATTTAAGCGCTGGGGGGCAAGTTCAGAATCTATCTGGACTTTGGCGGCTTTCAAGGCAGCGATTTCGGCAGCAAGCGAGGTGAGGAACTGCGATGTGATACATCCCCCTTTCGAATTCACCTTGACTCTCAGGCCCTCCATAAGAATGGAGTACTGACATCCCCATTGTCCATCCTCGTGGCGTTGGGGATCCAATCTGATTATGTATCCCGCATAATAAAAGTCACGCAAAGGAGTAAACATGATTACATAAACTGTTGGGAACCTCGGCGACGATGCCTCCCTTATTTGGTTTTAGTTAGGAGCTCTTTCAGTTTGTTGTACCCCGGCGCCTCGGGATGACAGTAATATTCGGTCAGAGACCCATTGCCATTCCTGATCGAAATGCGGAAACTGTTTCCATGAGCCTCGATTTTGACCGACTCGGCAATGTTCAAATACAGATCCTTATTTACCTGGACGATGTTGTCCACCTGCTATTCTCCGCAAAGACGAATCTGTCGTTCAGCCCATCTACCTAGCACTCTCGCCTGACCAGTGAGAATCGGTCGTCGTATTCAGCTCCTTATGTATACTTGTGACGAGGGGATAGCTAGGGCCGCCTCTCTCGCCTGGTCAGCACAAAAAGGCCCTAGGGTGACTAGGCTTGGGTAAAGGGCTGATTGCCCCTAGTACACTTTATTCATAGCCGTGGGTATTTCCTACAGACTAGTGTGAGTCAGCCTGATGATCCTCTCTGCTTCCGTGTGAAGCCTGTGTTACTAGCCGGTGCTCCGATAGGTGACGAAACCTTCTAGCAATATTTCTAGCCCAAACAGAGGAAACTCCTAGTTGTTGCGAGTAGGTGTTCGAGGGGGGAAATAGCTCAGCGGGGAGAATCATCATTGCCGACATACAAGCAACGCAGAATCGAGTTAGTCCCCATCTGTCAGGCTGACGGGACGTGGCAATGTTCGTATGCCATTATTGAATTCAAGCAAGCCTGCTGGAGGTGTCAGGAAGGGCACCTTGAGGGTACCTTCTCGTCCCGCCAAGAGGCCAAATCGGCTGCCTGGAAGGAAGCGAAACAGATCGTCGATGCATTTGAACCATATGCTTTGCCGCCTCTGCGTCCGAGTCGATTACGCGACATGATCCACTGACGGGTACTCAAGGGAAGTGGACCTAAGTACCTGCCAGCCCCTCGAATCGGCGCACCCTCCACCCGTCATAGGCTAAGGTTCCATATTGGGTTTGCAACACCTGGACAAAAAGGAGGGCGGAAATGCAAAGTCTAGATAGCATTCACTTATCTACAGCAAAGACCGGCATGCGACGGGGAACTTCCCGGCCATAGAAACGAGATAGTATTGAATGATATCTCGCTCATCCGTCGTCAGTTCCTCTGGTAACACGCCATCTCCCAGCAGATGCTCCGAGGCGTACACAAATAAATTCACTTCCTGGCGAATAAAATCCATGGAGCCATCGCTTTCTGAGACATAACGGATACCCTTATGCTTGTTTAGGGTATCCTGCCCCTTCGTGATAGGGTCTGTATAATGCCACTATGCGCATCTACTGACGGACTTCCTCAATTATCACGCTGCAGCGTGGTCGCATGGCCTTGCTCCGTGACATAAGCTTTGACCACGTCTCCTGTCTTCACCGTATACAACTTGGTACTCTTGTCGACACTAGGGCAAAAGGACCTTAACAGAGGCTATTAAAATCCGTCTGGCAAGATCGTCTTGTCACCTGCGGCTTGATTTATTCGGGTATCGACCCTCCTCTCGCGGATCCAAAAAGAAATCAATTTGAACCACTCTGATGATTGGGTCGCGTATGATCACAAGCGGACATAAAGGCCATATTGGAGTAGGCATGGCCCCGGGACAGTACTCTTTCACTTATGTCGTGACATCCGCCTCCCACGACACGCTTGCCGGGCACCATTGCCAAATACCGAGGCTGATGATGCGGGTCAGTGACGCTGGGATACAGACAGTGCGGTCCACTGTCACATGGCGGTTGATTAACTTCGTTGGTTCGCCACAACGTTTCAGATAATCATCGGCTTTGATGTCGTGCAGGGTTATGTGAGGGACGAAGAATGCCAACACAGGAATCGGAAGAACAGCCAAAGACGAATTATCCACTCCCTCGGACCCTGAACAATGGGTGCCGGTCTTAGCAGATTTCACATCGTCGTGGATTAAGGCCTTTGTACAGCCGCTTAGCACGCATAGCAGAGATACCGACAAGGAAAGCACTCTAAATAAACCAGGTAACTCCCCCATAACAACTCCTTTCCTTTAATGGCCTCGTGTATTAGCCTGCCTCAGACATGCTGGCATCATCACACTGGCTGACCTCCTCAATACGACTGAGCAGCAAATCTTGATGAATAAGGGGTGCGGAGAACAGACGCTGCGCAAAATTGGGGCACTGCTGACCCGCCTCGGACTGTCATTCAAGCCAGCTAAAGAATCACCCAGCACACAGACATCAGGAAGCATCCGCGTTTAAAAATCAGGGAACAAGAGCAAGAACGACATACCCCTCAGTCGATATAGAAACTACCGCCGCTCACTGGATGGAAACCTGCCTAAATGGCGGGGCATTACCTTTTTGAGGTGCTAGTATCGCCGCCCTTTTTCGCGGCATCGATTGATCCGGCATACCATTTATCAGCTCAGGTTTCGAGCTCGTCCTTACGGTCGCCGTAGCGTTCTTGGACCTTACCTTTGAACTTGGCGTAGTTTCCTTCAATCTGCATCAGATCATCATCGGTAAACTTCCCCCACTGTCGTTTGAGCTCTCCCTTAGAATTGATCCCATTTCACATATCTCTTAACTCATGGCATGGCGAGGAACGACTAGCTTAGTCCCTAGCGAATATAGTGGGGGTGGCTCCTAACACCGCTATATTAGACGATGATTCAACGTCCTCGTTGCAGCGCAACGGTCTCACCTTCTCCGCGTGTGGCGAAAGAGCCATGAGCGAAGACGAACCCTGGTCAAAGTATGGTTGATAAGAGCCCCGGAATGTACCAGGCATGCCCTTGCTATTAAGTCCTACGGATTTATCACGCACCAAGTAGGGGGTTGGCATAGGCCCACCAACAAACTGGAGGTTTTCCCGGACTGTTTCATCCCCGCGAGGTCTTCCCAGTACTGAGCCACCCTGCTGCTGACTATCATACGCTTAGCTTGGAATATGGAGTCCAAACACGAAGGAAGGGCAAATGTGAGGTGATAAAGATGGATGACATTTATCCCATGGTTGCCATTGTCGTGTTCTTGTGGGGCCTCATGATTTGGGCCTCAATTCCAGAGGAAGAGAAAAGATAGACAATCTTGATTTGTCTATCAGACTCAAGGGCAAGGTGCGGACGCATCTATCGCCGATACACAGCGGCGTACGTCTGTTTGAGAGGCTTAAAAGAACTGGATTACGGGCTATTGTGATTAGGAAGGTGGAATAGTCTTCTATTTGTGGGAGTGACATCAAACCGCTATGACAGCGCCTGACGAAACAGATCTATTAAAAACAACTCAAGGAGATTCGGAACTATCTCAAAAACAAGTTTCCTGGGTAACAAATAATCAAACCTTCGGTCCATAACATCGAAGCATTTTCCGAACGCATAGAGCAAATCAGGGCCTAGCCACAGTCGGGTGTAGGCGGCGTGAACGTCGCGATGGCCAAAAGCAATGACGGCACAATTCCCTATCTTGTCGGATGCTGCCCAGGGGAGAAGTTCGATAACCTCCCCCTTACTAGTCCAAGCTTACTCATAAACCTCTCGCCGCAGTCGGGTTATGCTTTTTTCAGTCTTTCCATAGCCAGCCGACCAGGCATGGTCAGAACCAGCCTCGAGGCCTCTTTAGGCGACAAGAGAGGATCAGATAGCACGGCATAGCGGCTCTGCATTTCCGTTCCAAATGCGGTCTGCTCGTCCATCGGAATCCCGGCGAGGACCGCTAGAGACGTTAAATACTCGCCATGCCCCTGCGCAATATCGCAACTCACGCCATCATAGGCATGGGCCACGAACTGTTCCAATCGGTGGCGAACCTTGGCAGAAGGATCGGGGAGAGGGCTGCTGCCGGAGGTGCTCGACGTAAAATCGCCAGTCAGCTTAAAGGGAGCCTGAAGGGTTTCAGTGGTTGGCCCGCAGGAGACTCCGCCCAGCAAGAGAATTGGAAGAAAAAGAGAAGTCGTGATTTTCATGCTTTCCCCCTGGTTAATCAATTATAGAAAGAACGAATGGTCTGACTAGCTATCACTAGCATAATGTGTCTACGGCGTGGACTAGACAAAGCCCTGGCGTGGGGGCGACTACCGGCCCGCGATGTAGTTTCTCGGCTAGGCTCGCGTTGAGGAATATTCGAATCTACTGCGGTAGGAATCGACCCGATCGGTTGGTCTGGTCAATTTGAAGCCCTCCTGGAGCATGCTGGCGTCACATTCCCCGCTGGGGTAGAATTCCGCCCCATGCCTCTTTCCCCGCTCGTTCGATTCGGGACTTCCACCTGGACCTATGAGGGCTGGCAAGGTCAGGTGTACCTGAGGCAGTACGCCAAGACGACCTTTGCACGAGAATGCTTAGGCGAGTATTGCCAGTATCTCTACAACGGGAAGCCGCTCTTTCGGACGGTCGGTAATGACTCCACCTTCTACCGGCCTCCATCCGCTAACCAGCTTCGCAAGTACCTGAACCAAATCCCCGAAGACTTCGAGATGTGTTTTAAGGTGTTAGAAGACATCACCATTCCTAGTTTTGCCACTCATTCCAGATATGGGCTGAGAGCAGGCAAGCTAACCCCCCATTTCCTTGATGCCAAACTCTTTAGGGACCTGGTCCTGACGCCATTTCGAGAGGCAAAGTTCCATGAGCATACAGGGCCTTTCCTCTTTGAATTTCAGCGACATGGGTTTTCTGTGGAGGGGTTTTGTACCCGACTGGATGCGTTCTTTACTCAACTACCGAAGGAGTTTAAGTACGCTGTTGAAATTCGCAATGCTGGATTACTTGGTCCTGCTTACCGCCAAGTGTTAGAACGGCATGGGGTGGCTCACGTCTATAATCACTGGTGTTACATGCCGTCGTTGGCAGAGCAGCACAAACGCATGGGAGAAACCTTCACAGCTCCCTTTACCGTACTGCGACTCCTCACCACCCTTGAAGATGTCCTACGAGGCAGCCAAGAAGCGGGCGGAACCGTATAACAAGATTGTGGGTGAACTCCCCGAAATGCGAAAAGATGCGGTTGCACTCATTCAGCAATCGGTCAAGGCAGCCAAACCAGCCTATGTCCTCGTGAACAACCGCTCAGAGGGGAATGCCCCTACCACCATTCAGGCATTGGTTGACATGATCTAAACTGTCTCCTTTCATGTTGTCGGCCTAGGGTTACTCCCAGTTCCGCGCCCCATCTCAGCCGATCAGACTTGATTTCCTTCCAATAAATAAATCCAACGCAGCTCACCATGCATGAGGTGCGATCATGAGGATCACCGCTAAATTCTGTTCTCGGTGTCGTGAGAGGTTGTCGTACATCTAGACGAGGAATGACCTGGAGATACAGTTTTACTGGGCCAGCGTCCGCCGACCCGGTGCGGTCACGCAAGAGGGCCTCTGCGAAAACTGTGGGCGCAAGCAGATGCTGACCTATTATCAGCTCCCAAGCTGGCCTTGAGACTTGAGAATCTAGTCAGATTGTCTTGGGACTGACGACTCTTCACCGAGAACGATTCAATACTGCACAGAGGTGTTGTATGAGAACATTCCTACCTTCGATACTGGTGGTTGGACTGTTGGGCTCTGGACTCGGTGTGACTTACGCAGCCGATCCCTATCCAACAGATGCTATGGCGGGGAAGGAAACAAGTCCCAGCCTCAAGGAGCGTTTGACGGAAGACACCATTACAGGTCCCTTAATAAAAACAGAAGGTGAGTATTACTTCATCCAGGCCGATCGTGGGTTGCAGAGGATCCACGTCGACAAAAGTACCCAGTTGGATTCTGTGAAGCCAGGCGACATGGTCCGAGCCTATGTGACAGACCAAGGCCATACGACGACCTTGCAACGTTTGAAGTGAATCAGTGTCGGAGCACGACACCAGGTTTTCACCCAGTGCCAGGCTGGATGTGAAAGTCATACTATGAAAGTGGAACAGCCAGTGAAAATATTATGAGACATCCCTCCCTAATATAGAAACTGCGCTGTTTCCATTAAACTCGGAGAGCATTGTCTTCTTTTAATCTCTTCAGGTCTCCTGACCTGTTCCACGAGGCCAACTCGCGAGATTTTCGAACAGATTTCTGAAAGTCACATCAGATTCACCCCGGCCTTGAGGTATGGGGCCTTGAGCACGAATCTGGGCTCAGAGTTGTACCTATGAAGGCAAGAAGAGTGATACTGAGGCTCACAGGGAGTAGATAAAGAAAATGCCTTTTCTATCCGTGCCCCCACTTCTTGTGTCCTCCAATTTCAAACGCCGGCCAATCGTTTGCTGACAGACGGTACCGTCGATGCACCCTTACTCTGTGATATATCCTCACTGAAAGACCTCCGGGACTCCACTGTCTTCGCGCAGTCGAAGAAACCGATCAGGTTATCTTCAATCAGTTTGTCGGTATGCGTTATGGGGAGGTGACTATGAAGCTGTGGGCTATGGATGTGTATCTGGTCCTGTGCGGTAAGTGGCATTGAGTTCGCGACTCCGTTATCGCTTTCTGCCGATGATCGAGACAAGGCGGAGGCAGGGCCCGGGTCAACATGGTGCCATCTCCATGCCTGTGAGATATATGGCGATGCAAGCGCCTATTGCGTGCATGGCTGCATAACCGTCCATATCCAAGATCCTGAGAAAGCAGCAAATACGCCTTACTTTAAATGGCTCATAAGGGAGCGGGTAGGTTATATTAAAGGCCTTTTACGGTGTGTATTGCTCTTTGCCTCGTGGTGGAACATCCGTCGTGTTAGGCTTGGTGGATTAAGGAGATGATTTCGGGCTATCCAGATATATATGTGTAGAGCAATTTGCTCCTGTTGCTTCGTGCCGCAGTCAACCCATCCTCTCGCTTGATCTGCGCCACCGAACGCACAGGAGGTACCATCCGCTAATTGGATGTGTGGGGAAGCCCCACTGAAACCGACGAAGGGCAGATGTTTTCTCCACCGGCTACGGGGAAAGCTTTGGCCAGAATACGATCCATCGCAGATTTCAGTGAGTGCCCCGTCATCTCCTCCGGACGAGTCTGCATGGAAGCCTGAAAGGATGGAAGCAACCCCAGCGTGTCGAGGATGGTGGGGGTGATGTCGACGACCGAGGCCTCGCACAGTGATGCGAGCGCCTCACCTTCCTCCTGGCCGCCTCGTACAAAGAGGATCGGCACGAGGGAGTCTGAGGCATTGAGATGCCCATGGTCGGAATGAAAGTGTCGATGCGTGGACACGTCGAGCTGCTCCAATACCCGCCCGTCCTGCTTATTGAGATAGGTCAGGTGTTTCGACCGGTCGGCTAATAGAATGATATCCGGAGCACTCAGAGGATCCGTAGGGAGCCGTGATGCGAGGCCCGTCACCCGTCGGACGGCCATGGGGTAGGAGGGACTGTTTAACCGACTGTACTCCAGAGAGATGGCCGGTGATAGCTGCACCGTGGTTCCATCAAATTGATAGGGAAGATAGTCATAACGGTTCTCTTGTTTGATGAGGACCGCGTCCGGGTCCTGGTGATTGGCATGAAGCGTGAGCAGGACATGTTCCACAATCGGCACGAGGTCACGGTGGTAGTCAGGATTCTCTGTCCACTCCCCGGTCGAGGGCTTCACATGGAATCCCAGCGCCCCGCCATTCAGTGTGGCCACCACATTGGACTCTCTGGCAATCGCTCCTCTTGAGAACAATCCAAACGCGGCACGGATTTTTGATCCCAAGGTTTCGTCGATCAAGGACGGCAGTTCAAGACGATAGGCCGTCCCTCGCACCGTATTCAGTTCATCAAACACGAGCTTCAGGTCGTCGATGCCAACGGCGGTATTCCAATCAATGGCCGTATGCCCATGGTCCGAGACCAGCACGAAGAGGGTGCGTTCCAGCACGGCCTCATTCCGCACTCCGCTCCATCGAATCGGATCGATGGACCTCATCCCAGATCCCGTCGAGGCGTGGTGCTGCTTGGTAAGCGCCGGATCGCCTGCGATGAATTTGGCAATAAGATCATCGAGGTGGGCAAGATATTCTAAACGGGCCTGTTCCGGGTCTTCCGGCGAGACATGCTCGGCATGGTCCAGTCCGGCAAAATAGATTGTCAGGACACTCGGAAGTCGTAATGCACCCGATGTCAGGTCGCCGTCATTGAATTGTTGGATCGCATGGACGGCATCCCATAACGCGTTTGCATCGACGGCGGTACTTCGGTTCTGGGTATAACTCAGAAGCGTGTCCACATCCGCCGGGATCACTCCCGCCCCACTGCCACGCGTGAGCATGTGGTGCACGACGATGCTCTGCCCGCCATGTTGGTCGATATGTTCATAGAGGGTCTTGACCTGAGGGTTGAGATCGTCGGAGAGGAAGTCGTCCGCTAGTTGCACCTTCAGCGCATCGAGATGATACTCTGTGTAGTACCGAGCGACGGCGCGATCTCGGGAAAACAGGCTATTCCCTGCAATGCCATGGGCGCCGGGAAACACACCGGTAAAGGCCGACGTCCAGGCTGGGTAGGTGTAAGAGGGGAACACTGTGGTCGATTGTTGGACAGCCACCCCCTTGGTGAAGACCAATCTGCCCGACTCCGCCCGCACCCCAAACAGATCGTGCAGGCCCCCCACTTTTCGCGAAGGACTGTGTTCGAGATAGTGGACCAACGTGTCGTGTGCGAGTCCATCAATCGCAAAGATCACAACATGCTCAATCGGATGACCATTCAGCACCCCCTGCAATCTGCTCTGGGTAGGGTGTGGGGCTGGAGCGGGGAGGAGGCGTTTGCAGCCGGGTAGCCCGAGAAGGAAGCAGACCAGCAACACGACCGGTAGAATGTATGTGATAGTGGATCTGGAACTCATAGCGGGCCCCTTCCCCTGGTGAATGTAGGCGGGCATTCTAGCAAGAGATGCGGCCTCTCTGTAGGCGGGGATGTGAAGGATTGACGTCGACTGCGAGGCCCCCCCTGAGGAACGCTATGCATAGGGGACCCCGCCTGAGGAAGGACTGAAGAAGGCTTACTTAATTTCGTGGACCTTTCCTGTCACGGCGTCCACATAGACTTTGTAGGTAGATTTCCCCTCTACGATCTCAATCTTGTAGACCACACGACCATCGTCTTTCCCAATATTCGCTTCAACTGTTTTGCCAGGGCGGGCCTGCTCCGCGGTTTTAATCGCGTCGATCATGCTCACGGTGGATTTGTTACTCAGCTCTCGATCACTTTCGAAGAGGGCCCAGGCCGGCATCACCGTCCCAGCGAGCAACAGCAGCATTCCAGCCAACAAACTAATCTTTTTCATTGAGTCACTCCTTGGTTAAAAGTCTAACGTCCATTTGATGGAATAGTATTATTCCTCTTACCTACCTTTTATACCTAGGCAACCCCCTAAGTGAAACATCAGAAATTCGCGATTTCTTAAACATCGACCTTGTACCTTGCCGCGCGTTTCGATAGGCTTCTGAAAACCTGTGCGTCCGACCTGCTTTCATACCTGGCAGATCCTTTGAGCAGCCGCTGCGAAACGGAACGATGAGACTATCAAACGGTAGGTCTTAGGTGGGGAGGAAGTGTTCGAGATAACTACCGGGCTGTGGGTGGATCAGGGGTGCACCGTAGGCTTTCGTATCACACGGTCTGTTCGATGGCATAGCCCAACGCATCAATCGAGCACTCTTTGGGCAAAGAGATGAACGCGCTGGCCGATTGCATTGTGATAACGGGCGCCAGTGTAGTGGCGTTGTGACGCTGGAAAGCGGGTATGGTCCCTCCTATTGCATTGCGTTTGACCAGCCTACGATCCGCAGCTCCGTCAGTGTTTCTGAAAGCTGATGAAGTCCCAAGAATGCAACAAAACCAGCAAGTCGTGGTGCTCTCCGACGCCGGCGCAGATCTCCGGCAGGCACGGGAGTCTTTCCATGTTAACGGCCATATATTCACGTCACCCTCCGCTTGACCCTTTCTTTAGCAGGCCATCAACCAAGGGCTCGCGAACGTGCGAGTAGGGATCGGCACGGAGATCTCGCGGGAACGGGAGCGAATCACGCACGGGTTGGGACAGGGTAACGTCGAGGAGGCACGCAGGCGGTTGCCCCATGCTCCCTGTCGGTTCCATGTTTACAGAACTCTCCCTCCGGCATTGGCAGAATCCAGAACGTCAAGGGGTTGATACTGTGGTCCACGGCGTGACCCAGAGCCCGTGTCGCAGGGCATTTACCCAGTAGGTCCTCCTGCTCACAAGGTCTATGCTCTAGATGTCGATACGGGCACTATTATGAAAGGGAGGATTTATGATTCAGCGAAGTCTTGAAATGGCGAGTAATATTCAATCAAGAATACAGACGGCGAACAGATAAAAGTGCATGTGGACAAGAGCACGAAGCTGGACAAGGTCGCAGACGGCGATATGGTCAAAGCCTACGTCGTACTATTGCTCCTCGGGTGCTCCTGAAGGAACTCGAGCGAAAATTCTACGGTCTTAAGCCCAATCGTCTCCTCGGATCTACAGTGGATGGGTGCCCCCTCAGAGAAAGCGGCGGGGGCGGGCATGCTGGGCAGCCCACCGCGTGGGGATGGGGCTACTTCTCAACCCGCAGTAATCTGGTCACATGGTCTTTATCGGTGGCCCGATTCCGGACATTGTCTTTACTCTATCACGCATAGGTGTTCTTACCGTGACCGCTCCACCTCCGAAACATTTCTTGTTGCTCCGCGAGTTTCATCTGGCCGATGTGCTTACCTTGGCCAATGCTGCCTGCGGACTCGCCGCCGTGTTCTTCGCCATGCACTATATGAGCAGCCGGTCGCCGGCCCATTTCTTCGCCGCGATAGCCTTATCGCCGGCGGCGCTGCTCTTCGACTGGCTCGACGGCCGGGTAGCTCGGTGGCGGCATCAGCAGTCGGTGCTCGGACGTGAATTGGATTCACTGGCCGACATTATCTCCTTCGGGGTCGCACCGGCCGCTCTCGGATTCGCTGCCGGTCTGCGGGGAGGGTGGGACTGGATCGCACTGACGTACTTCGTCTGCTGCGGGGTGAGCCGACTTGCCCGCTATAATGTAACCGCCGATCGCCTCTCCGGGGGGAGGGACAAGGTCGCCTATTTTGAAGGCACCCCGATTCCCACCACCGCGTTGCTTACCGGCCTCCTCGCCGTGGCCGCCTGGCAAGATCGACTCGACGAGCGTCTCTACTGGGGCGCATGGACCCTCGGACTCTGGGATCTACATCCATTGTCCCTCATGTTCGCCATTTCCGGAACACTGATGATCAGCAAAACTCTCCGCATCCCTAAACTCTAGGGCGCATGCGCGTCAGTATGCGATATATTTTACATTTCGGGACGATGATTAGACGCCTCTGATTACTGAAAGGCCACACGCGCGGTGACCTCCCCCCGGTTGTTAAGCCACATACTCAATTAGACTTGCATACAGTGACCCGCCCCGCGAATGTAGGCCGAACCAGATCTGCATGCAATAAGGGATATTCCTAGCTCCCAGGACGCGCGTTGAGAATATCGTGACGGAATGGGACAGCACAATAAAGAGGCGTGTCCTGAGATCAAACAGCGTGTGGATGTGCTGGCGGAATGGATGCTCACCCATGGGCCCTTTGCCATGCAGGAACGACATCGTAACGCCAATTCAATGGAGCGGTTGTACTGGCATTATGGTTATCTCATGGCACTGCAAGACATGCTCTCTATGGAACAAGGAGGCATCGAGCAAGTGGACCCTCCCATCACAGAAAAGGAGCGGGCATCATGAGCGAGCACAACGCAGTCGTCGCCATTTATGACACGCACACCGAGGCCGAGGCCGCCATCAAAGAGCTCAAGCGAGCATCCTTCAACATCACGAAGCTTTCAATCGTCGGGAAGGACTACCACTCAGACGAACACGTGGTGGGCTATTACAACACCGGTGATCGGATGAAATACTGGGGCACACTCGGCGCACTCTGGGGCAGTGTCTGGGGGTTGCTCCTGGGCGCAGGGTTCTTCGCCATCCCGGGGATCGGCCCGGTGTTGATCGCGGGACCTCTTCTCGGGTGGGTCCTGGGGGCGCTTGAAGGGGCGGTCGTAACCGGGGGCATGACGGCGATTGGGGCAGGGCTCTATAGCTTGGGAATTCCAAAAGATAGCGTTCTCAAGTACGAAATGGCGCTGAAATCCAACAAGTTCATCCTGGTGGCTCATGGCACGGCGGACGAGGCCGCGCAGGCCCGAAAGATTCTCCACACGACACAACCGCATGTACTCGACACACATACGACGGTACCTGAAGAGAAAGGCGCCGTGGCCTAGTATGTATTGTTCGTGATCAGCATATCTCCCCTCGGTTGCAAGGAAGGATTTCAATCGTAGAGGCCATATTCCAGGAACACACGAGTTCTGAACCGAAAGGACCTGATATGACGAAACGACTCATGCTGTGTCTGTTCGCATTGATCACGGGTTTCATGATGGCACCCTTTTCCCATGCCGGAGAGTCCAAGCTGATCGAAGGGAGCGTCCTCAAGATCGAGGGAGAATTTTATACCGTCCACGACACGGCGGGCCACGAAGTCCGCCTCCACGTTGACAAGACGACGTATCTGGAGGGCGGCGTGTTCAAAGTCGGTGACAAGGTCGAAGCTCACGTGACTGAGAAGGGTCATGTTCGCTCCATGATCCACTTGACTGGGTCGGGCACGATGGCCACGCCTGGCTCCAAGATTGTGGAAGGTGACGTGCTGAAAACCGAGGGGGAGTATTACATCGTCCGTGATCGATCGGGCCACGACGTGCGCCTGCATGTCGACAAGACGACACATCTGGAGGGCGGTCCCTTTCGAGTCGGAGATAAGCTCGAGGCTTATGTGACGGAACAGGGCCATGCTCGATACATGTATCACATCGCACAATTCCAGCCGAGTCCTTAGGCGCAGATGGCCCACTGATTAGGACAGCAGATCGAACCGTTTGACAATCAAATGTGTCGGGAAAGGGATGGCGAGATCTCTTGAATCGATGAGTTGATGCGCTGCTTTCAGAGCCAATGATACTGATACCTGGTGTTGCGCATGCGGAGGAGTCACACAGCAGCCATCGAACATTCTCGGGAGTCGTGATCAAACAGGGCACCGGGATCACCGTAAAGACGCCAGAGGGAGCTGAGTTTCAGGTTAATGAAAATCAATCACATCGTCACGGCCATGTCGCCTTCAAGGAAGGTGATGAAGTCAGCGTGGTCGTAGATGAAACAACGCAGCCATTGACCTTCATCACAATGGCAAAGAAGGAAAACATACCTTCGTCACCTGCAAGCTAATGCAGCTTGGCAAAATGGAAAAGCAAGTCAAACTCTAGTCACTCGATGGATAACTCGCGCAGTAACCTTCTCTCACTCTCGCCGATAGGGATCTTGATCAGGGTGGTGCATCCATCGATGTGCCATGTCCAAATTGCTGCGGGCCTCCAAGGTCTCCTGACCTAGCCCCCTTAAACGGGTCCAGATCCTCTGTTAGGGTCGGGCCGAAAGGAGGGCTGTATGCCACGTCTGCGTCACACCGTCGAACAGATCCTCAGCAAACTGCGTGAAGCCGAAGTCGCCTTGAGCAAAGGCCAGCCGGTTGCGCAAGTCTGTCGAACCCTGAGCATCACCGAGCAAACGTACTATCGGTGGCGCAACGAGTACGGCGGTCTCAAAGTCGATCAAGTCAAGCGCCTGAAGGAGCTGGAACGCGAGAACAGTCGCTTGCAACGAGCGGTGGCCGAGCTGACCGTCGATAAGCTGATCCTGAAAGAAGCCGCGGAGGGAAACTTCTAAGCCCAGCGCGCCGACGGCAGACGGTGGACCACTGCTGCGTGACGCTGGGCCTCGCCGAACGCCGCGTCTGTCGCGTGCTGGGCCAACCGCGCTCGACACAACGCTATCAGCGTCAGCCCCCGGATGATGAAGCGCCGCTGACTGCGGCCATCATCCGGTTGGCGAGCCAGTATGGCCGCTATGGGTATCGCCAGGTGACCGGATTGCTGAGGAACGATGGCTGGCGGGTGAACCATAAGCGTGTGGAACGGATCTGGCGGCAAGAAGGGCTGAAGGTGCCGAAGAAGCAGCCGCCGCGTCGGCGGCTCTGGCTCACGGACGGTTCCTGCGTGCAACTCCGAGCGGAACGGCCGAATCACGTCTGGGCGTATGACTTCATGGCGACTCGGACGGAAGACGGACGTCCAGTGAAACTGCTGACGATTGTGGATGAATACACGCGGGAGTGTCTGGCCATTGATGTGGCGCGACGGTTGCGATCGGACGATGTCCTCTTTCGACTTGCGGAGTGATGTGTCCAGCGTGGGGTACCACGACATAGTCGCTCGGATAACGGCCCCGAGTTCGCCGCCAAGGCAGTGCGCGAGTGGCTCTAGCGCGTCGGCGTGCAGGCGCTCTTCATCACCCCAGGCAGTCCGTGGGAGAACGGCTATATTGAAAGCTTCAACGGAAAGTTACGGGATGAACTGTTGGATCGGGAGTTGTTTGCTACACTCTGGGAGGTCCAGGTGCTCGTGGAACGGTGGCGCCCGACGTATAACCGGATTTGGCCCCATAGTGCCTTAGGCTATCGTCCACCCGCTCCGGAGTCCATCGTGCCGCATTGCGCATGACTCACATGCACGCTGGTACAACCACAGGGGACAGGTCAAGCTTCCGCTACGCAAAGTACGTTTTGTCTCCAGGGATCGTCAGCGCAGTATTTTCAAACGGTTAGAATCGCTGTGGCGCAATATAACAGCTTCCGTTCCATTGCCCCTGGGACGACAGCTTGCCGATACTGTTGCAGAACAGCTATTCTGAATCACTGGCATGACACGATCCGGCGTCATATTTTATCCTTTCCATCTGTGCCACGAGCGCACCTTGCAGTGGCTGCTGGAGCGGTATCAGCAGGTGCATTTCCGGGACTATATGGCCATACAAGTCAGTCCTTTCTGCGGAACAACGGCCTTTCCCGAACGTATGGGAGATTCCTTCCCCGACCTCCTGGCAAGCAAACGACTGGTGCAGGGGTACAACGTCAGCGGACCGCTCAAGCCGGACACCTGCATCGCCGTGGATCGTGATCTAACAGATTCAACGTGGCGTGGGCTCTTTCATAGCGCGCTGGTGGAGAATCGCCGATTCCAACGCGGTCTGTTCGACGGCACAGACATCACTGGGCGTCACAAAGCTGGCCATGCCGAGCAGACCTTGATGGTTCGTCTGAAGGATGTTTCGTTCGAGACGACTCCCTTTACGGTGGCTGGTATCCGTCAACTCAGCCGGCGACGGCTCATCGGCAGAGAAGCTGATCTCTTCGACTATGGCCTTGCCCTACTGAAAACCTCCGCCTCACTGGTGTATACAATAGAACTGGCGACGGCTGAACAGCTGGCCGTTGCGACTGACTCGCGCGCCCATTTCACATTACTCACTCGGCTAATAGAACGAATGGGCTTCACGATCGAGAATGGGTTGGTCGAACAAGGCATGTCTTAACCATTACACTCAGGTCTGCTAGAACCTCCGCCCATGCCTGCCCCATCAACGCCCCAAACAATTCCGGATGTCACTGAAGACATTGAGACCGGCAGTGGCAGCGGATTGGGGGAGAAGCCGGGATAACGGAATATTCGATCAGATCAGGGCAAATGACGCCGTGTAATTCTGCTTTGGGCCGATAGCTGATGCTGACTGCCGGTCGAGGCTCAACTGCTACAATTAATTCCGGTCGAGAAGTGCATTCGAAGACATCGTGAACTAGACTGGCCTACAGCCCGGTAGAGAAAAGCTTCCCACGCGCGTCCCATTGCATCTCTGGGAGAGTCAACTGATGAAATCGAGATCGCCAATGTCGCGAAAATTGGGGCGAGATTGCGAAGAGTAGAGAACCTAACTATCGTCTCGAGACTCGGTGGCGGGGGGACCAACATTACAACTCTCCGATTAATTCGCGGTCGAGATTTGAACTCGTGAATAGTTGGAACTAGACTGGCCAAGCCCCCCACAGAGAGTGCTCCCTCAAACCAGCCCCATCGCCTCTCTGGTACAGAAGATTTGGAGATTCGAGGGCGGCAATCTCGCGGAAATGTGGGCGATTTTTAGAAAGATAGAGAACCTAATAAACGCCTCGAGACTCGGTGGCGGAAGGGGCGAGATTTGAACTCGCGGATGGGTTACTCCATCTCCGGTTTTCAAGACCAAACCAAACCATATGCCTCCAATTCCTCAAACATACAGAAGGACGTGAAAACTCACAACAGGAGCGAGTCTTAAGCGGATTGGAAGGTTTGCATCTAGTTGCGTGGGGTGTGAGGGGAGGGAGGGGCAACGGTGACACTTATGGTTACACCTTTATTTCTAGCACCTACCCAGGAGAAGACCCCCCGGGCTCTTTGCTGCAGGCGGCCTGACCACCCTAGAGGACACCGACGACTAGCCATGTATTCACAGCGTTCCTGCTACCAGAGCGACCACCCCGGGTCTTCCCAAAACGATTCGCTCCCAAAAGGAACCCCCGCGTCCAAGGAACCCCGGCACCGTCCTTCGGTCCCTTGAAGCGGCGGGGCTAGGGGCGGAAGCGGCAAGTCTGCCGATTTGACAGCAGATGATGGCAATCCACTCATGGTGTGGCGGTGGTATCCTTAAAGGATAATCAACTGTCGGCCAGGTGAGCCGCGATGCTAGCAAGAGGACCACTCATGGATATTCAACATGAGGACATTAAGCGTTTCATTGTCGCCTCGCATAACTTGCTCAATCCCAGCGTGAAACTAGACGAGTTGACCACGATGGAACGAGGACTGATTCAACATTATGTGTCTATGATTGCCGCGAAATTTCCAGCGGTCACCCCCTAGCTGACTCGCACGCTTTACGGAAGTACATGCTTGCAACTCAGCGGCTACAGCGAACCGGTTTGGCTTGCGCTGGATGGTTTGGAAGCCCCGTTTAGTCCTGAAGCTATCTAACGCAGTCCGGTTAGCTCCCATTCATCTATAATTTTCCTGCCCCATTCGAAGCCGGCCTCGTAGCATTCATCAAAACTTGAATAAGGAAAATTGTCTTCGATGGCCTTTCCCCGGACGAACGGATCAATCAATTCACGACTATTGCCTTTTGGGAAAAAGATGTCTACTCGCCTTTTAAATAACCCTTTCCTTTCCGCGCTCTCACACGGCCATGAGTGCATTGTGATGCCTTTGTAATTAGTGTAGCCTCCCCCGTGTGATCTGATTTGGTCATTCACATCATCTCCTCCGTCGAAATGAATCCCCCCAGCAAGGAATGCGCCCAAGTAGAGTCTCATTGGAATCCGATGTTTGTCGTAGGCGACCGAGTTACGAAGTGAATCGATTCCGATTCTCATAGAATCAAAATGGATTCAGGTGCCTGCATCAATCGCGGCTGATCGAAAGGCCGTCACGGAAAGGATAGTCGTGTAGACGGAGCCTACCGGAAATGATAGAGAAGGCGATGCCTGTCGGCCAAATTTTTGGACAGATTCTCGCGAGTGAGATGAGGTAGGTGGCGTTCACACGTCGGATTGTGATTGGCTACTTCGATCATGTGCAGGGGCATGAAATCGTCCATCATCTGCGGCAGCTAAAGTTTAATCGGCTGCTCAACTCACGTTGCACAACTACAAGCGGCATGTGACGGCTTATTCGATATCCAGCCTCGGCTGGCCGAGTATCTAACCGAGTCGGGTGTTTTAGACTTCGGGTATGTCATGACCTATGCTGATATATTTTGCGTGGCCCACGAGCTGTTCGATATGACGGCCGTGGACATCAATCATCGTGAGAGGGTGTACCCCCCACCCGACAGAGAGCTTATTCAGCTCGAGAAGGACTTGATCCAGGGCCTTCCGAAGGATGTGGCTGAGGCTTACCGTCAAGACCAGCTTCGGCGAACGGAGTTTGAGAGCGAGGTAATTCTGCGTGTTCGGGCTGTTCGTGAACAACGAAAATAGAAGCGTATAGGAGTTATTTCCCCTTCGGCAGCTGATCCTCCTCAAACCTTATCGGCTCCAGCTAATCGGCTTAGCTATCCCACCGAAGCTCCGGGGATTTCGCCATCAATGATCAGCTTGCCGTAGTTAATACAGATGGCCTCGGCTTCGTCCTTACTCGCATATGCTTCGTCTTTGAGGAAATGAAGCGAGTGTTCTTGGTTGTGAATGGACCACGAAATGAAAAGGTTCAATCCCCACATGCCGCTCTCCACAAGCTGCTGCGGTGCAGGCCGAATGATGAATCCTTTGTAGGCCACTGCTCGGGTCATGTCGATTTACCTTGAGCACGTTAGTGAATAGAACGCCTACACCCAAGAATCAATCTGGCCCTTCGCGGCCTTCAACGCGGCTATTTCTGCAGCAAGCGATGTTGGGAAGTCCGTTTCCACACATCCCTCCTTCGAATTCACTCTAACCTTCAGGCCTTCCATAAGAATGGAATACTGGCATCCCCATCGCCCATCCGCTTGGCGTTGAGGAGTGAGTTTGATCATGTATCCCGCATAGTAAAAGTCACGCAAAGGAGTAAACATGATTGAATGGATCGCTGGTGCCTCGGCGAGTAAGCCTCCCTTATTTGGCTTTCAATAGGAGTTCTGTCAGTTTATTGAGTGGCTCGGAGTGACACAGATTGAGGAAGCGGTCCAACGGTACGAACATTTGTCTCAACAACGAGAACCGGTCGAGAGCGCATTGCGTGACCTCATAAGTGAGATGAGCATAGGCATACATTTATGTGCGTTGACGAGGCTATACCTACACAGAGTGGGGCACTATCAACAACTAGGCGGTGGCTCTAGTAACAATACGAATGTTGCTGGGTGCTACGCCAGATACCGGGAGGACAATGTCCAGAAGCTGAGGTGAAAGAGCATGAGCGCCCAAGACTACAAAAAGTTGAGCTCTCGAGAGCGCCGGGTCCTTCAATCGGTGTGGGGTGGGCTGAGCGTCAAGGAATATGACGAGGAGGATTGGAAGAGACCAACATGGATTCATGAACAGACAGCGAGAACGTTCAGCATACGCACTCATGCGTGGAGCGGATAACCTTCATCGGGTCGGATGGATTCTTGCCGGGAAGTTTCTTCGGCTTGGGGTTTGGCTTTGGTCCCGGCACGGACTCATCATGCCGGAGCCCAAGCCCGATGTCACGAAGGGGAGAGGGAACTCTTACCAGTGCTTGGGTCGTTGAGGTGTGCTCTGATCCGTCTCACGAGGTCTGTGCCTTTTCGGGTCAATGTGAGCAGGACATAGCGGTCATCCTGAGGAGAGCGCTGCCTTTTCACCCGGCCTCCCCGCTGTAGGCCTCTCAACATAAGGCTCATGGTGGGACTAGTGACGCCGAGGACCCTCGCACAATGCTGGGCATGGGTACCGGGGGATTGTTCGAGATAGAGCAACACACCGGCTCGGACTGGTGTCACACCAAGCGCTGACAACTCGGGCCGGTACTGACGCAACACCTTGATGGGGATCGTCCAGGCGTCAGATCGTCCTTTCTGGTGACCGCTCACATCAGCCTCGTCGTTCCGTGTCTGCCATAAGGATCTGCAATTCGAGTGAGACGGAGCATGGCACTCCCAATCAGGTGTGCCCATGAAGCTGATTGAATCGACAGTCTGTTAATCTGGTTTTCTGTAGTAGGTAAGAACCGTCGTAAGGCCGCATCTATCACACGATCCCACTTCAGTTTGTGGAAACCTTTGATCATTCAGAGTCGTCCCCTCAACCAGTCTTCTGGCGTCCCAGAATTCTTTCTCTGTACCTGTCTTCACTGATGCGAGTGATAACCTACGAATACAGTCCGGGCAGTACTTTGCTGTGTTGGTCATGGTGAATCTCGATTGGCGAAACCGCGCCTTACTATGGAATGGGACTGGTCGAGCGTCGGCTTCATCGATGCGGATTCCAATACGCCCGGAACTTTGTGCGCTCACAATACCGAACGATTCGCGTGACATACTCGTCCGGAAGCGTCCAGCCATTGGCATAGCCTTTTTGATTGAGGGCGGTCACGACTTGAGGAACCTGGGACTGAGGGAATAGGTCCCGCCGATCCACTTGCAGCGAAGGCTGAGCTTTGCGGGACTGAAAGTACCGGATTACGAAAAACCTAAGAGGACCCAACATCCACCAACCACGGACGACTTGAGCCGAACGAAGCAGCCATCGTCTCTTGTGGAGAAAAATTCTGAATCGGTAGTAGAACTGGGAAATTGGTGTCAACACCGCCATATCTCCTCTGTGAAATAGGAGTGGCAGAGCCGCTGAAAGCTGAGCCTCCAGCAACGCCGACATCACTCTGTGAATATGCAAACTGTGAGTTCAGGCAGTGCTATGCTTGGGGAGGATGGAAGACGGAGGTCACAAAGACAGGAAGATGAACCGTTGATTGACCAATGATAAGCAGACGGCTTGAACCTGATGTTTCTGGTTCAGGAACCACCGGGGTGAGCGGAGAGTCTTCCGAGACAGACTCCACAAGTGTGTCTGAAGACGTGAGGAGATCGATCAGGGTACCGGGCAGTCCCAACATCTGCGTGCATACACACATGCACAGAAGTCCGACCACCACGAGCACTCCATACCGGCGATATGACACTCCCCCGATTCTCATGTATGAAGACTGCATACCTTTACTGCTTATGCGCTTGTTGACTAAATGTTGCTTTACGAACCAAGCAATTAAATTCAACTGCAGCACAAGGCATGCCACCCGGCAGAACCATTGCTCAAATACACCATCATCTTGATGCAACTCCCTGAAAGTTTGGAGAGATACATCCAACGTGAGAGTTCGTAGAACCTAAAGTTGATATATGGCGAAGTGAAGGATATGACCTTCATCGCCGACAGTCACCAGAGTTCTTTAGATGATGTTGGCCAACAGGCTGGAGAATGGTTATACCCGACCGTGGCCGCGCTGATGTTATCGGCACGCTGAGATTTCGGGGCGGTTGGAGACTAATAGATTGAATTTATTCACTGAGGCCATGTCGGGCGTTCCCAAATCCTGTTGTTCAGTAACACGGTATTTACATCTCTCTAGCGTTGATGCCCGATCCTTATCCCAGGGGTCTGCCTAGTGTGATAATCATACAAGACAGACCTTCACTCTCATTGTAGCTATACATGTGTGTATACCAATATTGGTTGAGACATGAAAGCGGTAGCATGACTTTAGAACGGAACAATGGAAACATTGTGAACCGGTAACGGAAACGCTATCGCCTGATGTAAACTTTGCGCTGTTCGATGAAGGCTCCGTCCTTGTGAGAGGACGGAGCCTTCTTTTTGCCTCGAAAATATTATTGATTATGCTCAACAGGAGTTGCGAGCCATGATCCCAAGCGATCAAGTAACCTATAATGAGCCTGAAAAACGCTATGAAATGCCGTTCGGCAACCTGGTTTACGCCAATGTCCGGAAGGATAAGAATACGCTCGATATAGATTATGCTTTCGCGCCGCAAGAATTGCCCGGCAAGGGTGTGGCCGGGGAATTCATGAGTAAATTAATGGAAGTGGTGCGTGCGGAAAAACTGAAGGCGGTGCCCCTATGCGGCTATGCCGCCAGTTGGCTCCGGCGGCATAGCGAGTATCAGGATCTGATTTCTGATTAGTGCCAAGCATCGTCTTTCTGGATCGGTCGGCAAGGCGCGGAACTGATGCGCCTGCCCTGTGGCAACTTCACCTTCAATTGATCCGAAGGGAATGCGCCGTTGACGGTTCAGGCGTTGATGAACGCGGTGCAGGTCGGCGGGATTTGAGTAGTCTCACCATTTCTAGAACTCACGCAAAGGTTTTCTGCAGACCGGAAGGGTGGCCGGAATATTTCCCAACAACCATCGGCCTATGGGCGACGAGGCTGCGATGAAGACACAGTTGTGTGCAGATGAAAAAACAGTAGCCTGTCCAGCAAAGGACCCCGTTCTTTAGAGCAAATGATTGGCCCAGTGTTCTTCTGAGACCAGCGCGAGCGGATGGCCCCGTCCAATGAGGCGCAATGCGCTTTGGATCGTTGGATTACGCGGGGAATAAAACCTGTCTCGAGTGTCGACCGCACCGATAATGACATAGTTCGTCTTTGAGTTGACCGCAGTCTGAAACGTGCCACCTCGTTCCGTAATCTCATAGTCAATGTTCACACGCGGTCCCATGACGAAGCGACCAGTGAGGCAGAAGTTGTGATTGGGGAAGACGACAGGCGGTGCTGGCTTCGTCAGTATCGGAGCGAGTGAGTTGTCCAGGGCGGGCGTGTCGCTCGTCGCTTCGCTCAGGATAGCAATGGTATGAAAGAGATCTAGTCGTTCGACAATTGGCGGGATCTGACCTTCCAGAATGTCATTAATCCGTGCAGCGAGAACGTTCGCAGGCCATACGTCGACAGTGTGTTGGTTTGCATCGAGCCAGCGTTGTAAAAGGTCTCGCTTTTCCTTTGTGATCTCCGCAAGTGGTGCCTTGAACTTAAGAATCTGGTCTCGGAGGGCCTTAATATGTTCGTCTCCTTCGTCATCGAGCGGGGGAGGTCGACGTAACATGTAGAGTCGTTTAGGCATAGCTACAAAGGATTGTTCCTTTGACGGCTAGTTGAGTGCACTTCCCCTTCGATTAGGAGATTAGAACGGCAACGATCAGTATGTTTCAGTTCATCGAAAACAAAGGTGTGTGAGCAATTGCACAGTTAAGGTAAACGCAGCTACTGAGTAATCGGCCTTGCGGCAACCATGGGCTGTCCATCGTCATCTGCAGGTATGTACTCGGGTACTGAAACTTGGATAGTGTGTCCTGGATTGATCGATTCTCGAACAAGATGTTTTCTGCCAGCCAATAGTTCTCCCGCCGTGCTGTTGTACCTGACACTAATTTCTATCCATTCCACGCGTTGATGACCTGTGTTGGTCAGCGTAACGGTCAGCTTTGCCATGCCGAGATTGTCGACTTGCGTGAAAGATTTTGACTTGATCAAAAGCGACTGAGCGTTTACAGGATTCTGGATTAGTGGTGCTTGTTGGACCTCCCCGAGGCTGGCTTGAACACTCGAAACACCGATTAACGATGCGAGCAGAGCTACAGACAGCAGCGACAATGTGACTGTTGCTAGCGACAAGCTACCAATAGAGTTCGAGCTGGATGTATTCATTGCGACCTCCCCTTGGATACTGATCACCGTCCGTGCGTCCCTGGCGTATATCCGTTAGATCATTTGCCCTTGCCCTTGTCGCGGTACTCCTTCAGAAGGTCCTCGATCGCATGTTCAAGGAGTTCATTTATATACCGTTGTTCGACTACCGAAAGATGTTCCAAATCCTTCATGAGGTGAGGATCAAGACGAACCCCATTGATGCCTGACTCTTGCTGAACGTGGCCTGGCCATGAGTGGGCAAGCTGTAGCAGAGAATCTCCGGGCTATCAATTCGCGGTGGATGACACTGTTTTGATATATGGCGGTGAATCCAGTCTTCAGCTAACCCTTCTCTGCAGAAATTCCCTGTATCAGAGAAATCTACAGGGAAATTTGAAATTACCGTGCGGTTTTTGCCCATTTGTTCTAGGGAAAGGCCTATCTCATGCGGCTGTTGACGATTCCCTCAAGAATTCCACGCATTCGAAGAAACAGGGAATTAACAGGGAATAGTTTATGCTGAGGGCGTTTCCCAATCAAGGGGTAGGTGTCCCATTAATTGCCTTTCAAGACGGGAATGAACGGCACCATGAAGTAGTTTCAGACATGTGCACTGCCGTACTCTAAATGTGGACAGGTCATTGCTAGATTGTGACCAGTCTCTTTAGAGAATTCAGTCACTGCCAAGGCTCCACTCCTCAAGGGCTATCTGGTAGGACCCGCCTGCTCCTCCATACCGAGGTCCACGGTCTTCATCTGCCGCGATCATCTTGAACAGATTCTGCTGTGCTTCCGGCACCTTCTGTGAGGACTTCACCCTGTCTACGGGCTAACCGGGGGCACAACACCAGCGATAAATGTGCAAAGGCATGGAAAGTTTGGCTAACCGTTTGCTAGCATTAGCCTCTGTTCGTTTTAGCGTTAGCAACAGTATGTATTAGTGATTCACAATTGTGCGGTTGCCCTTCACTCAGGGAGGTAAATTATGACCTGTCCCCACGTGACCGCTCTAAAGCCCGTTCCCGCTCGCACTTTAGGATGTGAAGAATGCCTGAAAATTGGATCGTCCTGGATGCATCTCCGTCTCTGCCTAACCTGCGGTCATGTCGGCTGCTGTGACAGCTCACCTAATCGCCACGCAACAAAACATTTCGCGCACACGACCCATCCGGTGATGGCCTCTTTCGAGCCTGGCGAACGATGGGCCTGGTGTTACGTTGATCATATGGATCTGGACGTGCCGGCGCGTGTCGTGCCGTTCTTGCAGTAGAGAGTCAGGCTCTTTGTCCTCATGAGGAGGTTGAGACATGGCCGACCACAACTTGTCCACGGTCGCCTTTCCCACCCTCGACGACGTTCAAGTCGCCACGCTGGCCAAGTTCGGCACGCACCGGGGCTTGCGTGACGGGGAGCACCTGTTCAAGGCAGGCGATCGTGACTACAAATTCTTCGTCGTCGAGAGCGGCGCAGTGGAGATCTTGGAGCATTCGAGCGGCGAGCCCAAGGCAGTCACCCTGCACGAAGTCCATGCTTTCGGCGGCGATGTCAGTTTGGTGACTGGCCGGCCTGCGCTGATCAGTGCGGTGGCTCGTGGCGACACCAAGGTCTTCGAGATCGCGCCCAGTGACATCAGGCGCATCATGGGCGAGCGGCCGGCACTCGGCGAGTTGCTGCTTCGCGCATTTATTGCGCGGCGCGAATTGCTGGTGGCGTCGGACTTTCAAGGACTCCGAGTACTCGGGGCTGGCTCCTCGCGCGACACCTTCCGTATTCGTGACTTCCTCGCCAGGAACCAGGTGCCGTTCACCTGGATCGATGTGGATCATGACCCTCAAGTGGGCGCACTGCTACGGAGCTTTGGCCTCAGCGAGGCTGAAACTCCGGTGGTCGTCTTCGGATCCGAGCCGTTACTACGAAATCCAACGACCCGAGCATTGGCCGACCTCATCGGAGTCAGACGGCCGCTGAGACAACAGGTCTATGACTTGGTGGTTGTTGGTGGGGGTCCGGCGGGGTTGGCCGCAGCCGTGTATGCATCATCAGAAGGGCTCGCCACCGTCGTGATCGACGCGACCGCTCCGGGCGGACAGGCCGGCACGTCCTCCAAGATCGAGAACTACCTCGGCTTCCCGACCGGCATTTCCGGCTCAGACCTTGCGAACCGCGCCATTTTGCAAGCCCAGAAATTCGGCGCCCAGTTCTCGTCTCCCACCCAGGTTGCACGCTTGGAGTACAAGAACGACAAGACCGTCGTCTGGTTCGACGCTGACGAGCATGTCTCGACTCGATGCGTGTTGATTGCGACGGGGGCTGAGTATCGCAAGCTGGATGTTCCAAGGCGTGAGCAGTACGAGGGCTTGGGCGTCTACTATGCTGCCACTACGACAGAGTTGCAGCTCTGTCGGGGCTCGGAGGTCATTGTGGTAGGGGGAGGAAATTCAGCCGGACAAGCCGTCATGTTTCTTTCGGAACAGACCCTGCGGGTATTCTTACTTCTTCGCGGAGGGGACCTGCGTAAAAATATGTCCAGCTATCTGGCGGACCGCATCGAGGGCGCCGACAACGTCGAGGTACTGCCCGATGCGGAGATTTGCCGCATGCTAGGAGACCAGTGGCTGGAAGCCGTCGAAATCAAGAACCTCCGCACTGGCGAGACACGAACGGTCCAGACCTCTGCCCTCTTTACCTTTATCGGGGCAATCCCCTGCACCAATTGGTTGCCCGCTGAGATAGAGACCGACTCTAAGGGTTTCATAAAGACTGGGCGACTGGTGTCAGCCTCGCCGTTCTGGACTGCCCACCGGGAGCCGTTCCTGCTCGAGACTAGCCGTCCTGGCGTCTTCGCCGCGGGGGACGTGCGGCTCGGTTCCACCAAGCGCGTGGCCTCTGCGGTGGGGGAGGGAGCGATGGCGGTGCAGTTCGTTCACGAATACCTCGCCTCCGGTTAAGCGCATGAGTCCTCTTGTCTCGTTCCGACAAGTTTCGGCTCGCATCGGTCAGAAACATATTCTGAACGATCTCAGTTTCGACGTCGAAGCTGGCGAGACCCTCGTGCTCCTAGGTCGTAGCGGCTCTGGCAAGACCACCGCCTTGAAAATGGTGAATGGCTTGCTACTGCCAAGCGCCGGTGCTGTCATGATCGAGGGGACATCCACGACCGCCTGTGACCTGATCCGGCTGAGGCGACGCACTGGGTACGTGATTCAGGATGCGGGCCTCTTTCCACATTTTACTGTGGCTGCCAATGTCGGACTGGTTCCGCGTCTTGAAGGTTGGGAGCTCCGCGACATCGACATACGCGTCAAGTATTTGCTGACTCAGCTCGGGCTTCCGCCGGTGCATTTCGCCACGCGCTATCCCCGCGAGTTGTCCGGCGGCCAACGTCAGCGGGTGGGGGTCGCCCGCGCACTCGCAGCAGATCCTCCGTTGTTGCTGTTGGACGAACCCTTTGGCGCGCTTGATCCGGTGACCCGTGTGGAACTGCAGCAGCAGTTCCTCGACCTGCGCGATCGGTTCAAGAAAACAGCTCTGCTCGTCACCCATGATGTCCGCGAAGCGTTGTTACTGGGTACCCGTATCGGGGTGCTTCACAATGGTCGATTGGTTTTCCTGGGTGGACGCTCCGAGTTCCTCAAGGCCGACGGGAAGGAAGCTCGGGCCTTTCATACGTGCATCGAGGAGAAGTGGAAAGAGACGATCTGATGTCTTCCGCGTTGGCGCGCGACATACTCGATTTGACGCTTGAACACCTGTTCCTGGTGAGCCTCTCCATGGCGATTGCCTCGGCCCTTGCCATTCCGGCGGGCATTTTGCTCACTCGACGCACGTTCCTTCAACGGTGGGT